>JBDKUM010000256.1:0-26152 GCA_039679715.1 Phycisphaerales bacterium
ATTAAACATTTATATTTAATATTCCATAAATAATAAACGTTAAGGTTATTGATGCTACAATCAGCCACAGAATAATAGCCTGAATCAGTGGTTTTATTCCAATATTTTTTAGTTCACTCCTTGTCAGACCAAGGCCTATGAGGAACAGAGTCGCAACCATTAGCCGTTTGCCAAAAAATGCTGAACCGGAGAATACAACGCTGAAAGGATGGCAAGTAACATATGTGTTTATTGCTGATGTCGCCAGAAAGCCCAATAGAAACCACGGGAACTTCGCAGCTGATTTTGATTTATGAATATATGAGCCCGCGAACGACAAAGGCAATATCCACAAGGCTCGTGTCAGTTTTACAGTCGTTGCGATTGACAATGCAGTTGTGCCATAGATTGAAGCGGCACCTACTACACTGCTAGTGTCATGGATGGCAAGTGCACTCCAGATACCGAATTGAGATTGCGTGAGATGGAAAAATGCACCTATTTCTGGAAATATTAGAAGTCCAACGGCATTCAGCAAAAACACCACTGCTAACGAAATGGCTGTAATAGTTGGCGATGCTCCTATTGCCGGTGCCATTGCTGCGATTGCACTTCCGCCGCAAATAGCGGTTCCACTGCTTAAAAGAGTCGTGAGGTGAACATCGGTTTTAAACATTTTACCAAGCAGCCATCCCAACAGCATTGTAAATACGATGCTAATCATAGTTATCCAGATTGAAGATAACCCTACTTTCAGTACAACATCAATTTGCAGTTTGAAGCCAAGTAGTATAACGGCTGTCTGAAGCATGTATTTTGAAGCTTTGGAAGTTTGTTTCCTTGCAGGGTTGCCCCCGGTCAGGGCGATAACCGCACCTATGATTAATGCCACTGCGGGTGATTCGAAGATTACCGCAAGTGTTACGCTGACCGAGAGCCATAATAGATATAATTTTGTTTCGTTTTTCATTTTTTTGCTCTATTGTTTTGGTGCACTAGCTTTTTTGAGGAAACTAGTAAAACAAAAAAGCCTTGCAAGCTATTTGCCTGCAAGGCTTTAATGAACGAGGTCGAAGGGGCTCGAACCCTCAACCTTCGGATCGACAGTCCGATGCTCTAGCCAATTGAGCTACGACCCCGTTTATCATCCAAAAGAACGTATAAAAATAATCTTTAAATTCAGTTTGTCAAGATATTTAAAAGCTTTTTTTTAGGGTTTTTTCATTTAAAAATGAAACAGAATTATTCTTGTTCTAGGACGTGCATACACAATATGTTGTGTCTTGTTAAATTCGCCAAATCACCAGCTCAGGCTCAAGTTAAATTAAAATAAACAGCCCTGTTAAACTGCATTAATAAGGCTAAAAACGCAGTTTTTGCTCAAAAACACTAGATTTAAATATATTCAAAAAAATTGAAACTTTTTTAAAGTTTTGATTTTCCTACAGACGATATCAGTATTGGAAGTAATAAATTCAAAGCCAAAACGGACTGATGGGACACAACATATAGGGGCTTGGAAAACCCGAGTAGGTTTTGAGCCTCGGATTTGGCCTGGAAAATGGATTATTCTCGGGCTAAATAGTATGCAGAAAGGTTTTAGCGTAATGAAACAATTTAGAACTCAAAATTCAGATGCAAGATTATCTTCCAATAACAGACTCAACTTCAATGAGTTCGAACATTTAGATCATACGGATGACATGAAAACAGAAGAAATGCTTCAAAGCTCGACAAAAACCGGCCTTGGACAATTGCTGAACAAAATCGCCCAGTTGCCGGAAGTGAGATATGAAAAGATAACCACTGTTCGCAGGCAAATCAGTATGGGCGAGTACGAAATTGATGAAAAACTCAACGCATCAATTGATATGCTCCTTGAAGAATTGTTTGTAGAGCCGTAAGTTAAACTTCAGACTTTAATCTTAGTCTTTTAAGTCATTTCATAACGTGATGGTCATCGTTCCACAGCCAGATGACCGGATGTCCTAAATCACCTTTATATCCTAATATGCTCAAACTTGCGGTTGATAGCATAAAAAACTTGCACGTAGGTGTGGAATCAAGTCCGAGCCAGCGAAGAGCAAGAATTTTTATAAAATGGCCGCTGGAAAAAATGAGAACATTATCATTAAAAGCCCTAATCCTTGCGATTACCCTATCCGCACGCGACATAATTTGAGGAATTGTTTCTCCGCCGGGGCATCCATCTTGAAAAATTTCCCAGCCTGGCCTCTTCTGGCGTATTTCAGAAGTACGAAGGCCTTCATACTCGCCGTAATTCCACTCGACAAGCTCTTTATCGATTAATGCGGCTTTTTCAAAACCTGCAAGCCTGCAAGTATTAACGGCACGCTGCAAATTGCTGGTTAATACATGCGCAAAGTTTATTCCTTTTAATCTTTCGCCCAGATTTCGTGCGTTTTGCTCGCCCTGTTTGGTTAAGGGCAAATCAGTCAGGCCGGTATGCTGACCGGTAAGGCTCCATGCGGTTTCACCATGGCGAGCGAGATATGTAAATGGTAGTTTTTGAAACATCAATAATTCGTAATTTTATGTACAGCCTCTCAAAAGGAACACGGGAATTGGCCTTTTTTCATTTCCATCACATCTTCCTTTCAAGAAGAAATTTTATTCTAATCTAAATGGTGGTCTTAAAAATAAGGCAAAAAATTAATAGTAATCAGAAATTTCCTGTTTTAGCAACGGGTTGCTAAAATAAAATTTTGACTATCTGCGCAAGTTGTTTATCATAAGCATAAGGGGAATAAATTAATCAGAGTATCTTTGATTGGGAAAGGGATATATGAAAAAGAATACGATACGAAAAATCATTTCTGTTTTATTCGGAATCAATCTTATGGTTTTAAATTCTTACGGCATAAACGAGCAAACTTCAAACGTTGAGCAAAAAGCAAAGTCTCTGCTTTCACAAATGACCCTCGAAGAAAAAATCGATTATATCGTCGGCTATAATGATTTTTATATTCGTCCGATGCAGAGGCTGGGGATACCTGAAATCAAAATGTCTGATGGGCCGGTTGGATGCAGAACGTTTGGCAAAACAACCGCTTATCCGGCAACAATAGGTTTGGCCGCTTCATGGAATCGGCAACTGGCTGTTCAATTCGGTAATTCAATAGGCAAAGACGCAAGAGCACGAGGTGTGCATATTCTACTTATGCCTGGGGTTAATATTTATCGAAGCCCATTGTGCGGACGTAACTTCGAGTATATGGGTGAAGACCCTTACCTTGTTTCTGAAATATCCGGTTCGGTAATCAAGGGCGTTCAATCGGAGCAGGTAATGGCTACAATCAAACATTATATGGGTAATAATCAGGAATACGACAGGCATCATATCAGTTCGGATATGGATGAACGAACGATGCATGAAATTTATTTAGAAGCTTTCAGACATGCTGTGCAGGATTCGAAGGTTTGCGCGGTCATGACATCTTATAATTTAATAAACGGCATACACGCATCGCAGAATGATTATTTAATCAACAAAGTTTTGAAAGGCCAATGGGGATTCGACGGCTTTGTTATGTCCGATTGGGGTTCAACATACGATGGTGTTGCGGCGGCAAAGGCCGGGCTTGATATTGAAATGCCAAACGGCAAATTCATGAATAAAGAAAACCTATTGCCTGCGATTAAAGCCGGTCAAATCAGTGAAGCGGAAATAAACGATAAGGTTTTACGAATCTTGAGAATGATTATAAAGATGGGCTTTCTTGACAGGCCGCAAAAAGATGAAACAATCCCGCTTGATAATCCGGCAAGCGCGAAAGTCGCTTTGCAAATGGCACGTGAAGGAATCGTGCTGCTTAAGAACAATGAGAATATATTGCCATTGAATCCTGATAAAATTAAAAGCATCGCGGTTATCGGGGCAAATGCAACTATGAAAACGGGATCGCATGGAGGCGGAGGAAGTTCTTATACCGAAACATTCAAAGTAATTAATTCCGTTGAAGCTGTAAAAGAACTGGCGGCTGGGAAATTTGAAGTTGTTAATTTCGAAGATGCCAACGTTTCTGATTCCGCCAACATCGAAGCTATGAAAAAGGCAGACGCGGTTTTAGTTTGCGCAGGATTCAATCCTTCAACCGAGCATGAAGGAGGCGATCGTTCTTATGAGTTACCGCCAGAGCAAATTGCGATTATCAAAAAAGCATCTGAACTGAACAAGAACACAATCGTTGCTGTTACGGCAGGGGGAAGTTTTGCGACAAAGGGTTGGCTTGATAATGTAAACGTTCTGATTCATAACTGGTATCCGGGTCAGAATGGCACGACGGCACTGGCTGAAATTATATTTGGCAAGGTTAATCCTTCGGGCAAACTGCCGATAACTTTCGAGAAACAACTCGAAGATTTGCCGGCATTTAATTATTATCATGATGAAGATGGCGACAAACACATCAAATATACTGAAGGAATTTTCGCAGGGTACAGAGGTTTTGAAAAAGCGAAAACAAAACCTTTGTTCAGCTTTGGTCATGGTCTATCATATACAAAATTTGAATACAGTAATTTAAAAATTTCTCCAACTGTGATGGATAACAATGAAAATATTACAATATCAGCGGATATCAAAAATAGCGGCAATATGGAAGGGACAGAAATAGTGCAGCTTTATATCACCGATGTTAATTGTTCTGTAGAAAGACCTGCGAAAGAGTTAAAGGGTTTTGAAAAAGTAACACTTTCAGCAGGTGAAACAAAAACGATTCATATTGATATCAGCAAAGAGCAGATTTCGTTTTATAGCGTTGAAAAGCATCAGTGGATTGCAGAGCCGGGCGAATTTAAAGTATCGCTGGGCAGTTCATCGGAGGATATCCGTCTTCAAAGTAAATTTATTTTGAAGTTATAAAATCCCTTGTTTTTTGTAATGGAAATTTTTAAAAAGCGGGTATAATCACAAAGAACTAATTAAAGGATTAAGACAATGTCCATTTTAAAAAACTCCTCAATAGGTATTGTGTATTTAGCAGGTATTATAAGCGGGCCTGCTTTTTGTCTGGGTTATAATTCCAATGCTGATGAAAAAGCTGTTATTATTCGTGATGACATTCGCATAACGGTTTTAACTTCAGGCTGCTTAAGGCTTGAATGGGCAGAAGATAAAAAATTTGAAGACCGCGCAAGCCTTACTTTTATCAATCGCAAAACCGAAACTCCGAATTTTAGCGTTGAAGAAAAAAATGGTTTTCTTGAAGTCGTAACCGATAAACTTCTTTTACGTTATAAACTAGGCACGGGGAAATTCACAAAAAACAATTTAACCATCGATGTTAATACAGCAGGAATAAAAACAAAATGGCACTTCGGCGATATTGATGACAAAAATCTTTTAGGTACAGCAAGAACACTTGATCAATTCAATGGTTCATGGAATATGTCAGAAAATAAAGAAATAGAATTATGCACAGGTCTTATCTCACGCAATGGCTGGACTTTTGTGGACGACAGCAATAATCCCGTATTTGATAACTCCGAATGGCCATGGGTTACACCAAGGCCGCAAGGTCAAAAACAGGACGTTTATTTTTTCGGCTACGGCTATGATTACAAAACCGCGATGAAGGATTTTATCACAGTCGCAGGAAGGATAGCTTTGCCTCCAAAATTTACTTTTGGCGTATGGTGGTCAAAATATTGGAATTATGATGACCAACAGATGCGTGACTTAATTGAGCAATTTAAACGTTACGATCTGGGACTGGATGTGCTTGTAATAGATATGGATTGGCACATCACGTCATTGCCGGAATGGTATGATGCAAATGGTGTAGAGCAAGAAGATCAGGCAGGCCAGTCTTCAGGCTGGACAGGTTTTACATGGAATAAGAATTATTTTCCATATCCTGAAAAATTTTTAAAATGGACAAACGAAAATTCCATAAAGACATGTTTGAATATTCACCCGGCCAGCGGTATTCAGCCTCATGAAGAGCAATATGAGCAATTCGCAAAACGCATGGGCATAGATCCGAATACGAAAAAATATGTACCATTTGATATTGTTAATAAGAACTTTGCTCAAAATTATATGGAGCTTCTTTTGCACCCAATGGAAAAAATGGGCGTCGATTTCTGGTGGCTTGACTGGCAGCAATGGAGCACAACAAAAATTGAAGGAGTTAATCCGACCTTTTATTTAAACTATGTTCATTTCAGCGACATGGAACGCCAAAATACTAAACGCCCCCTGATATTCCATAGATGGGGCGGACTGGGTAATCACAGATATCAAATTGGTTTTTCCGGCGATACGATAATAACTTGGGAATCACTCGCTTATCAGCCTTATTTTACATCAACCGCATCTAACGTTGGCTTCGGTTTCTGGAGTCATGATATTGGGGGACATTATTGCAGAAATGGCATAGGCTTTCCGCATAATCCCGAACTTTATACGCGCTGGATTCAATGGGGAATTTTCAGCCCTGTTTTCAGAACTCATGCAACTGCTAATGCCGATATTGAACGCAGACCATGGGCTTATCCAATGGAATATTTCCAGGCCATGCGAGCCTCTTATGATTTGCGTTACGCGCTCTTGCCATACATTTATACATCCGCGCGTCAGGCTTACGATACCGGCATTTCGATTTGCAGACCGATGTACTATGATTGGCCTGAAAATGAAGAAGCATATTCGTTTAAGACTGAATATATGTATGGTGATAGTCTGCTTGTAAATCCTGTTGCCGCCCCGATTGAAAATGGCAAAAAATTTGTAATGCAGAAAACCTGGCTGCCGAAGGGAACGTGGGTTGAATTTGAAACAGGCAAAGTTTTCCAAGGACCCGCTGTAATCGAAAGACCTTTCGCCATTGATGAGATTCCTGTTTATGTCAAAGCAGGTTCTATTATACCTTTGATTAATGACATAAATGCGGATTGATGACAAACCGTTTGAGGATATAATTCTCGATGTCTATCCAGGCGAAAAGGGCAGCTTCAGTCTTTATGAAGACGCAGGAAATGACAATAATTATAAAGATGGAAAATTCGCGTTTACAGATATTACTTCAGAATATAAAGAGGGAAAAAGCGTCATAACGATTAATCCTGTAAAAGGCAGTTTTGAAAATATGCCCACACAGCGAAAGTATCAAATTAGACTTGTAAATACTTATCCTCCAAAATCCGTTAAGTTGAATGATGTAGAAATATCTTATAATTCAGAATCTCCGGAAAACTGCTGGAGTTACGATGGCAGCAATGTTTCAACAATAATTAACATTGGCAAACAGGATTTAAAACAGAATATCAGTATTGTTATTGATCATGATACCGCTGACGTTTCACTGCTTTCAGGCTTTAAGGGCAAACTCAAGCATTTAAGGAATTTTGTCGATTTCGCAGGCAGACCGAAAGACCCAGACCCGAGGTATATTTATGAACCGATTGTAAGTACATCTCTTACCGGGCGGAAAATGACGTACGAGCCGAATCAGGCCGTAGAACTTATTGGAAATTTCGATAGAAATTACAATAAAGCTGTTGAAATTATCAAAAGTGTGAAGTCAAAAGAAAACCAATGGAAACCGTATTTAGATTGGCTTGAAATAAAATAGAGCCTATCCTAAAAATATTATTTTACCGGTTGCATAGTTGCTTCATAAAACTCTACTTTGACGTTCTCATTATAAAATGCAGGATTTTCTGAAAAAACCGTAAATGCATCAATTTTATAAAAAGATTTTCCCTGCCAAACTTCCACGAAACTTCTTAAATCATACATAAAACTCGAGACAAAAATACCATTGCCGGCGGTTGGGAAAATAAACTTGTATTTGAATTTTCTTTTTTGCATTATTAATTTTATATTTACCTTTGGCGGCTTGTAAAATATTTTCACGGCTTTACCCAATAAATTATAATCTGCATAAACCTTGGCAAATAGCAAACCATCTGTTTTGGGAGCCGTGACCGCCTGCCCGAATTTCCCTTCAACGCTGGAAACATACTTAAGCTGTGTTAAATTTGGTCTTTCTGTTTTTTGCATAATCACATAGCCGTTGTCCGATCCAATCGGCTCATAATTATTTAGAACTGTTCTGAAAGTCGCCGGAGCATCGAATACAGGATACCTTTTATCAACCCCTCTATGCGTATATAGCAGCAGTTCCGGTGCGTTTTCGTTCTCGAAATACTCTGCGTTCAATAAATCCAGCTTTGCGGTATATGCGCTGTAACATTGAAAAACAGGTCTCGGTCTCCAATTTAAATTATATGCGAATGCCGTCGAAATATCCCATGGCAGCACATCGATAGTTTTGCTGCCGATGAAATCCAGGGTAGTTTTGCTCAACGTATTTGTCTCTCGCATTTTAATTTTTGCTTCACTCAGAATTCTTTCTCTTCCCTGCTGATTATCAAAAACGAGTGATACCGCAGAGCCAAAGTTTTCAAATGAAGTACGAATATTTGGAATCAGCGATTTGGCAGAATAATTTAAATTAAAAATTGCAGGTACTGTTAGAACTCCAAGAATGATACTTTTAATTAAAATATTTGCTTCTTTTTTACAGCTTATATACATGCAGCAAAAGAGAAGTATTGCATTAGAATAATAAATATAAATATGGCTGATATCATGACGAATCAAACCATGTTTGTAACTTACGAAGACAAAACCGCCAAAAATAAACATATAATATTTCAGCGATTTAATGTTTTTGTAAATTGCGCTCGATAGTAAAACAGCGTATATCGCTAAAATTAGAAATCCCGTGAAAACCTCAAAGCCCGGCCCATCAAAAGCCATTGCGTAATTATAGCCATCCGATACTTCATAGCTGTTTTGAAGGTAAGCGAATAAGTTGAACAGCTTTTGACCTGCCGCCAGCCACAAAATGACAAGCGAAATAATGTAACCTCCCAGCAGGTAAACAAAATTTAATATTTGTTTTTTATAAATTAAGATAATAAAAACAATAACAAAGACGCTCGCCGAAACCATCACAGCGGTAAATTTTATCAAACTCACAACCGCCATCAAAAAAACGCTAAATAAATATATCGCAGGCTGCACTTTTGGTTTAAACGGATATGAAATCGAAAGGTAAAGCAATATAATCGCTGAAAAAATCACTTTATATTCAATTGTCGTTTGCCCAAGCGTAACCAAAATTGTTAAAAAAGCCAGTATACAGTCAATCGTGTTTGCTGCCGTTTTTCTTATCAAAGTTATTATCGTGCATATCAGCAGCCAATGGCCAAATAAACAAAACGAAGCTGAAATGACCCACAATAAAAATTTGCAGTAGAAAGGAAAATAAATAAATCCCAAAGGCCCGAATGGGAAAACTATATCCTTTCCAAATTGAAGTCCGGCCGATTTTGCCATGCTCAAACCTATAACCCATGAAGCATCCAGTGAACTGTATGGCAATATAAGGATTTTTGGAAACTTCAGAATACCTGCCAAAATTATGATTGAAGCATTTACAAAATCTTGATGTGATTCAAAAAAAATCTTCCAAGCAGATTGTGTTTGCGGCTCATTTTTCTTTACTTTTTTCATCCTTACTTTATATCGATTTACTAATTTGTTTTGCGACATATTAATCTTTCATTAAAACTTTATGCCCATATCGAATAAAATCTGAACCCTTGTTCTTAATACGTTCGGGTCATAAAACAAAATATTTAATTCTTCATCCTTAGCCGCTTTGATATCTGAAAGGTATGCAGCAGCTTTTCTTGTGTCCATGTATCTCGTTCTCATTTCTATTATTCCTTTGCAATAGCTAAGCATATATGTTGAAAGGAGAATTAACATAAAAACTGTTTTGTTGAATTTATTCAGATGCGTAATCAACCCTGCCGCATACGGAAACAAGATAATCGCGCAAAGGGGCAGATACAATGTAATTGTAGTATATCTGCTTGCCATGGATTGCCGCGAATTTAACCCTGATCTCCCTATTCCTATAGCTAAAGCCGTTATGCATGCGTACAATGCCAAAGCGAACCATGGCGCTAACATGCTTATTTTCGATCTGTCCATTTTCCATAAAAAAATAATTGCGCAGACTATAATAATGATAGAAATTTCAGCTATCAACTGTGCTGATGAATAATTCCACGCAAGCGAACTACCCATACATGTAAAAACGTACTTGAGATAAAGCTGCGGGTGATCTGCAAAAAAAAGCAGTGAAGGATGTAAAACCGGTTTTCTGTAATTGTAATAGTATAATGATATCGCTCCTGCAAAAACTACGATTAGTATTAAGATATGAATCAGCTTCCATTTATTTTGAAGCAGAAAAATCAATAAAACCGCTATGAACGTCCCCAGACCCGAATTAAATGAATAACTTGAAATTACCGCGCCGATTATTACTGTTAAAAGGCCTTTAATTTGTCCCTGCCATTTATTTGCGGCCCATACCGCCAAAATTGTACCGAATGCCGAAAGAAAAATTTGCATTTGCCATCCCCATGCCCAGTTTTCATTTTGAACCATGGAGAATGCTATCAAGGCCGTGAATAATTTTAATAATCGCGGCGTATTTTCGACTGTGCTTTTTAATATCGATAAAAGTAATATTAATATTGCCGTTGCAATAATTATGTTCGCGTACAATTCAAGCGAAATGTTCCATTTCGAAAATTTTGCGGAAAAAAGCATTATTATTCTTGGAAAAAAAATCCTATGTTCGTTATGCTGAGCCCACAGGTCTGCTGTTGTCAGGCTGTGATTGTGCATTTTCTCAATTGCTCCGACGATTTCCCATTCATCCTGATATGGAATTTTCAGGCCATAAAGATTTACAAAAATCACAATCAAAATTATGGGCAAAAGTATCGCTGTAATTTCAAAAAATTTTGTTTGCTGAACGCTTTTTTCTTCGGCAATCATTTTTAAAGCAATCATTTTACAGGTATATGTAATTTCTTCTTTAAAGCGAAAAAATACCATCGCAGGTATTTTGGCATCCATTTAAACAATCGAAATCTCGACTGTCCATCCGTTCTGTCAGTCCATGTGCAGGGGATTTCACCTACTTTGTAGCCCGAAAAATGTGCTTTTACCGCTATTTCCATTCCGATCTCAAAACCGTTTTCACTTTCAATCTTGATTTTGTCAAGCATCGATTTCCGGTAAAGTTTAAAACTGTTTGTAATATCATGCACCGGAGTTCCTGCAAGATATTTCAAACTCACCCCAGCCGTTCGAGACAGGAATTTCTTGAACGCTGGCCCGCCGATTTGCCTTCCGCCTTTCATATATCTCGATCCGCAAACCAAATCCGAACCTCCGTGCATCATTTCACACATCTTATCGACAACTGAATAATCATCCGACATATCCGCCATCGTTACAAGCAGATATTCATGTTCAGCTTTTCGCAATCCAGTCTTAATAGCACTTGCGACTCCGCAAACAGTGTTTTTCAATAATTCAATCCGAATTCGTTCCTGCTTTAATTTTTGGACGACCGGCAGTGTATTATCCTCATCAAAATCATAAATTATATAAATAACATGATCCGTATGTACCTGCCGTTGTATCGCAGTCAAAGTGTTGGATATATTTCCCCCCTCGTTATAAACCGGGATAATAATCCCTAAAGCCTCCTGCAAGATTAGAATCCTCCAATTTTAATTTGCTGCTTTATCCATGGTATAATTTCATCCAGAGATTGTTCCAGAGTTGTCTTGCATTCGACATTCAAAATTGTTTTTGCTTTACTGACATCAGGCACTCTTTTCTGCACATCATACTCGAATGGTTTATCCGAAACATATCTGAATGGCTTGTCAGGATTAATTTTCTTCCAGATAATTTCTGCCAGTTCCAGCACCGAAGTCGAAACAGGCGTTGAAATATTAAAATCGTCATTCACTGCCTTTTCGCTTTCAATGCATGCTCTTATTCCGGCAGCCAAATCGCCCGCATAGGTATAATGTCGAATCTGATTTCCCTCTCCCAGGATGTGCAGCGGGTCCTGACCCTTGAGAACTTTCTGTACAAGATCCGGCACAACATGACTCATCGCAAGCTTGATATTCCCGGAGTAAACTTCCTTTTCAACTAATGCTTTCTTCTCTCCGATACCAACAGCGTTAAAAGGCCGAATAATGGTAAACGGCAGCTTATATTGTTCCCAGGCTCCTTTGGCGAAATATTCACACGCAAGCTTTTGAAATCCGTATGTTGATAGCGGAGGCGGGCATTTAAGCTGCTCACCTTCAGCGGTCGGATATTTGTTTGTACTTTCAAAAACCATCGAAGAGGAAACAACATTTATTTTCTTGAGCTTTTTATTTTTTAACGCCCAAATTGCCGCATCGAATGTCGAAGCGATAATTCGTTCATTTTCAGCAAGCAAATCATACGCAAGTTCATGAAATAAGGTGATGCCTCCGATAATCGCAGCCAGGCAAAGTATCTGGTCGCAATCCTCTGCCAATTTTTTCATCAGTCCGACATCTTTCGCATCGCCTTCGACAAATTTATAGTTCGGATGATTGTCATAGCTTTTGGCGACTTTGCCGTATTTCGAATAATTATCAATACCAACTATATGATGTCCGCGATTCAGAAGTTCTTCCGCAACGTAACCGCCGATAAAACCTGCCGAGCCTGTAATTAATATTTTCATTTAAAATATGCCTCCGCGTCCCAGAAAATTCCACATATCAACAATAATTTTCGATTTATAGTTTAATTTTAAATTTTTATATTCGTTATGCATAGCGCCGATGATAATAATATCCGATTTTCTAATAAGCGTTTTAGCGTCAATCAGCCGCTCATCTTTCACCAGCGGGTCAGAACAAAGCACCTGCCTCGCTTCAATCGTTAAAGCTTTTCGTAGTTTATACGAAAGCGATTCGCGCCCATCGTCACTATTTCCCTTAAACGCCATACCAAGAATGCCTACTGCTTTATTTTTTAGATTCGTTTTTTCTTTAAGCTTGGCTATAATGAAATTGGGCAATCCCTCGTTTATAAGCATAGCAGAGTGCCCCAGAAAGAAATTGTTGTTAGCGAATGCCGCAAGCTGCATCGTATCTTTAAGCAGGCACGGCCCGGCAGCGAACCCCGCTTTGCAAAAACCCTTTGTACGCGGATAATTATTTGTTACAGCTTCATAAATTTTATAGAAGTCCAGATTATTCTGCGTCGCGATTTGATAAAACTGGTTTGATATCGCGAATTGCAGGTAACGCCAGACATTTGTAAAAAGCTTCGCCAGTTCGGCTTCAATCGGTTTTAATGGAATTATTTGTCTGGTCAGGTTCAAAAATAATTTACTCGCTTCATCTAGGCTTTTTTTATCGAGCGAAGAAACTATCTGAGGCAGACCTGTTAGTTCTTCCATCGCTTTGCCTTCAGCGATTCTTTCCGGGCAAAAAGATACTCTCGTTTTCTTTCTATATCTTCTTAGCAGTTCCTGAACCTTTTCAGTCGTACCCGGGTAAACGGTACTCCTGATAATCACATGCTGATTGTCGTTAAGCAGTGAAATTATTTCTTCGAAAAAGTTTTTGAATAGTGTGAACTGGGGATTTAAATGCTCGTCTATCGGAGTACCAATTGTCAAAATCACAAAATGACTTTTTGAAATTACATTCTTATCCGAACTAATGGATAAAGTTTTGTTGAGAATTTGCTTTAAAGGTTTTTCTGCGCCTCCTTCGAGAAAAGGCATCTTGCCCCTGGATACAATATCAATCGATGCTTCGTTTTTGTCATAAAGAACCACTTTCTGCCCGGTTCTGGCAAACGAAATCCCCAGCGGCAAACCGATATGCCCAAGTCCCCCGACGATACAGATATCATAAGTTGTTCTTCTCATTAAATTGTCCTAAAACTATATTAGAATATATCCACAATGAAAAGTAAAGTTTGAATTTTTTTAACTCCAAAATTTTTAATAAACTGTAAGCCTCTATTTTGCAGTTGTTTACGTAAAGGTTAATTTTGCCGGGCTTCCGGTAAATTTTAAATTGAATCCTGCCCGAAAAAACATATAATCCTTTATTTAATTTATATGGAGTAAGAAAAATGCTTATAGACATGCCGCTTGAAGAACTGAAGAAGTACAAAGGCCGGAATCCT
Source organism: Phycisphaerales bacterium (assembly GCA_039679715.1). Taxonomy (GTDB): domain Bacteria; phylum Planctomycetota; class Phycisphaerae; order Sedimentisphaerales; family UBA12454; genus UBA12454. The sequence continues at coordinate 14,084 of JBDKUM010000256.1, forward strand.
CGTCCTGCCGATTTTGATAATTATTGGTCTACAGCTCTTGCCGCGTTGAGTGAAGTTGATCCTAAAATAGAACTTGTCAAAAGCGATTTCAAGGTTCCTTATGCCGAATGTTTCGATTTATGGTTTACCGGAGTTGAAAATGCTCGCATACATGCTAAATACCTGCGTCCAAAAAAATCAACGCAAAAACATCCTGCGGTTATTGAATTCCACGGCTACTCCGGAGATGCAGGTGATTGGTGTGAAAAACTCGGCTACGTAGCGCTTGGTTTCTCATTCGCGGCTCTCGATTGCCGCGGACAGGGCGGCCTCTCGGAAGACACCGGCGGAGTAAAAGGAAATACATTGAACGGTCAAATTATTCGCGGTCTCGGTGATCCCAATCCGCAAAAATTGCTTTTCAGAAATATTTATCTCGACACTGTCCAGCTTACACGAATAATTATGAACATGCCGGAAGTTGACCCCGGCCGCATCGGTGTTTTTGGCGGCTCACAAGGCGGAGGCCTGTCAATTGCGTGCGCATCGCTTGAGCCCCGTGTAAAACGCGTCATTACCCAATTTCCGTTTCTTTCTGATTATAAACGTGTTTGGGAAATGGACCTTGCTAAGGATGCATACGAAGAATTAAAACAATATTTTCGCAAATTCGATCCGCAGCATAAACGTGAAAACGAAATTTTCACGAAACTCGGATACATCGATGTCCAATTTCTAGCTCCGCGTATTGAAGGGCAGGTTCGCATGGGCACAGGTCTGATGGATACCATCTGCCCGCCGTCGAGCCAGTTTGCCGCATATAATAAAATTACAGCAAAAAAAGAGCTTGTGATTTATCCTGACTATGGCCATGAAGGATTCCCGGGCTTCAAAGACGATACGATGCAGTTTATGATGGGTCTCTAAAAATTATTATTCACTGAAAGGTTTCTCAATGAGATTGATTTATGTTTTAATTTCGTTGCTCTATCTTTGCGGATTTACCTTTGCAGCTAATGACCTTACAGTTGAAAAATCCACTTTCGGCCAAACTCCCTGCGGCCAAAATGTGAATATTTATACTTTATCAAACGCCAATGGAATGAAGATAAAGCTCATGGATTACGGTGCAGCTCTCACATCCGTAATCGTTCCCGATAAAAATAACAAATTTGAAGATATCGCGCTTGGTTATGATAACTTTGATAGCTACCTTTGCGAAAATCCGTATTTTGGCGGCATAGTCGGCCGTTTCGGCAATCGTATCGCCAGTGGCAGATTTAAGCTTGACGGTACAGAGTATATTCTTAATACTAATAATAATGGCCAGACTTTGCATGGCGGAATCAAAGGCTTTGATGTTCTTGTCTGGTCAAGCAAGCCTTTTGAAAATGAAAATGGTGCAGGTGTCGAATTTAATCTATTGAGTCCCGATGGTCAGGAACATTTTCCAGGTAATCTCAAAATCACAGTAATCTACACTCTCACAAACAACAATGAAATTATGATTGATTACACTGCTACAACCGACAAAGCTACTCCCATCAATTTGACCCAACACGGCTACTGGAATCTCGCCGGCGAAGGCACAGGCGATATTTTAAAATATGAAACGCTGATCAATGCCGATAAATTTACCCCTGTGGATAAATTCCTTATACCGACAGGACAAATCAAAAGTGTAAAAAATACCCCGTTTGATTTTACACAGCCAAAAACGATTGGCCTCAGAATTAATAATGACGATCCGCAGTTAAAATTTGGCGGCGGATATGACCATAACTGGGTTCTTAATAAAAAAGATAATTCGCTTACTCTTGCCTGTAAAGTTTCAGAGCCGACCAGCGGACGAGTTTTCGAAGTTTATACAACGGAACCGGCTATGCAGTTTTACAGCGGTAATTTTCTTGACGGCAAAATCATCGGCAAATCCGGCAAAGCATATAATTACAGATGCGCTTTGGTACTCGAACCTCAACATTTCCCGGATTCGCCAAACCATCCGAATTTCCCAAACACAATTTTACGACCAGGCCAAACGTATAAATCCCAAACAGTTTACAAATTTAGCTGTAAATAAAATTTATAAGTATTTTTTTCTGATACAGCTTTGTTTTGAGAAATTGGGTACTTTCCTTATACTCAAATCTAATGATTACTATATAAAAGCTTTGTATGAAGAAAGAAATTTATACAATCGGTCATTCTACAAGGTCTTTTGAAGAATTTCTCTCTCTTTTGGATGAATATGATATTACAAAGCTTGTCGATGTCCGGTCGATTCCAAAATCAAGACATAATCCGCAATTTAATAAAGATAATCTCAAGCAAAAACTCAAACGAAGATATATCCATTTGCCGGGTTTAGGCGGATTACGGCATACTACTAAAGATTCTCCTAATACAGGCTGGGAGAATTCATCTTTTAGGGGATATGCCGATTACATGCAGACCGAAGATTTTGAAAAGAATCTTGATAAATTAATTACTTATATAAATAAAAAACAAGTCGCGATTATGTGCGCTGAAGCTGTCCCTTTCAGATGTCATCGTTCTCTAATTGGAGATGCATTGTTAGTCAGAGGTTTTAAGGTTGTAGATATTTATAGTTTAAAAAATACGAAATTGCATAAACTTACGGGATTTGCGAAAGTGCGGGGTAAGAAAATCATCTATCCTCCTATCGGGTAAGTCCCTAAAAATTTTCTTTTAAGAATTCAATAAAATTGCTATAATAAAGGGCTTATGGCAATTGATAGATGTGAATTAGAAGGCTTTACTATTATTAGAAAGCTTGGTATAGGAGCCCGTAGTATGATTTTCCTCGCTAAAGATGAGGAAAATGGACAAACTATTGCGCTGAAACGTGCAGTTTACGAAAAACCTGAAGATTCCCGGATTTTCGAACAAATCGAAAACGAATACAAGGTATCGAAATCTGTAAATCATCCTTATTTGCGTAAATGCAATAAGCTGATTAAGATTCGCAAGCTGCTAAAGATCAAAGAATTATTCCTTTCGATGGATATGTTTGAAGGCGAATCGCTTGAACGCTCCAAAGGTTTGAGTCTTGGAGATGTCTTGCTGGTTTTCAGAATGGTCGCCGAAGGTCTAAGTGCGATGCACCAGCAGGGCTATATTCATTGTGACATCAAGCCGAACAATATTCTGATTAATAACGAATCCGGCGCGATTAGTATTATAGACCTCGGTCAGGGTTGTAAGATAGGAACTGTTAAGCCGCGAATTCAGGGAACGCCTGATTATATCGCACCTGAACAGGTAAAAAGAATGCACCTCGACGCTCGAACTGATATTTTCAATTTAGGTGCCACGATGTATTGGGCCTTGACTGGTAAAAATGTTCCTACTTTGATTCCACAGGCAAATGATATCGCGGCAATGATGGGCCAAAAAGATTTTGCTGCTCCTCATGAAATATACAGTAAAATTCCACTAAGCGTCTCTAAACTTGTTGTTGATTGTGTCAGAGAAGAGCCATTTCAAAGGCCCAAGTCAATGGCCGATATTATCTCAAGGCTCGATCTTCTGATTCATAGTATTTTTGCCAAGAGGATAGGCGGTCAATAATGGCGGAGAATTTTGTCAAGCTGCTTGAAGCAGGTATACTGGCTAATGAGCAGGATAAATTCCGCAAAGCTAATCTGGTAATTTTGCCTTCCGTCGGCGATTTAGTCATAACAGGTGATATTCATGGGCATCGAAGAAATTTCGAACGTATTCTGGCATATTCAAATCTCGAAAAAAATCCTGAAAGACACTTGATATTGCAGGAAATTATTCACGGCGGCGCTGAAGACCAGCAGGGCGGCTGTCTTTCGTTTGAATTACTTGCCGAAGCCGTTAAGCTCAAGATTGATTTTCCAAATCAGGTGCATTTTATTCTTGCCAATCATGATACCGCATTTATAAGCAACAGCGATGTGATGAAGGGCGGCAAAGAAATGAACGCGTCAATGAGAGCCGCGATGAAAAGACGCTTTGGCAATGATATGAAAGCCGTTGAAAGCGCAATCGAAAGATTTTTATTTTCCCAGCCTTTAGCAATCAAAACACCAAACAAAATATGGATTTCACATTCGCTGCCTTCTGACAGAATGGCTGATAAATTTGATTTCGGTATCTTCGAAAGAAATCTTAAAGTCTCTGATATCGTTCGTCCCAACTCTGCATATCTTTTAACGTGGGGCAGAGCCCAAAGCGAAGAGACGCTGAAATTTTATGCCGAAAAACTCGGAGTCGATTTATTCGTACTCGGTCATCAGGTCCAGGAAACGGGCTGGTCGAGCAATAATAAAAATCTCATAATTCTGGATTCCCAGCACAACCACGGACATTTACTGAAAACCGAACTTGGAAAAGAATATACGATTGAAAAATTAATCGAATTGCTTTTGCCCATCGCTAGTATTTGCTAAGGATAGTAGGTATGATTTTTCTATATGCGTTAATAATAATCGCGATGTTTGCGCAAATTTTAGTATTTATGCTGGTTGTGCGAAATTATAGATACGTTTTGCGGAAAGCTGACCGTAACCGCACATGCTTTTGCCCAAAAACAGCTCTTATAATTCCTTGCAAAGGGATTGATAACGAATTTGAAAAGAACATTTCATCTTTTTATGCCCTCGATTTCCCTGATTATGAAATGATTTTTGTAACTGAAAGTCAGGCTGATTCCGCATACAACCAGCTTCTGACAATAAAAGAAAAATACCAGGCGAAAAGTAAAGCAAACAAAATAAGCATAGTTTCAGCCGGGGTTTCAAATCAAGGCGGGCAAAAAATTCACAATTTATTATTCGGATGCAAATCTGCGCAAGAAAATACTGTCATTTATGCGTTTGCGGATTCGGACGCCTGTGTTCGTTCGAATTGGCTTAATGAACTTGTATACCCGCTGCGTAAGGAAAAACACGGCATTTCAAGCGGATACAGATGGTATGTGCCGCAGGGGAATAACTTAGCGAGCATAGCGCTTTCGATAATTAACGCAAAAGTCGCACAACTTTTGGGCGCGACAATTTTCAATCTGGCATGGGGCGGCTCAATGGCTCTGCGCGTTGAAGATTTCAAGAAACTTGGTATCGAAAAAATCTGGCAAAATGCTGTAAGCGATGATTTAACATTGAGCAGGGCGGTAAAAAAAGCAGGCATGAAAGTATATTTTGTGCCCGCCTGTTTCGTCGCGACTTATGAAAAATATGATTTATCGAGATTTTTTGAGTTTATCCGCAGGCAATTAATTCTTACAAGAGTTACGGCTCCGGGAACGTGGATATTCGGCTTAATAACCTGTTTATACTCTGTCCTTGCATTGTGGGGTTTTGCCGCTATTGCGCTCTATCTTAAAAACGTAAATTATGCGAACTGGTATATATTTTTATTGATGGCTTGTTTGTCATTGTCAGGGCAGTTCTTTACCGCTTCTTTACGTCAAAAAATGATCAGCGAAATCTTTACTGCCGATTGGCCTAAATTAAGAATAACGGCAATAGCCGATATTTTATTGCCTCCTGTCTGGGCATTTCTAATGTTGATTTGCATTATCATATCTTCTGTGGGCAGAACGATAGAGTGGAGAGGAATAAAATATAAATTAATAAGTGCGACAGAGGCAGAGAGGATTTAATTACTTTGATTTTGGTAAGTTTATAGATAATATAACGGTCGCTAGAGTCAGAAAAATTTTCAATTAGCCGATTGTGCCGGCAATATAATTAATTTCGTAATATTTTAGCTAAGTACCAAAAAGGAGTTGTCATTCCATCGCAGACGGGAATCCAGCGTAAAAACAACTTCCGCAGAAGGCGGTTTCCTATTTACCGCATTCGGATAAAATATTACTTAAATTCAGGCTTCCATTATGATAAATAATAAAATCAAAAATGTTCAGGCTTTGGATTTTGATTATAGCTACGCAACCGAACCGCAGCTTTTTGAAAAGCTCAATAGTGGGCGGCATGGATTAACCAAAGAAGATGCAGAAAAGCGTCTTGAGAAATATGGTTTCAATGAGCCTGCCAAACAAGAGAAACGTACCATTATTTTTCAAATCTTTTCTAAATTTTTTAATCCTCTCGTGATTGTTCTTATGATTATCGCCGCTTTTTCATTGTTTTTTGGCGAAAAAATCAGTGCCGCATTAGTGATTTTAATGGCAATTCTTAGTGTGTTTTTATCATTTATACAAGAATATCGAGCCAATAAAGGCGCCGAAAAACTCCGAGAAATGGTTTCTGCAACCGCCACTGTCCTTCGCGACGGCAAATTGCGAGAAGTAAAAATCAAGGAAATAGTCCCAGGCGATATTGTAGATTTATCTGCAGGCGATATGATCCCCGCGGATTTAAGAATAATCCAATGCAAGGATTTGTCTATAAACCAGTCATCTCTTACCGGCGAGTCTTTTCCAGTCGATAAAATTGCGAATCCAATTGATTCCAAAAGCCGATCGGCAATCGATTTAATGAATATTGCTTTTATGGGATCAAGCGTTGTCAGCGGTGCCGGTATAGGTGTTGTAATAAAAACTGGGATGGCTACAGAGTTCGGATTTATTTCGAAAAAGCTTGCCTCGATTCCGATTGAATCAGGTTTTGATAAGGGCATTCGCAAATTCACCTGGCTTATGATTTATCTTATGCTGATTATGGTGGTTGTTATATTTGCCATAAATGCCATATCGAAGGGCAATTTTATTGAAGCATTGGTTTTTTCACTAGCTGTCGCTGTCGGTCTTACTCCGGAAATGCTCCCAATGCTTGTTGCGATTAATCTCTCCAAAGGCGCAATAGAGATGTCGAAAAAAGATGTCATTGTCAAACACCTTAACTCGATTCAGAATTTCGGTGCGATGGATGTTCTTTGCACAGACAAAACAGGAACACTTACCCTTGATAAAATCGTTCTTGAAAAGTGCTGCGATGTTGTTCGCCAGGAAAACGAGCAGGTTATGAAAATGGCCTATATCAGCAGCTTTTATCAAACAGGCCTTAAAAACATCCTCGATAAAGCCATTCTCGAACATGGTGAGCTGGAAATTAAGGGGGAGTATAAAAAAGTTGATGAAATACCTTTCGATTTTTCCAGAAAAATGATGTCAGTGATTGTCGAATCGCACGGGATGCACACTTTTATAACGAAAGGCGCTCCCGAAGAGATTTTTAAACGATGCACAAAATATATTCTGGATGGCGAAATTAACGATCTCAACGATTTGATTTTAACAGACCTCAAAGAGGAATACGATGGTTTAAGTGCCGACGGCTTTCGTGTTCTGGCTGTTGCATATAAACAAATGAAAGGCGATAGAGATGTCTATTCGCGAGACGATGAAAAAGAGTTAATTCTCAAAGGTTACATTGCTTTTCTTGACCCGCCTAAGCCAAGTGCAAAAGAAACAATCGAAGGGCTTAGATCGGTTGGGACAGAAATTAAAGTTTTAACAGGCGATAACGAGCTGGTCGCAAGAAAAATTTGCAACGATGTCGGCATAGATGTAAAAGGGCTGGCAACCGGCGAACAGATTGAAAGGCTAAGTAGCGACGAATTAAAACAATTAGTTAAGTCAGTCTCTGTTTTCGCGCGACTTTCTCCACTTCAGAAAGAACGCATTATTCACGCACTTCACGAAAACGGCCATATCGTCGGTTATCTTGGCGATGGTATTAATGATGCCCCGGCCCTAAAGGCCTCCGATGTCGGTATATCAGTAAATAATGCTGTAGATATCGCCAAGGAATCTGCTGATGTTATTTTGCTGGAAAAGAGCCTTACGGTTCTTCGTGATGGCGTAATGGAAGGCAGAAAAACTTTTGGAAATATTTTAAAATATATAAAAATGGGAGCCAGTTCCAATTTTGGCAATATGTTCAGTATGACAGGTGCTTGTCTGTTTTTGCCGTTTCTGCCGATGCTGCCGATTCAAATTCTTTTAAACAATTTTCTTTACGACCTTTCGCAGGTCGCAATTGCTTCTGACGAGGTTGACCCCGATTATCTCCTGGAGGCCAGACCCTGGAACATTGGTTATATCAGAAAATTTATCCTTTATTTTGGTCCGATTAGCTCCATCTTCGATTTTATAACTTTTGGGGTGCTATGGTATCTTTTCCGTGCCTCTGCCCCTCTTTTCCACACCGGCTGGTTCCTCGAATCCCTTTGTACACAGACACTGGTCATACATATAATTCGCACAGGTAAAATTCCATTTATCGAAAGCAAACCGAGTCAGTTTTTAATTTTTACATCGATTTATATTGTTACGATCGGTGTGATTATTCCCTGTACGATATTTGCCAAATATTTTCAATTTGTCGTTCCTCCTCTGTCGCTTATACTGATTATAACTTTAATAGTCGCAGCTTATTTATTTACAGTACAGTTAGCCAAAAAATGGTTCATTAAAAAATATGGCTACGAATAATCAGTTTCAAAATAATATCATTATCGGTTTTTGCCGCCGACAAGGTAAACTCTGTTTTTACCGCAGCGTTTGGCTTCAAATAAGGCTTTATCTGCCTGTTCAAAAAGCTGCTGAACTGTCAACCCGTCACGCGGAAACGCGGCAAGTCCTCCGCTTATTGTAAGTGTGCCTTTTCCATCAACTCCAAGAGCTGGTAAATCCGTGGTATGCAATTCATTCTGAAATCTTTCGCAGATATTTATAACCTGTGTGGGATGTTCGCTTTCAATGCTTCTGCGTTCTTCCTGCGGAGTGCTCTCGAAAACAATTGTATTTTCGCCCGGCAGATTCCAGAAAACGACCGCGAATTCATCGCCGCCGATTCTCCCAACAACGTCCTGCCTGCGGCAGCATTTCTGCATAAGTACAGCGGCCTGTTTAAGAATATTATCCCCTACAGGATGACCGTATAAATCATTGTATTGCTTGAAATTATCAATATCGAAAACAAGGAGCGTAACTTGCAGAGACAGCTGTTTTGCGTGATCAATAATCTGTCTTAAAAATTCACGCACATATCTCCTGTTTTTTACACCTGTAAGTTCATCCTCCATCACGAGTTTTTCAAGAATTGCGATTCGTTCAAGCTGCTCCTGCAAAACCTGCGAATTTGTTTCAACTTTTATAACTTCCTTCTCATCCACAACGGCTTGCGATTTGTTTTTCAGCATGAAAACTACAGGGCAAATATAATAATCGTCGAGAAGCTTAGTGCCGTTTAAAGATTGACTGACGATATGCGCTGCGATAGGTTCCTGCCACATTTGCGCAAGTAAAAACATTTTAGCGCCGGGGTTTGATTCACGGATTTTCTTCAATGAGGAAGCAAGGTTTTCATCCAGAACGTCGGTTGTCAACGCGATGACATCGAATTGCTTTCGGCCGCAAATATCTATAGCCTCTGAAATTAGCTGACAGTTTTGGAACCGGATATCCTGATTTTCTGCGGCATCGATAATGCTTTTATCGGTTTTGCCAATCAGCAATACATCGGCTTGATTATTCAAATTGTCTATTGTTATCCTGCTTTGCATTAAAGGTGATTATACTAAAATGGAGCTAAAAAGTCAAACTTGGTAAATAAGAGAGTTTAGATAGGGTTAGAAACCGGTTTTGGTCCTATAATTACTTTGAAGGTAATACAGTTAATTTTTCCTGTGCCTGTTCAGACAAGTAACAATTCGGAAAATCTTTCAGAAATTTTTGGAGGCTTGACTGGGCTTCTGCCAAATATTTCTCCTTTTCCTTTTCGCTTAGTTGATGTTCTTTCCAAATTGTAAGTTTCAGGCATGCCTGCTCGAATTTAGCTTGTGTGCCGCCGTCTGTGCCGGCAAAATCCTTCGCGACTTTGCCTAATTGGTCGGCGCGTTGTATGGCATCTGAAATCAGCATAGTTTGCGCAAGAATTATATTATCTTTCAGGGGGGAATTTTCGCCGGCTTGTTCCAAAAGATAATCGAGCTGGCTCTTGTACAGTACATCATGCGGATTGAGAATTATGAACTGTGCGACAACTTTTTTATTTTTCACATCTGTTCCGACGTTTTCAGGGCTGATAAGACTTTGCAGGTACAGGAATTTTCTGCGTAATTTTTTAAGTTCGTAATCGGTCATAACTGTTTTGGCTGGTTTGCGGAAAATTGTACCTGTTATTTCGGAGGATTCGGCGGCGGCTTTTTCCATTTCCCTTACAATCATCGCAAGACTTTCATTAATCATTTCCTGCGTATGACCGAATTCGCCCATTCCGGCAAGATGAACTGCTCTTCGCCAGCGTGCTTCGATAGATTCGGGACTGTCCGGAAATTCGGAAAACAGCCTGTGCCAAATCGGAAGATTTTCACGATGCGGATAATCATCGTAAAAATGCAAAGTTTCTTTTTCAACAAGAACATTTAATTCCGGCGAAAGTTCACTAAGCATTGCTTTATAATAGAGAGCAATGGGCATTCGGCGTATTCTAGCGCGACTTTTCAAAAGAGTAGTGTGAACGATTTGGGGCTTCCACCATTGTTTTTCAGGAGTAATGAATTTTTCGTATTCGCGCAATAATAGTCTTTTACGCGTTTGGTAGGAGGGCGATGCGCTTTCGTTAAACCATTCAGGCCAACGATCGAGAAGAAGTCTGTTCTGTATTTCTTTTTTAAGCACGGCTCTTAAGGCGATAGTTTCAACGGGATAAAAAGGCGATTGGAAGTAACTGTTTCTTTGAGGACTTTTTAAAATTTTATCTAAAGATTCTGTAAGGCTGGTATCCTGGAATTCTTTAATTTTATCAGGATTATTTTCCGCAATGAAAAGCTGGTAATCAAGTTCGGAAAGATTAATGCCATCCTGAAAGACGAAAATTGTAGTTATTAAAACGGCAAATGAAATTGTCCAAATCAGACTCGGTATATAACGTGTAAAATGGCCTATGAGAAGAACCAGTCCGGCCAGCGCAAGTGCGGTGATTAGGCCGTCAAGCCAGGGCGCATACGACATTGCCCATCTCAAACTATCAGCGTTTTTATCTCCGCCAAAAAAAGCAAAATATAGAATCGATGGAGCGGTACATAAAACAAAAGAGATAATTCTTGAACGAAAACGTAAAGGCCTGATGGCCGCTGCAAAAGCTCCGATTAAAACAGCAATAGCCAAGCCCGGCAGTCCTGCGATAAACGCGAGGATGAGTAGAAAGAGAATGCTGTATTTGAAGCTCATTAGCTGTGATGCAAGGATAGGTACAGCAATTAAAATCCCGAGAAGGAGACCCATTACAAAAATTTGGGCAGGATATTCGTAAATGCTTAGAGGTGAAAGAATCAAATCTTTGAGATAAAAAGGGCCTGGAAAAGTCGGGAAAAGCAATTGGCCTGTCAATAATTTAGACCAGAAAACGGCAGTGAAATAATAAATGCAAACCGCAAGGAAATAACAGCCATTGACGTTGCCGTGACTATAATGCAGGGTAGGGCCTGCGGTCATTAAGTCTTTTGGGATAAATTTATCGGTTTCTGCCATAGGGGATATTATAACCTATCAGGCAGGGAAAAACAGTTAATATTTACATCCTATTTATATGACTGATTTTATACTTTTCGGCTTATGCGACTGCGAGTTCTTCCTGGACTTCGTTTTCCTGCTGCTCGCCTGGTTTGAAGGTTAAAGGCTCGGAGAATTGTATCGCAATTTTTCGCATATAACCATTGATATGATCGATCCTGCAAACGAAACCGTTGCGGATGTGGCTTTCAAGGTCGAATGTGTTGTCTGCGCCATAACGCGGAACGCTGAAACGCGTAGTTATATACTGCCCGGGATATGGAGATTCCTCTGCGAGACATGTGAAGGCGGCTCCACCACTGCTGATGTCTATCATCTGGCCTTGTGATAAATTACCCGTAAAATCCTCGGCGAACCAAACCGGCCAATGATAATTTAATCTTTTCTCACGTCGTCTGTCTTGTGCGTTTCCGTTCATTTTAAAAGCTCCATAAAGTGTTGTTTAATAATATAAAGTTCGTCAAAACAGAAAGGGCGGTTAACAAAGAGGATAAGAAAATTTTCGATTTTTTTCCGGAACGTGAAAATGTGAAAATAAATGGAAATTTGCCATTATG
>JBDKUM010000257.1:0-6754 GCA_039679715.1 Phycisphaerales bacterium
AATTCTTACCGGATTGCTTTGCGTTGTTATGTGGTCACCTCCCATGTGGCTTAGCAACTCCGGGCTGTTTTGGTATTTTCTGATAGTTTCAATTTTGTACTTCACAACTTTTGCTGTTTTCGCGGTACCATATACCGCATTGGGTTATGAATTGAGTAATGACTATAACGAACGTACAAAGGTTATGGCGTTTAAAGTATTTATTATGAGCTTAGGAGGAGGTATTTTGCTTCCATGGGCTTATAAACTTTGCTTTAAATTTGGGGACAATGAGAGAGAGGGCGCGCGTGTCGTCGGCCTGATTTTTGGTTTCATTATTATTGTAACCGGCTGCATGCCTGCTTTATTCTGCAAAGAAAATAGTAAAGCTTCTGAGCAGAGTCAAATTCCTTTTTTCAGAGCTTTGATAGGCACTTTTAAAAACCGTGGTTTTCGGATAATTTGCGGAATTATATTCTTTATGATAGTTGGTTTTTTTCTTGCTAACCCGTTATATGTTTATATCAACATTGCTTATATTTATGGCGGCAACAAAGAAATGGCAGCATCTATGGCCGGATATTCCGGGCTGACATACTGTATTTTTGGATTTGCTGCTGTGCCGCTCATTAATTATTGCGCAAAAAAATGGGGCAAAAGAATAACTTTGCTTGCAGGAATTGCTTTTGTTACAGCCGGCTTTGGTTCGAGCTGGTTCTTTTTTAATGATAAGTATCCATATTTGCAACTCTTGTTTGGCGTTTTGGTATCCCCCGGTATGTCGTGTATCTGGGTTCTTACGGCATCGTGTATGGCAGATATTTGTGATTTAGATGAACTTGAAACCGGGCTAAGAAGGGAAGGCATGTACGGAGCTGTTTATGCGTGGCTTTTGAAAGTCGGCTTAGCAGCAGTGCTGGCCATAAGTGGTTATATCATTGAGTGGTCGGGTTTTGATAGAGAAGTTGCAATTCAAAGCAGCTCAGTAATATTCAATTTGAGAATCATGTTCGCATTTATACCGATTGCCTTTCTTTGTTGTGCAGCGATATTGACATGGAGGTACCCTGTGACAAAAGAGAAAATAGAGGAAGTACAAATGCTGCTTGCCAATAAAAAATAATTCCATTAACCATTTGGTTTTTATTAATAGGATTGATTGAGTAGGATTTTAAATGAACGATAATAACAAAAAAAAATACAACACAGTTTATACCGGCCAAAAACTAAACAAAATTGCATTTCCTTTAGGAGGAATTGGTGCGGGGATGATATGTATTGAGGGAACAGGCAGTCTTTCACATTTTTGTATCCGCAATAAACCAGAGATGCACAATGAACCTTGTATGTTTTCCGCTATTTCTATAAAAGGAAATCCGACAATAGCAAGGGTTATCGAGGGGCCTATACCAAATTGGAAAATTTTTTCGAACCCCACCGTTGTTGGTCAAAGCGGCAATGGTTTGGATGGAAAAGCTTATGGCTTGCCGCGGTTTGCAAACGCTAAATTTGAAGCTAAATTTCCTTTTGCTTCTGTAACGTTAACGGATGACGAAATACCTCTTGGAATAGATATTACCGCATGGAGTCCTTTTGTACCTAATGATCCTGACACTTCAAGCATGCCTGTTGTCGGGCTTGAATACCGTTTTGTAAATAATTCAGACAAAACAATTGATGCCATCTACTCATTTAACTCCAAAAACTTTCTTGCGTTTAAAGATAAAATTGAAAATGAAGAGAGTGATGATTGCATTGAGGCAACGACTAATGGATTTATTTTACATCAAAAAAAATCACTAAAAAGCAAACCATATTTAACATCCAGCTTTTGTGCTACTGTTGATGATAAGGATGCCAAGGTTAATTGTACCTGGTTCAGAGGGGGATGGTTTGATTCTCTTACGATGGTTTGGAACGATATTAAAGCAGGTGCTTGTTATCATAAAGATCCTCTTGATAATGGGAAGAAAAGTCCTGGCGCAACTATTTTTGTGCCGGTAAAGCTTGCCCCCGGAGAGGAAAAAACGGTCAAACTTCTTCTCAGCTGGTATACCCCAAATAGTGATGAAAAATATTTTTATGAAGAAAAAGACAGCGATTTGTTACCTGCTTACCAGCCATGGTATGCGGGTAAATTTAATAGCATAGATGAAGTAGTTCAGTACTGGCGTGCAAACTACAACAATATTCGACATCAAAGCAAAACATTCTCTGATTGTTTTTATGATACAAATTTACCAGATGAGATAATAGAAGCGGTCTCTGCCAATCTTTCCATACTAAAATCTCCTACCATATTGAGACAAAAAGACGGCAGGCTCTGGGCATTTGAAGGCTGCTGTGATGAAAAAGGCAGTTGTGCCGGTTCCTGCACGCATGTCTGGAACTATGCCCAGTCGTTGTGCCATTTATTTCCCGCACTTGAGCGGACATTTAGACAAACAGAATTTAACGAGTGTCAAAATAAAGATGGACATCAGGTATTCAGAGCGCCGTTACCTATCAGGAACAGCTCTGAAACGGGTCAGTGGTCTCATCAAACTCCCGCCGCGGCAGATGGGCAGCTTGGCGGGATTATGAAAATTTATCGTGATTGGAAGATATGCGGCGACTCTCAATGGCTGAAAGAAATGTGGCCAAAAGTAAAGCAGTCTCTTCTTTATTGTATTGAAGCTTGGGATCCCGAACATAATGGCGTGCTTTCTGAACCTCATCACAATACTTTTGATATTGAATTCTGGGGGCCAGACTCAATGTGTTCGACAATATATATAGGCGCATTGAAAGCTGCAATTGAAATGGCAAATACACTAAAAGAAGATGCGTCATTGTTTATGTCGCTATTTAAAAAAGGAACTGATTATCTCACGCAAAAACTCTATAATGGAGAATATTTTCACCAATTGGTACAAACAAAAGGTCTCAGAGCCAAATCACCTCTTGAGACTGCTTCGCTTATAGAAAGTAAATATTCACCTGAAGCAATTCGCCTATACGAAGAGGAAGGGCTAAGGTATCAATATGGGGACGGTTGTCTTTCTGACGGAGTGGTTGGCTGCTGGCTTGCCAAAATGTGTTGTCTTGGTGATATTCTTGATCGCGAAAAAATTGTAAGCCATTTGAAAAGTGTTTACAAATATAATTATAAGACGAATCTCTCCGGGCATGCCAATCCACAACGTCCCGGCTTTGCTATTGGCAATGAAGGCGGATTGCTGGTTTGTTCCTGGCCAAACGGTAATAAGTCATCCATGCCCTTAATTTATACCGAAGAAGTGTGGACGGGTGTTGAGTATCAGGTAGCATCGCATTTGATTAGTATGGGATTGTTAGATTATGGTCTTAATATAGTTCGCACATGTCGCGATCGTTATGATGGTGTTACTCGAAATCCATTTAATGAATATGAATGCGGGCATTGGTATGCCCGTGCGATGTCATCTTATGCGCTTCTGCAGGCAATTACCGGCACGCGTTATGATGCTGTTGGTAAAATTTTATATATTGAGCCTAATATTGAAGGAGATTTCCGCTCATTTCTTTGTACATCGACAGGATATGGAACTGTTGGCGTCAAGAGCGGAAAACCGTTTATTGAAGTAAAGAGCGGAGATATTGTTATAAAAGAAATAAAATTTATTAATTAATTTGATAAAAATTTTTGTGAGACAATTTATGATTCAAAAAGGAAATTATAATTTTAAAAATGATGGCAGTGAATTATGGCTTGATACTCCTGAGCCGGAACGTAATTTTGAAAATATGCTATTCAATAAATCTTATTTTACATTGATTGATCAGTGTGCAAGAGGTCGCGGTACGCACATGACAAAAGATGGTTTTCTTAATCATATTATAGCAAAAAATAGAATTGTTTACGTGAGAGACGATGATACCGGCAAATATTTTTCAGTAAACTGGTTTCCGACTTTTACATATTTTACCAGCTATAAATGTGGTGCGGGTATTAACTATCAGGTTTTTGAAAATATTACAAATAAACTGAAAATTACCTGGCGTATATATGTGCCGGCAGGGCATGACCCAATTGAGATATGGGACGTGCGCGTTGAAAACATGGACAAAACCGCTCGCAACATAAGTCTATTTGCAAATGTCGAAATGGAAGGTGATGGTACAGATACATATTGCAATTTTTTGTTTAGATCCGCAAAGTATCATCCTGACGTGAATGCAATTATAATGAAGCAGGATGCAGAGTTTCACCATTATAATGATTTTCCATATCACAATGGCTTTTTTACGGCAAAACAAATTCCGAATAGCTGGGATGCCGATAAGGAAGATTTTATAGGTACAAGGAACGCTATTGCTAATCCTGTTGGAGTTGAAAAAGGGTGTTGTGCGAACTCATTTGCCACTCTTCTGATGCCAATGCCTACTATGCATTTCAGATTTAAAATAAATTCAGGTAAGCGGGATGATTTGAGAATTCTTGTAGGAGCTTGCAGTGATAAATCGATGGTTCAAGGTCTTCGTAGTAAATATTTAGATGGTAATATTGACAAAGATTCAAATTTTGATGCCATGATAGATGATCATTCACAAAGAATGGATAAATTATCTATAAGTGTTCCTGAAAAATCTATGAATTTAATGTTAAATAAATGGGTTAAGCATCAAGTTCATTATGGCGCAGTTTGGTGTCGATGGGGCATGAAAGGTTATCGTGATATTGTTCAAAATAGTCAGAATGTGGTAATTGAGGATTCATCGCAGGCTCGTGAGAATATTTTAAAGGCTTGCAATCATCAATATAACGATGGATTTGCTCTGCGCGGCTGGCATCCTCTTGACAAGATGCGATATGTAGATAGTGCACAATGGTTAATTTCGGCTATTACAGAATATGTTAAAGAAACTGGGGACTTCAAATTCATAGATGAAGTGGTTCCATACATGGATGAGGGTGAAGATACTATTTATAATCATATGATGCGGGCATTGATTCGTCTTTATACAGACCGGTCAAAGGCAGGCTTATGTTTGATATTTTTTGGAGATTGGAATGATTCACTTACAGGTGTCTGTCGTAAAGGCAAAGGAGTAAGTGTCTGGATGTCAATGGCCTTTTGCCGCAGTGTCTTGTTAATGAAAGAGTTGGCTAAATATCTTGGCAAAAGCGAAGATGAAATTAAATTAGGCCGTTGGCATGCAGAAGTGTCGGACGCGATTAATAAACATGGTTGGGATGGTAAATGGTATTTGTGCGCTATTGATGATGATGGAAAACTTATAGGCTCTGAAAAAAATGAAGAAGGCAAGATCTTTTTGAATATGCAGAGTTGGGCTCAGTTGGGGCGAGTTGTTACTGATGAAAGATGGAAAATCATTTTTGAGAATGTAGAAAAACATCTTGATTCCGGCTGGGGCTATATACTGAATTGGCCAACCTATACTAAGCCCACGCCAAATGTGGGAAGATTAAGTTATCTACAGCCTGGGATTTGCGAGAATGGCTCGGTGTATACGCATGGTAATGCCTTTCTTATGTTGGCACTGCTGGAGCGAGGGATGGCTGACAATGCATTAAAGCTTTGGAAAAATATTAATCCCTGCAATCCTGCTCGTCCAATTTCCTGCCAAACAAATATATTTATCAATGGCTATTGGGGGCCAGGCCACCTGAAGAAACCGGGTTATGCGGAACTTCCATGGTATACAGGTTCTGCAGGCTGGATGTATTACGGCGTGATTGAATATATGCTTGGGCTGAGACGCGGATACGATGGAATGACTATTTGTCCATGTATGCCTTCAGAATGGGAATCAGTGTTCGTATCAAGAATATATAGAGGTACGAAATACAATGTGAATATAAAAAATCCCAATAAGCTGCAAGCTTCACCTGTACAAACAATTTTAATTAACGGAAAGGAACATCCAAAAGATGATCCTTTACCAGTTGATGGCAGGACATATGACGTAGAAGTAATTCTGGAGTAATGTTTGCATTTGCCAAATTCATCGGGCTAACGTTAAAAAAAGTGAGTTCAATGTCATATCTTGGTATTGATATCGGGACAAGTGGTGTTAAGGCTGTGGTATTCAGTGAAACCGGGCAGATACTTTCCTCTGCGCACCAGGAATATCCTACATATTCTTTGCAGCCGGGTTGGTTTGATCTCGACCCACATGAGGTTGTCGCATCTTCCAAAGCTGTTATCTCAAAGGTATCGGCGAAGGTCAGAAACAGCGATTCGGTTAGATCTATCGGCATTTCAAGTCAGGGTGAAGCTTTTACGGTGCTAGATAAAGATGACAAGTTTCTCTGTAATGCGATGGTTTCATTTGACACCAGAAGCCAAAAACAGGTATGCGAGTTTACTGAAATATTCGGAGCAGAGAGACTTTACAATATTACCGGGCATTCAGCTCATACGATATTTAGCGTTTTTAAGATTCTCTGGTTAAAAGAAAATCAGCCACAATTATTCGCGAGGATAAAACGGCTGCTGTGCTTTGGCGATTTGCTTGGTTACGAGCTTACAGGCAAAGCTGCAATAAGTTATAACTTGGCTGGACGCACAATGCTGTTCGACGTCAGAATGCTTGAGTGGTCTGATGAGATACTTTATGCAATCGGCCTCGATAAATCTGCTTTGTCAGAAGCTTTACCTGCTGGATATCCAATCGGCAATCTCAAAAAAGATATAGCCGGAGAACTTGGTTTGGGCTCCGATGTAATTGTTACTACTGGCGGCCATGATCAAAGTTGCGGTGCGGTCGGAGTGGGGGCCGCAAGTTCAGG
>JBDKUM010000258.1:0-6127 GCA_039679715.1 Phycisphaerales bacterium
GACCCACATCAGATTGCCAACCGCATTTACATCTGAATCAATAAAAGCTTCATTTCCGACTCCCTGTCCGCGCATAATCGGATCGCTTAAAGAAGTTGGTACTGCTCCGCCCCAGTTTGCCGCATTATTCCAGCTATGACTTGCCCCGGTATAATTCCATTCCACCCATCCAAATGCGGTACATGCGTAAACTGAAAACAAAAGAAGTGCCGAACAGTAAAAGATTTTTTTCATCTTTCTAATTTCCAAAAGCTTAAAATATCCAAATAGAGTATTACCCTCATTATATACTACCAAAATTACCATTTTCTTCAATGGACAGGATTGCTTTTTGATGGATAAAATCGTCAAAATTAAAATCTATTTGGCGCAGCTTTAAATCTGGATAATATAAAATAGTAAAACTTTTTTAGGAGCGTGAAATGAAAAAACAGTTTTGGCACATTATTACCATTTCTATTTTTGGATCCACTTTTTTTACAGCCTTGACTATTGCTGACTCCGTAAAATATCCTTTTAGAGACACATCGCTGCCGATTGAAAAACGCGTTGAAGATTTACTTTCGCGATTAACGATTGAAGAGAAAATTTTACAGATGTGCAACGACTCTCCGGCAATTCAACGGCTGGACATCCCGCCATATCAATGGTGGAATGAAGGCGTGCATGGTGTTCTTGGAAGAAACGTAACCGTATTTCCGCACGCAATCGCACTGGCGGCAACGTGGAATATCGACCTTATGGACAAAGTCTCAACCGCGATATCTGATGAAGCCCGCGCAGTTTACAGGCCCGATGGCAGAAATGATGGGACTGCCAGCGGCGGACTTACATACTGGAGCCCGATGATCAACCTGGCTCGCGATCCTCGCTGGGGGCGAACACAGGAAGGCTATGGCGAAGATGTGTACCTGGCATCACGCATGGCCGTTAGTTTTATAAAAGGTCTACAGGGCAATGACCCGAAATACTTAAAACTTGTCGCGACGCCTAAGCATTTTGTCGCAAACAATGACGAAACCCATCGTCATACCGGTTCGTCCGATGTGCCGGAACAAGTTTTGCAGGAATATTATCTTGCTCATTTCAAGGCCTGTGTAGTTGAAGCAAAGGCTCAATCTGTCATGAGCGCTTACAATGCACTTAACGGTATTCCATGCTCGGCGAATACAAGATTATTAACCGATATACTTCGCGACCAGTGGGGCTTTGATGGATATGTGGTATCTGATTGCGGCGCTATTTCAGATATTCACCTTAATCATCATTACGTAGCAACAGCAGAAGAAGCCGCATCTTTAGCACTCAAAGCAGGCTGTGATTTAAATTGCGGCATTGAGCCAAAACAATATGTAAACGATTATGTTTTAAAAGCTTTAAACAAAGGCCTTGTAACAGAAGACGAAATCGATCTTGCACTTTCCAGGCTTTTAAAAGCGAGATTTAAGCTTGGTATGTTTGACCCTTATGATAAAGTTCCTTATAATCACATTCCAAAAAGCGTTATCGATTCGCCAGAGCACCGGCAACTCGCTCGCCAGGCAAGTTGTGAATCGATTGTACTTTTAAAAAATCAAAACAATTTCCTGCCGCTTGATAAAAATAAGATCAAAACACTGGCGGTAATAGGCCCCTATGCAGATAAAATATGTTTAGGGAATTATTCAGGCAAACCAACAAAAGCAGTTACAATTCTTGAAGGCATAAAAAACAAAGTCGGTTCTCAGGTCGAAATTAAATTTGCACTGGGCTGTCCGCGAATCGGCCATCTTGAACCTGTCGAATCAATTTACCTCAAAACAGAGGATGGCAAGCAAGGCCTAAAAGGTGAATATTTTGATAATATGGATTTCAAGGGTACGCCTAAATTCGTTCGTGTTGATAAGGCCATTAATTTCGACTGGGCAGATAAATCCCCTGTTGCCGATTTCCCGGCAGATAATTTCTCCGTTCGCTGGACGGGTAAAATCATTTCTCCGACAACGGGAACTTTCGCAATAAGTGCCGGCAGCGATGACGGAATCAGGCTCTTTATCGATGGCAAAAAAATTATTGATAACTGGGTCGTCCGCAGCTACACAGAAGACCGTGCTGAAATTAATCTTACTAAAGGACAGGAATATTCGATAAAAATCGAATACTTTGAAAATGGCAGTGATGCCCAGGCAACGCTTGGATGGACAGCCGGACATGACAAAGATGAAGAAATTGCTAAAGCAGAAAAAATAGCTGCCGCCTCTGACGTGGTTGTTCTTGCAATTGGTCTTGATGATACGCTGGAAAGTGAAGAGCATGATCGCAGTAATCTGGAGCTGCCTTTAATTCAAAATGAATTAATTAACGCGGTATATAAGGCTAATCCCAATATCGCGGTTGTTCTGTATAACGGAAGTGCATTGGCAATTAACTGGTTAAATGAAAATGCACCCGCCATTGTTGATGCATGGTTCCCCGGCGAAGAAGGCGGCAGCGCCGTGGCAGACGTTCTATTTGGCGATTACAATCCTTCAGCAAGGCTGCCCCTTACTTTTTATGCGTCAACATCACAGCTTTTACCGATGGATGATTATGATATCAGAAAAGGCAGAACATACATGTATTTAAAAGACCAGCCTTTGTTTGCTTTCGGCTATGGTTTAAGCTATACAACTTTTTCATACAGTAATTTAAAAATTAAATCCCCGAAAATAAAAGCCGGCGGCAATGTTAAAATTTCTGCCGATATTAAAAATACAGGAAAACTTTTCGGGCAAGAAGTTGTTCAGCTTTATATTCATGATGTAGAGGCTAGCGCACCAAGGCCGATTAAACAGTTATGCGGATTTAAGAAAATAGATTTAAAACCCGGAGAAAAGAAAACTGTTGAATTTCATTTAACGTCCGAAGCCCTGGCTTTTTATGATGTTAATAATAAAAAGTTTATTGTCGAGCCGGGCAAGTTTGACATCATGGTCGGAAGCTCATCAGATAATATTTTACTCCGCGGAAGTTTAGAAGCAGCAGATTAAACAGGATAGTAAAAAATGAATCAGTTTTTTTCACTTGCATCATTGAATTGGAAAGTCGCAGGTTTCAATCCTCATGAATGGAACCTCGATGAACATATAAATCTTGGCGTTCATTCAAGGGCTGAAATTCCTGCCGTAGCGGCACAGGTTCCGGGCAGCGTGCAATTAGCTCTTTTAAAAGCCGGGTTAGTTCCGGATTGGAATATCGGCCTCAATGCCAGACAATGTGAATGGGTTGAAAACAGGCATTGGATTTTTCAAACAATCATGCCCGATGAATGGTTTTCAAATCATAGGAACTTCCTGCTTACCTTCAAAGGTCTGGATTATTGCGGCCAAATTAGGATCAACGACAAGAAAATCTATTCATTCAAGAACTCACATATAGCCCACAGCGTTGATATAACAAAATATATTAAGGCAAAGCAAAATCTTCTCGAAATAGTTTTTGAATGCCCCCCCAGGTGGCTTGGCCAATTTGGCTATACTTCAAAAATGACAGAATGGAAAGTGCGATTCAATTATTTCTGGGATTGGGTCAGCAGGCTTGTACAAGTTGGAATCTGGGACGATATAATCCTCAAAACCTCGAACGAGGCTGAAATCAGGGAAACTAAGATCACGACAGATTATGATGTCGAGAAAAAGACAGGGATTTTAAAACTCGTCACCAAAATCGAGGCATCTTCGGATTATTGCATAAGATTCAGCCTGAAAAAAGATGACGAAATTATAAAAACCCAGGAGTATTCCGCCAATAATCAGTCTTTATTGTGGAACGGACTCAATATCGAACCATGGTATCCAAACGGCAAAGGTGCTCAGAATTTATATACCCTCATCATTGAATTGCTTGATAACGAACAAAAAATAATAGATAAAATTGAAAAAAGCATTGGATTTAAAAACGTTAGATGGGAAAAATGCGCAAATTCTCCCGATAATGCCGACCCATGGCTCTGCATTGTCAACGGCCAGAAAGTTTTTTTGCAGGGCTTGAACTGGACACCAATCCGTCCCAATTTCGCCGATGTAAAAATTGAAGATTACGAATTAAGATTGCAAATTTATAAGAAATTAGGCTTCAATCTGATGCGTGTGTGGGCTGGAAGCTTTCTCGAAAAAGAGTGCTTCTATAATCTTTGCGATGAGCTTGGAATTATGGTTCTGCAGGAATTTCCATTGTCTGCATCAGGGGGCGACAGATATGCGCCTGACGATGAAACAAGCATCCTTGAAATGGGCGAGATTGCAAAGGACTTTATCAAACGCAGGCAGCATCATGTCTCCTTAATCGCATGGTGCGGCGGAAACGAATTGCTTTCTGCGAAAACCGAGACTTCGCCAACAGCCGGCCTAGAACATCCTATGCTGCGAAATCTTGACGCAATCGTAAAAGCCAATGACCCGCTGCGAAGATTTATCGTTACATTGCCCACCGGCCCCCGATTTTCCGCTGATAGCAAAGATTTCGGCAAAGGTGTTCATTGGGCGGTCAACGGCCCGTGGAAAGTACTCGGCAAAATTACAGATACATGGATAGATTACTGGAACAATGACGATGCTCTGCTTCGCACCGAAGTCGGCTGCCCCGGCCCATGCACAGTTGAAATGATACGAAAATACAAAGGCAATTGCAGCGAACTGCCTGCGACTCTCGAAAATCCTTTGTGGCGACGCGCTCCTTGGTGGATCGATTGGCATGAGTTTGTAAATGAAAACGGCAGAGAACCAAATGACTTGGAAGAATATGTCGCATGGGGTCAAAGCAGGCAGACAAAGGCTTTGAAAATTGCTATTAAGGCATGCAAAAAAAGATTTCCAGCTTGTGGCGGAATTATTATCTGGATGGGACACGATTGTTTTCCGTGCCCGACAAATACCTCAATTATTGATTTTGAAGGCAACCCAAAACCAGCGGCTTACGCAATAGGTGAAATCTTTAATTCTAAATAATTAAATGCGATCTTGTACCGCCGCAAGTATCATCGCAAAATAATTTTCGTCCGGTACATACTCCGGCACAGAATTGCCTGTACCCAGAGCATATCCTCCTCGACTGCTGGTTCGTTCCAGCATTTTCGCAGAACGTCGATAAACCTCATTCGGGGTCGAGCGAACAATGAAATCCAAATCTATTCCGCCAAGTATGGCAATCCGTCTGCCGTATTTTTCATAAGCATCTTCGACAGGCAAAATAGTGTCCTCATACGAATGTTTGCCTTCAAATCCAATATCGTCAATAATTACATCCATAACATTCGCAAGATTCCCGCATGAATGCATCATAGCGAGTCTTCCGGCATTATGCGCGAGTTGGACAAACTTTTTATGCCATGGCGCGATATATTTTTTCAAGTCGGCCGGCGAGAGCATGGTCTGCGTTTTAAATCCCCAGTCATCATTAACAATTATCGCACCTACAGAATCGTATTGAAGGCATATCTGATAATGCTTTAAAAGCCTTTGCCCGATTCCATCACAAACAGCTTTTACCAAATCAGGTTTATCAATCAATAGATAACAAAGATTATCATAACCCATCAACTGAATTACAGTTTCAAGAACTCCATATGGCCCGCTAACTACGATTTTCATATTTCCATCGATTGGCTGGAGTATATTTCTAAGGCAATCATAAGAAAACTGTTCCGGCTCCAGCCATTTATATGCCTCGAAACTGTCCCAATCGCTTATCATACAGGAACGGTTCAAAGAAATCGTTTTTTGCTGTGTATGATCGTATTCAACAGGGAAATGGAAATCGGAAGCGATGATCAAAGCATAATCATATCCCGCATTCCTGCACGCAAGCACAACCCGGAATTTATCTCGGTATTTTTCCTCGAACTTATATGAATTAATTTGTCCATCAGCAAGCTTTGAATAAATTCGAGGATTAAGATAATATTCAAAGAGTGTCGGCCTGCTCGGTTTTTCTTTTTTGAGAACTTTGATCAAATTTTCAAAATCCGGTTCACTTTTAACAGGCCCCTTCCATGTAAAGTCCGAAATAGACATATCTTCCTTTCTAATATCTGCCGTATTTTTCAGCCGCCTCAATCATCGCAAAAAGATTTTCATCAGGCGTATCTCTGCCGCACTGGTCAGCGGTTGAT
>JBDKUM010000259.1:0-3931 GCA_039679715.1 Phycisphaerales bacterium
TTGTGGTGTATAGTTGATTCCTAATTTCGACAAAGCTATGGGTTCGGGGTATTCTTGTACTTCGGCTAATTTATAGGCAACGGCTTGACTCTTCCCCTGAAAGTATTGATCAAAAAACTCCCGGTTAATCCCGGCAAAACTTCGGGTCTGTTCCCATACAGTATCCGGATCGTCAACAATAATTTCTTCAATTGCCGCCTCCCCGACTACTTTCATCACCGGTGCAGTTGCATACATAATCAGCTTGCATATATTGGGTCGGCGGCAGCGCGTTTTACGAAATTCATATCGTTTGCTGCCATTGAAAATATTTTTGATATGTTCCGGGTTAATTGGCAATAAGATCTGAAACATTTTTATCACCCATTTGCAATATAGTCAAAAATTCATTGGGGGTTAATTCAATATTATAAGGATGGCCTGAAAATAGTCCGGCCTCAGAAAGTGCCTTATGATTTACATTATGCCCCTTTCCGAAAAATCCGTTGTAAACCATTTCGATTAAAGTTAAATTCGCCTTTTGGCGATACAAATCCTGCAGTTCTTGTTGAGAGAATACCGTCTTATTTCGCGTTAAATTTAAAAAATCGTCTTGGCTTACTTGTTTGGATCTATGGGAGATAATTGGAACTATTCTTGTAAGGGTACAATATGAGGTTGCCACGGATTTATATGTTTTCCCTGTTGCCCCAGTATATATACGATAAATAATAACTGGTTCACCCACTTTATGATGCAAGGCTGACGGTGGAAAAGCTAAAAATATCTTAGTGATTCCATTCGCCGCTACGACCTCCTCGGTTTCTTGATTGGTTCTGTATAATTCCGAATAAGGAAATAACTTATCATGGTAATCGTCATATACCGGCAAATAGCCTGCTTTGCTGAAATTAGGCAAGAGATACGGAAAAGATTTAAATGGATCCTCCAATTGTAACTTGCTTTTGTCTTTTAAAAAAATATATTCACCACGTTCATTTTTACCTATATTGGCAAATCCGAATTTAGTAACTAAGTCCATCAGTACCGTGTGATGCGGGAATATTGTCAAATAAATTTCATTGGCAGACGATTGTTGCCAGCGCCATAAAGCATTTCCTAAAGCGCCTTCTCCCAGCCGTTGTCCTTGAATAGAATCACTTAGCTTGAGGGTACCTATCTTTAAACGAGTTCGGGACGGTCTGATTTTGGAACATAATTGAATCGCTTCGGTCTCCTTTTTTAAATACATAAAGGCCAAAATCGCGCTTCTTTCATTTTGAAAAACATAAGCAACTTCCCCGGATCTGCTTTTTCGAAGAAACCAATCAGAAAACTCCGGGTAATCCGCTTTCAATGAGTCAAAAAATGAGTCACTAAGATTACAGGATGAAAATGGAATCCGACTAAATTTCCCTGACATCTTATCACGTCCTTTTTCGCAGCATTACCACTCAAAGCGCTCGTTTAAACTGCTTTCCCGTTCTTTTTCATACTCACGCTCTTTACGTATTTCTTCTGCCATCGCTTTTTCTTCCTTGCCAGCCCATTCGGCAACCAAATAATCCTCATGACTTTTCAAACCGGTTATCAGCTTTAAGCGATTTTGCATGATCTCGGCTTTAGAGCCGCTCCATGATGTTGGTCTAAAAGTTTCCCCAAATTCCTTTAACACTAAAATAGGATTAATAGCATTTGCAATCATTTTGAGTGCCAGCGGCTTCCATTCAAGCGATGTTTCGTCTTTTTTCTGTTGATAAGGCACAACGGCAGCAGCAGCCAATGGATACCTTCTTTCTGGACTTGCTTCGCACCAGCTGAGAATAATCTCCTCTTTCACGTAAGATAGCGCCATCTCTATTTTTTCTGCTGCCCGCCAATGGTTCTTCTGGATGCTACCGCTTGTATCCAAAAAGGCATCAAGAACCGCTATCGGCTGTGCTACGGCAAGTGCTTGGAGAACATCATGATAATCCATCGTGTAAATCTTATCCTCTATAATCGCTTTAAGAAAATTGCTGCATAGAATTCCAGCATTGTTCCTTGCCGCTTCACTAGCAAAGCATACTTTGATCATATACGCTAACCGATAATCAATATCACCATACTGATCCGCTTTGCGGGAAAAGGGATAGTTCAAAAGAATTTCTTGTCCTGCAGAAACAAGGATATCGCTTAATTCATTGGTCTGCATTTTTTTGCTCAGTATCATATATAAAACTTCAAATGCCGCTGCAGCACCATCCGATTTAGACGATATCCATCGCAGCAACTCACATAGATCGCGGTCGGTAACGCTTGTATCAAATCTTCCATATCCCAAATTTTCATATTGTCCTATCGGAGCTGCACCAAGATCAAGTGCCTTTTTAATTCTCGCCAAGCCATACGCAGTTATTTCCACAGCACACTGCAGATACGGATATACGTTAGCTAGAATTTTATCCGTTACCGCTTCGTCAAGGAATTGCTCAGACAATTTCTTATTCTTTTCTGAAAGGGATTGCAAAAATCCCCTAAGAACTTGATAGTTGCGTTTCGACTCTTCCAGCAAAGACAACTGCGTATAAAATTCATGCCACGTTTGCTCTGGATTATCACAGCCATCCGCTAATCCTTGCCCCAAATAAAATAACCTTGGTCCTTCTTTACTCAAAATGTCCGGCAGCAATTGTCGAAAATAAGCATCATGACCGACAACATCACGACCTAATAAACGTGTAATTTTTTGTATTTTAATGTAATCATACTCTTCTTCGTCCCCGTCTTGTCCCCCGGCAGCATCTTCCAAAAATAAAGTGCTGCCTTGACTAAAAGCATAAAGTTTTGCCCGCTGCAGCAAAGTCTTGGGTGCGAGAATACTTTCTATGCTTTCCAAACGCGAGAGCACCTCTGAATTCATTCTTTCGCCATCATATTTGCGGGTTTCCCTGGCTGCTATCCAGCCTTCCAGCCAATCCGACCGTTCGGAAATACTTCGTGCGGCACCTTCAAGTTCATCATACATACCAGTTCTCGTCCATAACCCTCTAAATTTATGTGCTAGCAATTTCTTGGCTCCGGGAGCTGCCGGAAAAACGGATAAGGCAAGCCTCGCTGTATAGTCAATAAAAATTTTATACCAGTGTTTCCATTCATCACAATTCTTCGGCGAATATCCCTGATCTCTTGAGTGGGCTCCAAATTTAAACCGTTGAGAAGAGCTGAAATACCATGCCTCCAGGGCCGCCTCTAATAAGAAAAGCCCCAGCTCAAACTCATCACTACAATCGGATTCTGCCAGACTTGCTATCACTTTAAATCTCTGCTCTATTGTGGCATGTGTTCCTGATAATTTCAGATAAAACAACGATTTAAGCACATGACGTATCGAATTATAGGTTTCACCGGCTCTTTCCGACAAGGCAAACCGACAAATTAAATGTACTGACCGTTCAAATAAGTCACTGTCGTACGCCAAGGACTGTAGAATTCTGACAAATTCATTGTAATATGGATTTTTGCGGGAAAAGAAGCTGCAAGCCTCCTTTTTCCCCGCCATTCTTTCAATGGCTGATAATGTTAGTTCTGGATTGACCGGCGCAATATTGGTAAACATACGGATCTGAACTTGACCAAAATCACCTATATCACCCAGTAGGCCATTCTCCGCTAGCCACCGATTGGCTATTTCTTTGGCAGCATCGCTTTCGTGAAGATAGCCCAGCCGTCGTGAAAAAGATAGCAGCAATCTTGGCGACACATTTTTTTCAAATGCGTCGCAGATAATGCTCACCGGAATATTTTCCAATTCCCGCTTGGCAAGTCTGTTCGCAATCGCCGGTGGTAATACCGCTCTCCAGATACTCCTTTTCTGAACAAGATCGCGGCGCATCAATTCGCTTATATTTTCATAGAGTTGATTTACATTCATCCCGGCTAAAGCGCTAAGGAGTTTTAACTCAGCTTCATT
>JBDKUM010000260.1:0-6253 GCA_039679715.1 Phycisphaerales bacterium
GGCGGCTCCGGGCTTGGAGATGTTTTTGCGCAGCAAATGACGAATATCCATAAATTAAAAGTCAGCACTCCTTTTGGCAAACCAAGCGCTGATATTCTAACAGGCAATTTTGCGGGCAGAAAACTTGCATTCATCAATCGTCACGGCAACGGCCATGTTTTGAATCCCTCGATTGTCCCTTACGCCGCAAATATTTTCGCATTAAAGAAAATTGGTGTAACAAATGTGATTGCGACAACTGCCGTTGGTTCGCTTACGCAAAAAATCAAGCCTCGTGATCTTGTCATTGTTGACCAGGTGATTGATAAAACTTTCAAAAGGCAAAACACTTTTTTCGATGGTATAGCCGCTGTTCATTGTGAATTGGCAAACCCTTATTGTACCAGACTCCGCGATATTATTGCGAAAGTTTCAAAAACCGTCCCCGCAAAAGTGCATACAAATGGAACGTATGTCTGCATGGAAGGTCCTCAATTTTCTACTCGTGCTGAATCTTTGATGCACCAGAAATGGGGCGGCCAGTTAATCGGCATGACTGCGATGCCCGAGGCCAAACTCGCCCGCGAAGCTCAATTGTGCTTTGTGCTGATTTCAATGGTCAGCGATTATGACTGCTGGAAACCGCAGAAGAAAACCGCTCCTCAGGAGTTGATAAAGGAGATTATCGCCAACTTAAATAAGGCTACTGAAAACACCATTAAGTTGATTGATGCGGTTTTACGGTCAAAAAACGTGTTTTGTGATGAAGCCTGCACATGTCGCAAAAGCCTTGATTTAGCCGTCTGGACAGCCAAAAAGCATATTAATAAAAAGTACGACAAAGTACTTGAAATACTAAGAAGCTAAAAATAGCTTGATTATTTGAGAGAAAAAGGGATAATCACTTGTCTTTGGGCGGTTAGCTCAGCTGGCTAGAGCGCATGCTCGACACGCATGAGGCCACAGGTTCAAGTCCTGTACCGCCCATTAAAAAACCTTATTTCTGGTTCAGGAATAAGGTTTTTTGTGTTTTTAGCCTTGCCATCGAGGCAATAGTTGTGAGCGGTAGATATTATTTTTTTATAATTTCCAGTCGGAGGAGCCTTTGACGAGTTTATGCTGGATTACAATGCCGATGAACGTTACAAAAACAAGCAATGAGGGCATAAACCATCGATAATCATTTACAAGCGAATAAACAAAACTTGCATCGCCGGTCTGGAAACGTTCGTAAAGGCGAGCAAGAGCAAGCATACCGACAATAATCAATACGGCGCCGCTTAGACTTGTGAAAAGCATAACTGAAATTTTGAATACAATAAACGAGATCATACCGCCGGCGACAATTCCTATAGCAATGCCGGCCCATAGATATTGCTGGGGAAAACCTGCGGCGTACCACAGGCAGCCTGTAATAATTCCGCCTGCGACGGCACCAAGGATGCTGACAGCCCAGTGCATAAAAGGAATAGAAAGTATGCCAAGCAAAAGCAGACCGGCAACACCGCCCCAAAGCTGCGCGGATGGGCCAGTTCCCATTTTACTTCCCAGATGAATGCCGGCAAAAAGGCCGACCATGCCAAAGCATACAACCGCCAGAATTTTGAATATTCGCCATCCATAAATTAAATAGACAGCTCCAAATGAAACGGCTATAAGCGCTTGAAGCCAGTTTAACTTTGCGATTTGCTGCCAAAGAATATCCATATCGATCAAATGATGCTGTTTTTCAGCAGTTTGAGCAAGTATATAAAAAAAATCCATCCAGCACCTTTCTTTCAGAATTCATTACTAAAGGCTGATATTATACCAATTCAAGCCTTTTTGATAAAATTAAATTTTGAACCTAAAAAATACATAAAAATCATTTTTTTTCTTTCTTAGCCGGTGCCTCCTTTTGGTCAGCGACCGCAGCAGGCGAAAGCACAAGCTGAACCATTGTTCCAAAAACCAACATCATGAAAATAATAAGACAATATAAAAAACCTTTTTCAGTTAAGTAATTGACGGGCTTTGAACCTTTATAAAAAAGCAGCATAAGAATGCCCGCGGAAATAACAAAAGCGCCCAGAGAAGAGGAGATGATAGCGATGAAAACACGCGGCATGACCATAGCCAGAAAACCAGCGGCGAGAGTCGCGACAACAGCGGCGGCGATAGAAAGCAATGACGCGGATTTTACATTGTAAATCGCATAGTTTAAAATAAACGAACTCGTTTGTTTCGTAATCTCAATGCTTTGCGAACAGCTAATAACAACGCCGGGCTGCTGGTATTGGGGCCAGCGAGGGTAATTTTGAGAATAATCAGCAGCATTCATCTTCGCTGAAAAAATAGAAACTGCCGATAGTACGACAGCAGCAGCCAAAAATATTCCAAAAACGCCAAGCATTATTTTTTCGACCAGAGCGCCGATCGTCATGCCGATTAAGATAACCAGCAGAAGAATAACACAGCCGTAATCGCCAAGGCATAAACCAATTGCGGCAAAAAAACTTCCGCCAGCTAGAGCGCCAAGAACTTTCCGCCATCGCAAACCGGAGAGCCAAATACAGAGCCCGACTGCGACGACGATAACGCCTGGAACACACATCACCCGGCTGTCGAACTTTTCAGCAAGACTTTGATAATATTGTATAGCTTCGTACATAAAGAACGTGAAGCGTATCTCGTATTAAGGTATCACCGAGATACGAAAAAATTAATTTCAGACCCTTACATATCTATTATCGGTCTACTATGGCGAAACTCTTGAATTTAGGTAAAATAAAAGAGCTAATGCGGTATTAACCTGATTTTAAGATTGTAAGTCTTGCATTATAGATAGGATAGAGGTAGAATTTGGTACAAAAGGAACTCAAAATGGAAAATAAAAATATAATATCCAAATGGACGCATTTTCTTACAACTGACATCTGGCGGATGAGGCCGCATAAACTTCCCAAGCGAAAATTTTTCCTGATACGTATTCTGCAAATCGTAGTTCTGGCATACCGAGGTTTTAACGAGAACAGGTGCAGATTCAAAGCATCGGCTTTGACATTTTATTCACTGCTTTCAATGGTGCCGATAGTTGCTTTGATGTTTGGAATCGCCAAAGGTTTCGGCCTTCAAAAACAAGTTGAGGAACAACTGCTCAAAGGAGCACATGGGCAGGAGAAAGTTATAATAAGGATAATCGAATTTAGTAACAAGATGCTTGAAGAGACCAGCGGCGCTCTGATTGCGGGAATCGGCGTGTTATTTTTATTTTGGGCAGTGATAAAAGTATTAAGCAATATTGAAAATTCTTTCAACGAAATATGGGGTGTTGTCAAGCCGCGAACTCTTGGTCGAAAATTCGGCGATTACCTCCTGATGACTGTCATAAGCCCTATTGTTCTTGTTATTTCAGGCAGTGTTATGATTTTTGTAAATACTCAATTTCAAACACTGACAACAAAAATTCCTATGCTCCAGAATCTTGGACTTTTATTCTGGCTTCCGTTGAAGGTACTGCCTTATGTTTCAATTTGGGCACTGTTCACTTTCGTTTTCGCTTTTATGCCAAATACGAAGGTCAAATTCACGGCGGCTCTTTTGGCTGGTATTGTCGCGGGCACAATCTTTCAATTTGTACAATGGGTTTATGTCAAGTTTCAGATTGGGGTTGCCAATTACGGAGCGATTTACGGCAGCTTCGCGGCTATTCCATTGTTTTTGATCTGGCTGCAGACAAGCTGGCTTATATTGCTGTTTGGAGCGGAACTATCCTTTGCGACGCAGAATGTGCATACATACGAGTTTGAGCCTGATTGTTTGTCGGCGAGCAAGGCATATCGTACGCTGCTCTCTTTATTTATAGTGCAAAGAATCGTAAAGGTATTTACTAAAGGCGAACAAGCGCCTGATGCGCCGCAACTTTCGCAAGAATTGCAGATGCCTATCAGATTGATGAGGCAATTATTATATGAACTTACAGAATCGAAAGTCTTGTCCGAGGTTCGCAGCAAAGAACGCGAGTACGCATATCAGCCTGCGGTAGATGTCGACAAAATTACGGTTAAGTATGTGATAGACAGGCTGGAACATCACGGCACATCGGATGCGCCTGTTGTGATGACGCAAGAGCTTAAAGAATTGTCTCAAAGCATGAATCAGTTCAGCGAAGCTATCGAGAAATCTCCGGGCAATGTGCTGCTAAAAAGTTTGTGATTTGGCGGCAGAGTAAGGTGCAGAATACTCGCCATCGCCTTACATCACTATGCCATTTCATTGATGCCATGCAGCAATTTTCCTTAAACTTAAATATCATCAATATGGCTCATGCGTATACTTTGCAAGGCTTTGGCGGGCTGGTTCCTCCAAGGCGAGCACTGTGAAATGAAAAGTGAAGAGCTAAAATAGACTTTTTATTAAGTTGTTGAAAAGACGACCATATTGTTCTATAATTTTGAAAATTGCTCGTAATGAAAAGTTGCTTATGCAATTAAAACTCAACCGGCCCGATTTTGATTCTCTTAGGAAACATGTTGAATCTATATACAACGGCAATGGTTCATTTATTCATGGTTTCAAGCACGTTCAATCTGTTGAACAAAACGGAATATGCCTCGCCCGACAGAGTGGAGCTAATTTGATATGTGTACGGCTTTTTGCACTGTTCCATGATATTAGACGTGAAAATGATGGGGTTGACCCGAAGCATGGAAAACGAGCTGCCGAATACATTTGCCAAAATAACGGCATTCTCTTTCGACTGGATAAAAACCTCTTAGCAAAGTTGGTATATGCATGCGAATTTCATGCTGATGGTTTGGTTAGCGAGGATTTAACTATAGGCACATGCTGGGATGCTGACCGATTAGATTTGATTAGGATTGGGATTAATCCTCAAATAGAACTGCTCAGCACAGAGGCAGCAAAAGAATTCACAAACGGAGGTCGAAATCCGTGATGAATTTTATAAAAAAGTTATTCAGTAAAGAGCAAAAGATAATGGTTACCCAAGTCCCAAGTAAACCCTTTGCCTTGTCAAAGGATTTTCCAATTACTGCCGAAGAAGATTTAATCCTTGCCCTTCCTCTTGAAATACTATCTGATAAAGAAAAATTGCAGGATGTTATAGATTGCAGCAATGATGCATTGACCAGTATTGAGAACAATCTGATTTACCTCAAGCTTAGTAAAGGAATGTCAGTCTCGCTCAAAAAAAATGCTCAATGCGTTATTCTTTCTAATTCCGCTGAAGACAGACGTCCTCGCCTGTTGAGCGTTAATAAACAAAACTAACTCCTTTCTACTAAAAACTATTTATGGCACACACGTGAGCAAAAATATTTCAGGAATCAAGCGGGAAAATAAGAATTAAAAAAGTGGATACAATTTAGAAAGTCTCTTTGCCGATTACTTATCAAGAAGCAACGTAGAACCGCTTTGCAACTCTGCCCGCCTCACAGGTAGCTCACCAGCAATTACAAGCCTAATCAAAACTAATATTAGGATTCAGCTGTGCTGGCGACTGCCATTTTATACCGTGTTTTTGTAGAAATTCTTTCTTGAAGCTCCAGAACGCATGACATGAGCCAAGTCCATGAATGTTCTGTTGTTTCATAGATGTGGCGGCGTAATTCTCTGCATCATCAATTTGTTTGCGATATTTTGAATCAAATTCTTTGGCATCCTCTCTTTGATACATGTAAGAGCTAAGATGTCCATTTGTTTCCTTATTCACGATGCATGTCCAAGCAATGCTGCCTTTTATTTTATAGTACCGAGTACATTCCGCTGCGGTATTTGAGTCAAGAACGGTCTTATCTTTTTCCAAAAGAATAGCAGCATTTTCAGGATGTGTTTCGAGAGCCAATCTTAAATCTCGTTCCCAACTTTCTTCCAATTTATATTGGAGTCGTTCTTGATGGGAGTAAAACCAGATTGCAGAACCGCCCGCAGTTACTAATAACAGAGCTACCAAAATAATTGTCCATCGCATCATATTCATCTCCAAACAGAAGCTCATTTACCGATTACTGCAAAATGCTCATATTCTTTCTGCAATCAATAAACGACTCTACCCTACCACTTATTATATCCCCTATCCCCCTCATCAACAATCAATTTCTAAGAGCGATAAATGAGCCAACCTAATTCAAGAACAAACCCCCACATAATTTTTTCACAGTAATTTTCACAGTAAGAGAAAAATCATACGAAAAAATAGAGATGAAAAAGAGTTGTAAGTCTTTACCAGCAAAAGGTAATGCGGATGAAAGGAGTCGAACCTTCAAGAGCGTAA
>JBDKUM010000261.1:0-20651 GCA_039679715.1 Phycisphaerales bacterium
GAACTCTCGTCGTCGGTAGGTGTTTGCTCGGCTCGCTACGCTCGCCTCACCAACACCTACAGTATCTATGAGACTATTATTAACCATGACTTTTGTCAACATACAAGGGATTGTAATCGCAATGACAGAATTAAAAAGCTTCTTAAATTCAAAAAATTTTTGGCCAAGTTCCTATAATATCAATTGAGTTTAATTCAAACGCCCTACTAGCAATCAATCAGGCCCAAGTCAATTGAAAATTTTCGAATTATTTGTTAATATACGGTCATGAAGAAGAGAATTTCATGCAGGATAGTTAATTCAGTATCAATCGACACGGAGGAAAGATCGATACAGTTGGCTAAAGAACCGCATGAAAATTTCAATGAAGCAGATCTTTTGCAGACAGCTCATTTCTGGTCGGGACAATCACACAAAAGTATCAACGTTAGCGCATTTCATGTTTGCAGGCAAATTGTGAATAATGCAGCGACCGGTCAAATACTTGATTTTCTGGCATAAAAAAATCGCCGAAGAAATTTTCGGCGATTGGGTGCACTTCTTAAAAATTCAGCTCTTTATATTCCAAATTTTGCAATTGCCTCTGCGGCTGCGCGAATGTTTTCGGGCGTATCGAGCTGTCCCGATTGAATCAACTTGCGAGCTTCTTCGACAGCATTTGAATTTTGAGCCGGAAGCTGGTTTTCCTGTATAATCAATGATTCGTTGGTAATCTGCAAAGAAGCATCTTCCAAATTATTCGTTTTAGGTGCAGAAGCCCCGAACTGTTTTGAAGCATCCTTCATCACA
The DNA here is from genome assembly GCA_039679715.1 of Phycisphaerales bacterium. GTDB lineage: Bacteria > Planctomycetota > Phycisphaerae > Sedimentisphaerales > UBA12454 > UBA12454. The sequence continues at coordinate 790 of JBDKUM010000261.1, forward strand.
TCCGGAACCTGGTTATTGTCAATTTTATCAATCATTTTTGAAATACCTTTTGTTTAATCATACATATTTTCGCAAGGTCGGTCTAAAACTTTATACCATTCTAAAAATATTTTTAAATTTTTTAAAGTAATTTTTTTATCAGACCGATAACCGCAGGTCCTAATATTATTTTATACATGGAGGGGTACAGGCACATGTAAATTATCTTTCCACTTCGTGGACAAATAATTTAATGAGCCAGTCCCCTTATCTTTTAGGTTTAATAGTTTTAGCGGCTTCATAAGTAACAAACTCAATAAATCTTAACGAACTAACGGTTCCAAGACCGATTTCAAGCGAGTCGGTGCCTGGGAGCAGAGAGGTTTTATAATAGTCTCTTACCCTGTTTTGGGTGCTTTTATCGGCTGCATCCCAAATTTGTTCGAGCGCCCACAAAAGTTTACCATCCGATAAATCAAGCATTTCCAGTCGAAGCCCTATAACCAGATGGGGAAAAGGTTCGTATCTTGTAACCGTTCCGCGCAAAACGGCATCGGCTTTTAACGATTTGTGCATAGCAGAAAGTTGTTCCATCGTATAATTATCAAATTTGTCCAACTGCAGATTCTGCCAGCGGGGATCGTCTTGTCGGATAACCGAAAGGCCAAATACCTGTCTTTTCTGGATTGCACCGTAAAGTGAATCTGTAACATCTTTTGAAATTTTCGGGTACGGGCTTTCATTTGCGAGTTCAAGCAGCACTACCCTGCCGATGTCGCTCAAATCCTTTACCGGCGAGAGATAATAGAAAGCGGAATCGGGATTATTTTTTTTCTGACCAATACAGCCTGCGAAAAGCAAGGGCAATAATACGAGTATAAATTTACTTTGTTTCATTTGAATCACCTTTGATGTTGAGCTGGTAACTATTGACATTGGGCAGTGTAGAATCTGAAGTATCGACCTGACCGCCGAGAGCCTGGAGGATTTTTAAAAGCGTTTCGAGCTGTGCTTTGTCGGCCTGGCGCATTTCATCGCGAAAGCTGATGGTATCTGTTTTCCAGTTGTTCAGCTCAATCCGCATATCAACGAGGAGAGTGTTTGCTTCTTCCAATTCCTTTTTTGTATCGGCCAGTTCGGGTTCGATGACGGTAAGGCGGTCACGCATCTTGGCATTCTGCTGTGAAAGCTCAAGATTTTTTTCCTGAAGTTCTGCGAACTTTTGCGAGAGCACGGCATAATCCTGCGCAAGTTTGACGGCGGAATCAATGGCGGTGCCGTCTTCCTGTCCGGGGTTGTGAAAACGTTTGGAAACAGCTTCATTTTGCTCGGCTTTAATCTTTATATCCTGCTCCTTTTTCTTTTCGCTTGCCTGACAGCCTGCGAAGATAAAGAGTAAAGATGACGCGATTAGAACTGTTATGAGTTTATTTGTTTTCATGATATTTCTCCAAAATAGTACGAACCCCCCCCAAATAAATCGGGGGGCTAAGGGATCGAATTATTAACTTTTAAAATTCGCAACGAACATGTGTTTTTGTACCGCAGGAGCATGTTACTTCAATGATAGCATATTGCGGCTGCGATTCAACAATTCTTGCCTGGACAGGAACAGAGGACGAAGCCTGTCTTTGAACGGGCTGTACCGAAGATGATTGCGAGGCGCCTGCGTCAAGGCGGAAGGTGCCATCAAGTTTTATATCGCTGCCTTTTATGATTCGCGCTGTTTCCATATTTTTTTATCCTAATAATTTCTTATAGCCATCTGAAGAATCGGAATTTAATTTAAGCACAAAAGTCGAGTCCATTTTTGTTTTTATCTTCTTCAGGTGCTTCTTCGTTCGGGAAAACCAAAGGGTCGAGAAAGTTTTCTTCGCTGCTGTGGTTCTGGCCGGTGTTCTGTCGTTTCTTTTTATCGTTTAAATTTTTGTCTTTGGCAGATTTAATACTGAAAATACTTTGGCCATCAACTGGTTTGATTAAATTATCATCCATCTCTCAATTTCCTCATTTTAACGGATAAATTAAATAAAGCACTTGCGTGCAACTGGCTAACTCTTGGTTCTGTAATGTTAAAAACTTCCGCTATCTGCTTCATTGTCAATTCCTTTTGATAATAAAGTATTATAATCTGCCGTTGTCTTTCGCTAAGCTGCTGGATAGCTTCTGTTAATTTTTCGATAAGTTCACTTTGTTCAAGCTGCTGGGAAGGTGAAGGAGTATCGGAAGCAATCAAAGAAGCGCCTAAAGTTGTCGAATTTTCAGTGATGGTATCAATAGAAACAAAGTTTTTTGTACGGGCATTTTCAAAAGTCTGGTAAAGTTTATCAACAGAAATCTGCAATTTATCGGCGAGTTCCTGATCCGAAGGAACTTTGCCGTTCTGATTTGTCATTTCCAGGGTCGTTTGCGAGACTTCTTTAACTTCTTTATCCGCGGTTGGCGAAAGAAGAGAGAAATTTCTTAATTCATCGAGAACAGAGCCTTTAATACGAATATAAGCATACGTTTTAAATTCGGCCTGGAGAGAAGGATTGAAATCGCGAGCGGCTTTAATAAGGCCAACACTGCCGGCGGCTACGAGGTCTTCATAAGATAAAGGCGGTTTGATATAAGTAACTACACGCTGAACAATTTTGTGCACCATGGGCAGGAACTGGACAATCAAATCACTATCAATGGTGTCTTTCTGATGGATGTTGTATGCACGACGCGCGCGTTTTTTGAGCGTCGCGGAGGCATCATCCACTGGCTTGTCAGCTACTAAATTATCCGTTTCTGTTGTCATTTACCTGTTCCTTTTGCTGCTGCATCTGACGGTTGATCAAGGCTTCTGTTAAAATGACGTTAACCATTTTTAAAGCGATGGTGGTGCAAACATATACAATAACAGCAGCGAGGAGCGCTCTTTTACAGCAGGTAAACTGTGAAAGACCGCTGAAATAACCAATTATAGCAATACAAAAAAAACCCAGGACAGAAGAACTGGCGGCAATGGAGCGGGCGTTTAACAACATATTAATAATCCTTTCAAAACAGTGGTGTCAAATAATAGAGATTGCTTCGTCGTCTTATTTGGCTTTTGCCAAAAAGAACTCCTCGCAATGACAGATTGTACAAACAATTTAGCATACTAGGCGGTAGCTCCTGCAAGTTCCTGTTTTGGATTATTTACACGAACACCCTGCGGGAGCGATACAGTTTCCAAAGGCTCGATATCTGTGCCCAGGACGATTTCATTATAAGCGACGACCGGCAGATGCGGCAGTGAACGGGCGAGCATGGAGGCGATGGGCATACGTAACCTTGAATCGCAGAGCAAAACGGTTTTCTCAATTCCCTTATCCATGACGGATTTCCATGCATTGGCAACGGCGGAACTGATGGCCATCGTTGTTTCACTTGCCAAACCGAGATTGAGCGAATCGGATTCCTGACGGAGACTTTGGGCCATTTGATGCTCAAGTGCGGGGTCGAAAGTAATGGCGCAAATTTTGCCTGCTCTGTCTTTGTGCTGTTCAGTAATTGTGCGAGTCAGATGCTTGCGAACTATCTCGGTGAGAATTTCCGGATTTTTAGTTTTATTCGCACATTCGCCAAGCGCTTCGAGAATCGCGGGCAGTTCACGAATGGGTATTCCATTTTTCAGAAGATTTTTCAGAACGCGCTGCAGAGTACCGATGGGCACAAGTTCGCCAATGATGTCGCCGACGAGCGAAGGCTGTGTTTTTCTTAACCTGTCGACAAGCTGCTGGACATCTTCGCGGGTGAGCAATTCATCGGCATGTTTTTTTAGCGTTTCGGAAAGATGTGTAATAAATACAGATTCGGGGTCTATGACTGTATAGCCATTGATTTCGGCTTTTTCTTTCATTGTTTCGTTAATCCATAAGGCGGGCAGGCCGTAGACAGTTTCGGTAGTCGGCATTCCTTCGATTTTGACTTTTGCGGCGCCGGAGTCCATCGCGAGGAACATGTTTGGTTCGAGGCGGCCGGTGGCGATTGTATGATCGAAGAGCCTGATTTCATAGGCGTTTGATTCGATATTAATATTGTCCTTCAAACGGACGAGAGGCATAACAATGCCGAGCTGCTGGGCGAATTTTCGGCGGAGAGCGCCGATGCGGTCGAAGATAGCAGAATCTTTGCGCGGATCGACAAGGCTGATGAGTCTTACGCCGACCTGGACTGAAATTCTGTCTATATCGAGCATTTCTTCGACAGGCTGCTGCTGTTGTTTTGGAGACTTAGATTTCTGGGGCTGAGTTGGGTCGGTTTTTTTATCTGCTTCTTTTTCTCTTCGTGCAACAATGCGTCCCATAGTACCTGCACCAGCGGCCAAAATCAAAAACGGGAGAGCTGGAAGGCCGGGGACAAAGCTAATGGCAGCGATAACAAAGGCTGCGATTGTCAGAGGCTGGGAAGTTCTGAAAAGCTGTTTTGATAAATCCTGTCCGACGCTTCTGCTGGAAGAAATTTTTGTAACCAGGAAGCCTGAGCTTATGGAAATAATCATGGAAGGAATCTGGTTGACCAGACCATCACCAATGGAGAGGATACAATAAGTTTTGACAGCAGTACCGATTTGCATGCCCCTGCCGTAGCCGATGGCGATACCGCCAATAATATTGATAAGCGTGATGATGATAGTGGCGATAGCGTCGCCGCGGATGAATTTGCTGGCACCGTCCATTGCACCGTAGAATTCGCTTTCCTTAACAATTTTCGTGCGCCGTTCATTGGCCTGGGCTTCGGTTATCGCACCGGCGTTCAGGTCGGCATCAATGGCCATCTGTTTGCCGGGCATGGCGTCCAAAGTAAATCTCGCGGATACTTCGCTAATACGCTCGGCACCTTTTGTAACGACGATGAATTGTATGATGAACATAATCAGAAAGATAACCATGCCGACGACAAAACTGCCGCCCGCGACAAACTCGCCGAAAGTTTCAATGATTCTGCCTGCGCTGCCCTGCAATAAAATTAATCTTGTGGAGGCGACGCTTAAGGAGAGTCTGAATAAAGTAACAAAAAGTAATAATGACGGGAAGGTCGATAAGTCGAGAGCTTCTCTTGAAAACATGGTAATAATCAAAACCGCGATTGAAACAGATAAACTGGAGGCCAGGAGCATATCCAGCATCGGAGTGGGCATGCGAACAAGCAAAGTAGCAAGAATCAAAACGACGCCGACAGAAAGCACGATATTGCTTCGCGAACTGTTGGGGGCATCAGCTAAATTTAAATTATGTTTATCGTTCAAAGCCATTATGGTCTAATCTCCGATTATTTTTTAGCGGCTGGTGCAGGTGCAGCGGCTGCGCCGATAACTTCTTTAATTCTTACAGCAAACTGATCTTCCACAACAACAATATTTCCAACAGCAAATTTAGTATCCTTGAGATATAAATCGACAGGCTCTTCAATAAGTTTATCGAGTTTCAAAACAGAGCCAGTGCCAAGCTGGAGGAAGCGCTGAATGGGAATTTCAATTTTGCCAATGACAACCGAAACAGGTACTTCCATATCGAGCAATATATCAATGCTGGAGCCGGGAGTAACGGCTTTGGTTTCGGCAGCCTGGCTGAAATCGACTGCTTTTGCCTGTGTTTTGGCTTCTTCCTGCTGAGGCTGTGTTTGCTGGTCTACGTTTTCTGCTACGGCTGATTCTGCCATTTTATATATCCTTCAAAATTACTTCTTATTATATGATTCCGTGAGTACAACAGCATAATTATCGCCCGACTTTGCGGGTCTGGCGCGAAATATAACTTTGTCATTTAAAATTACATCCGCGGATTCTGATATTTTTTTATTCAGCAGGATAGTGTCGTCTGTCTGGAGCGACATTAAGTCCTGAAGATTCAATTTTGCATCTGCAAACCTGATTGTAAATGAAACCGGAATCTGCTGGAGGTAATTCATCAAAGCTTTTGAAACATTTTGGGCTGAAACAGTTTCAGTTTTTGCCTGGCCTGCAATCGGAGCTATTTTTTCGGATAAAAACAGAATACCGGCCTGTGTGGTTTGGTCGGAATTCGATTTTTTTACGTTCAAAGTGATTTTGCAGATATCCTGAATGCTGTCGAGTTCAAATGGCAGCGTGTTTTTTGCGATTTCATCAACGGGAGTTAATTCAGCTCCAAAAGCATCAGAAAGACCTTTAATTGCGGCAGAGGCAATATCGAATAATAAAGAAAGTTCCAACTGGGACAATTCTCTTTCATCGGAAACATCGGTTTTGATATCGCCGAGGAGCTGGGTTGCCCAAGTGTTGGCGGTTTGCGCGGGCATTGCCAAAACACCGATTTTTTGGTCTTTTGCAGCAAATGCGAGATAATAATTTTTCGCGGTATCCTCCGGCTTAATAAATTCACCGCCCAAATGCTGCGTAACAGAAGCGATAGAGATATCGAAATCTGAAACGTAAAGTTTTTTGAAATTGGAAGCGATATTCGAAGCGGCTTTATTCGCGAATTTTTCAATTTTTTTCAAATGTTCGCGGCCAAAATAATTTGAAAGTCGCCAGTTATAATCTTTCGCATCGGGGTATTGTTCCGTATCGGCGGAAGATTTGTTTCCGACTGCGGCGAGCAGCTGCTGGATTCTTTCTCTTGTCAGGTTGCTATCAGCGGCGGAAATCATTGTATATTAAATTCCCTAATAAGAATTTTTCTGATTTTCGGTTTTTGGTCGGGAAAAAGAATTTCATTAAAAGCGTCGCATATCTGCACGAGGATTCTCTTTATGTCCCTGTCATTTTGCATCTGGCTTAATGTTAAACTTTTGAAATAAAGATTTAACCAATTAATGAGAAGCGGTTTTTTAGAAGTAATGAGTTCGGTAGCTTCATCAACGCCGAAATCGCCTCCAAATTCGAGTGCGAGGCCGACACGAACGTAACGAGTTGCACCGGGTTCATCCGGGTTGACAACAACAGATTCAATTTCATTGAAATACCAGGTATCGTTTGCAGAAGATATGACGGGAGCTTTAACTTCCTTTTCTTCTTTTGCGCCATGGCCGCTTTTCTTTTCTTCTTTTTTCGCACCATGACCGCTCTTCTTTTCTTCCTTTGCGGCGGGTTTTTCATCTTTAACACCTTCTTCGGTTGTTTGAGGCTGCTGTGAAGAGCCAGCTAATATTCTGCCGAGAAAGAAACCGCCGCCGGCAAGAACAAGGACGACAACGAGCATAATTATATATGTGAGCATACCGATTTTGGCTGGTGCTTTAGCGGCGCCATCGGTTTTAGCAGGAGTCTCGGCTTTCGGAGCATCCTTCTTTTCCGCTTTAGGTTCCTGTTTTTTTTCAGCTTCTGCCATTCAAATTACCTTTAATCAAAAATTATGATGCCAACTGTAAATCAGTTTTTTTATTGTATTGACGAATCTTACTTCTTAAAGTTCTGTCGCTAATTCCTAAAATTTTGGCGGCCTTTGTTTGATTTCCGCCTGTGTTGTCGAGAGTATCCAGAATCACCTGACGTTCAACCTCTTCGAGGGGCAGGCCTACCATATCTGGGGCAGGTGCTTGCGCAGCGGCAACATTTTCCTGCTGACGAGGCTGAAGTTCATCAAATAACCATGAAACATCAGCAAGCGAAAGTTTAGGGCCGGTGCCGAGGATTAACGAAGTTAAAACAACATTTCGCAACTGGCGGATGTTGCCGGGCCAATTGTAATTTGCGAAAATTTCCAACATGCCGGAATCGAGGCTTGTAATTGTTCGCTGGGCCTGGGGCGCGTACATATTTATGAAATGCCAGACTAAATCAGGCAGGTCATCGCAACGATGACGCAAAGGCGGAATGATTAATTTCACGCCGCAAAGACGATAATAGAGATCCTGGCGGAATCGGCCGTTGGAAATTTCTGTGAGCAGGTCTTTGTTGGATGTGCTGATGATACGTACATCAACTTTGACGCTGTCGTTTCCGCCGACACGCTCAAAATCCTGCTGCTCAAGAACGCGAAGCAGTTTTGACTGAAAATTCAAGGGTGTTTCTGTAATTTCATCGAGGAGCAATGTACCGCCATGAGCCATTTCAAAACGTCCTTTGCGCTGTGAATAAGCGCCGGTGAAGGCTCCTTTTTCATGGCCGAAAAGTTCGCTTTCAAGAAGCGAATCTGTAAGCGCGGCACAATTTACGCGGATGTATGGGCCATTGAATCTTTTGCTGCTGCGATGAATCAAATATGAAATTAATTCTTTGCCCGTACCGCTTTCGCCGGCAATTAAGACGGGAGCGGAAGTAGGCGCAACTTTTTTGGCAAGGCTTACTGTCTGGATGAGCTTTGCGCTTTTGCCAATTATCGCGGTGAGATTATTTTCAGCGGTTTGGTCATAATCGGCAACAGCAACTTTATTATTGGGGAGCAGAGCATTGAGCAGATTTTCAATTCTAATGCGGTCGAGCGGTTTGGTAAGGCAATCACTGCTGCCCGCATTAATGACAGCAATGGCGATATCGAGAAGCTGTTGGTTATTCTGCTGAGAAATATTTTGAGAATCGCAAATTGTAATAAGGGGCATTTGCGGGAATGCGGTTCTGATTTCACGAATAAGCCTGAAATCGTCATGCAGACGATTTATTCGGATAACGGTGAAGGCGAGATCGCAGCGGCTTTTTTCAAGTAAATCAAAAATATTTTTGTTTACGGCCGGTGTGACAACGGCGCGAACACCTCTTTGAGCCAGAATCTCAAGGATGATTCGGGTTGAATCCTTATCGCTATCAACAACCATTACGTTCTTATTCATTATTTGCTTTTCTTCAAGAGAGAATCGGGATTTTGCTGAATATACCATTCAACAAGGTGATCTTTGGCGACGGCAGCATCAGCCCAAAACGATTGCGGATATTCAGATATTAATTTTTTGTACATTTTGGCGGCAGTTTGCGGATCAGATTTCTGGAGGCAATTGCCTGTCTGGAATAAAATCCAGGCTTTGTCTTTATACGAGACATTATTGTTATCATTTACGTCAAGTGCGTTTTGATAGCAAACTGCGGCTTCTTTTAGTTTTCCGCATTTGTATAAGATATTTGCCAGCTCAAGCGGATTTTGAATTTCTTTGGGATTTTGCATAATCTGATCGAGAGCGCTTAGCGTTTGATTTGTGATATTGGAATCGGATAATGTCGGTTGCTGCGAAAAAGGAGCGTTGGGGATAATTGCAGGTACGGCTGGTTTTTCTTCAGTCAAAGGCTTTGGCTGATTAGACTCATTCGATTCAGAAGTTTCGCCGGACTGATTGCTATCAATATTTTCCAGCAATATGGGCTGCGAATCCTCTTTGGCTTTGAATTGTACGGAATTAATCTGATTAATTAATTTTTGAAGCTCTGCCTGCAATGGTATGGAATTCTCCATTTTCGCAAGTAAATTTACCTGGGCAGTTTTAACGGAATCAAGAGGAACGGCATTGGTATCGTTGATATCATTAACATCAGGTATATCATTGAAATCATGAATGACAGCTATTGGGGGTTCGAGTATGTCGAGGGGTTCGAAATCATCGGCAGCAATGGAAACTGAAACAAAAAGATTTAAAACAAGCAAAAGAGTTAAAGCTTGAGATTGCTTTGTCGTTCTGATTTTATCAGAACTCCGCGAGACATATTTAAATTTTAAATTTTTTATTTCCATTGTCCTACTAAAGCCAATGCGGCACTGTCATAATTTTTGTTTTGTTTATAAGCGGCAGCAAGAAGCTGAAGCGCTTTTTGCTTTACATCATCCCGCGGTTCAAGGCTCAAAAGCTGACGGGTTACAGAAATAGCCTGATTATTGTTTCCAAGGTCGAGGCAAACCTGTGCGAGTTTGAGAGCGGCCTGGTTCATTAAATCGCCGGGCTTGACGAGAATGATGATGTCACTTAAAAGCTTGCTTGCGCTATTCAAATCACCTTTCTCGATGTAAGACTGGCTTAGTTCAAAATAAATCTTTGCTTTCAATTCGGGATCAAAAGTGTATTCAACTCTGTCGCCGAAAACGAGAAGCGCTTTGTCGATAAGGCCCATCGAACGCAGGAGTTTGCTTTGCATGAGCAAAAGCTGAACCGATTCGTTTGGAGTTAACGAAGGCGTATCAACGCTTTCAATGAGGGACAAAGCCAGGACGAAACTGCCCTGCTTCATATATGTGTCAACGATTACCGGAATAATTTCAATGTATTCTTCTTTCGGAAGATAAAATGGAGCGCCAAGAACCGCATAGCGGAAAGATGTGCATGCCAAGTCGGGCTTGTTCTGTGCTAAATATGTTTTGGCAAGGTAAAGATAGGCCATGTATAAATCTTTGCCCGGAGTGTCGACGGCGAGCTTAGTATATTTTGTAAGCCAATTTTCAGCGGTTTCGTAATCCTTGATTAAGAAAGAACTTTTCCCAGCACCAAAAGCTGCTGCAAATCTGGAATCCTGTGTTAGAGCCAGGTTGTAAACTTTGCGGTAGAGTCTTGCGGATTCTTCGAGCAGATTCGCTTTGCATGCGGTATCAGCATAATAAAGAGCGCTTGTTGTCGCGATAGACGAGTCCGGAAATTGTTCGACAAGCTGTCTTAAATCTTCATAAGCACCGTGATAATCCTTCAACGTATTTTTTATTTTACTCAAATTTAGCAAGGCGTACGGGGCTAAAGGTGAGCGAGCGAAGCGATTGGCTACCAATTTATATTCGGAGATCGATTCGGTATATAAATTTCTAGGAGTGTACAAAAGGCCCACAGCGAAATGCACATTTGCGATGCGGTTATCGTCCGGGAAACGCAGAACAAATTCACGCCATTGCGAAACTGCTTCATCAATTAAAATATCCAAATGCTGCGAAAGCAGAGAATATGATGAAGGATTATAAATATTGATTAGTCCATTATCATCGGTATGCGCGAGTAAACCGACAGAGGCTGCGGCGGTTTGTGCGAACTGACGTGATTGCGACGAGAGCAGATATAAATAGATTAGCTGCTTGCGAAGGCCGTTATCGTTGGAATCAAAATTCCATTTTGAATCAATTTTAGTATAAGCCGAGAATTTGGCGAGCATTTCTTCAATCGAAGCACCGCTGCATTTAATGTCATAAACATCAAGGCCGCCGTGACTATCGAATCGTTGAATTTGCGGGCCAAGCACAGCTTCGTTTAAATGATTTGAGCCGGAATTCAAAAGCTCACGGATTTGAGTTTCATCAAGAGATGTGAAAAGGTCATCGGCGGCGTCATAAGAAGGCCATAATTCAGCGGGCTGATCTTTATCTACTTCACAAAGTGTGAGGATTTCTCTTGTGAGCGATTGAGCGGCGAGGAAATAACAATCCTTTTTAAGATTCTGCGCCCATTGCTTATCATAATCAATAGCATCTATTAACGCGATAGCCTGATATGCCTTTGTGCGGGCGCTTAGATATTGATTTCCAAGCATATCAAGCAGACCGCAATGGTATGCGGCAACAACCCTTATAACAGGCGAACTGCTGTATAAAACTTTTCGAAATTCAACGGCGGCCTGATTATATTGGCCTGTTCGTTCAGTACAGATGGCAATTTGTAACTGAAGGTAATCCTTCATCAGTTCTTCTTTGGGATTTGCTGAAATACTTTCCGCTAATTTTTGGTATTTTTCCAAAGCCTTTGAATAATCTTCATTGATGTATAATTGCTGAACATCTTTCAAGGACATCGGCTGGGGTGCAGGTATTTCGGCTGTTAGTTCTTTTTGCTCGTGAACATTATCTTCGGGCTTAACCTGGGCATGCGATTGAACTTGAACATTCTGCTGTTCGGCGTGCATCGGCTGCGAAGACGGCATCTGACCTGCTATTTGCTGCGGAGGAGCTATAAAGAAAGGCATTACAAATTCAAGAATCATGATTGAACTTATGAGAATGATAGCAGCAATGAGCACAACCTGGAACATCGACAAACGTCGATCTTGAAGAGGCGCTGCGGCTGAAAGCGTTGGCGAAATCAAAGGCTGAACAACGTTAACCGGCTGCAAAGGAATCTGAGCCGGGTTCGGATTTACAACGGGATTGACAACTGTATTAGTTTTGACATTTACAGGTTCATAAAGCGGTACACTGCCGGCGAAAATATCGTCCTGCGGCAATTGTTTAATGACTGTACCAGCAGCGAAAAGTTCATTATCCGCGGGAATTTGGATAATATCATCCGTTTGTGGAGCCAATCGGGGCAACGAATGCTGGTTGCTGACCATGGCGAGACGGATTTCTTTGAGCCTTGTGTGCCAATTGCGGCTCATTTCGCCTAATTCTGTTTTTTGATTTACATCTGTCATACGTATAACTTTTTAAAGTTCTTTTTAACCTCGTCGTCGTACCGACAACGGCTAAACAAAGGACGCAATCAGCAAATGCGCATTTGCAGAAAGCAAATAGCCTTCATGCAATAATTGTGCCAAAGGCGAATTAAAAAGTTGTGAATGGAATAAAGGTGATTTTTTTGAAAAAATCGGGGTTTTTGGGAGAATAAGAAGATTTGAATATTAAAAGACTGTTAGGATTTCATACATTCAGCGGATGGCTGCTGTGCAATTTCAATGCTGTCATCGCCAAGAATTTCAATGCTGTGCTGCTTGACTTTAGCATAGAGAGTTGCCCTGCTGATTCCAAGCAGATCAGCGGCTTTTGTTTTTTGCCAATTTGTTTCCTGCAAAGCTCTTGCAATCAACTGCTTCTCTGCCTTATCAAGTGAGAAATCTTTGATGTTCTCAGTTTTGGTAACGTCTGAAACTTCTTCAAATTTGGACGAATCAAAGATTATACTGTTTAATCCGATTTTATCAGTATCTTCGATAAGAATCGCCCTATCAATGATGTTGCGAAGCTGACGAACATTTCCAGCCCAATTGTGCTGCTGCAAAGATTCAATAGCCAATTTGGTAATTGAGGTAATCTTGCCTGCTTTTTGCGGGCAAATTTTTGAAGTTTTTAAGAAATATTCGGCAAGAAGCCCGACATCATCTCTGCGGTTTGGTGAATTTAGGGGAGCGAGGAAAATTGGGCAAATATCAAGACGGTAATAAAGGTCAGCACGAAAACGCTTTGCTTCAACTTCGAGAGCGAGGTTGCGATTGCTTGAGGCCATGATTGTAGCTTTGCATTGTATTTCTTCAGTTCCGCCGACCTTACGGAAAGTTTTTTCCTGGATGACTCGCAGAAGTTTGGCCTGTAAATCAAGCGGCATTTCACTAATTTCATCAAGGAATATCGAACCAGCGGCTGCCAATTCAATCAAACCTGTTTTTTCGCGGTCGGCGCTTGTAAATGAACCTTTGACATGGCCGAAGAGTTCACTTTCAAGCAGATTGGCTGTCATCGCAGCACAATTGATTGCGACAAACGGCTGGCCGGGGCTACGAAGATTATGCACAGCACGGGCGGCGACTTCTTTTCCTGTTCCTGTCTGGCCAGTGATTAAAACAGGATTGCATTGACTGGCGGCGACAATTTTTATCATTTTGAGTGAATGCAAAGCAGCTTTGCTTTTGCCAACCATCGCGACAGAAGCCGCGAGTTCATCAGCGAAAAATATATTCGAATCTTCAACGGCATTGCCATTAATTTTATTAACAATATCGTTAAGCTTATGTATTTCATTTTCTTCATTAATGCAATAATGCGCCCCTGCATCTATGAAGCTTTTATATGTACCGCCGGATATATTTCCTACATATACAATAATCGATTTAGAATTTTTATTTTGAGCGGAGGAAAACTTTTTTATATCGGAAGGAATAAAAGATTTGTCAAAAATAATTAATTCGGGATTTGATCTTTTTACAATGTCTAATGCTTCAGTGATGTCATCGGCCGCAAATACTTCACGACCAAACTGGCGAGCCAACTGAAGAAGCTGTGAATTTTTCCCAACCGTGACAACATTGTTCAAAATCATAAGCTGTACATCCGTGTTTTTGTCTATTTATCCAAAAAGAATTTTCAAAAATAAAAATAACAATATGTCATTAATCGGTAAACACTTACAATTTCCTTTAATAAAATTATCGGACGGGCCAATAATATCATTGATTAAATTTATTTATAATTAATTTTATTGGAACCATAAAGTTATCGGACGCATTTTACGAATTTAAAAATTTAAGATTTAAAATTTAAAATTTTTTATCGGACGCAAAAATATTATGGGACGTGTGTAATTTTAATTATGAATTTTGAATTTTTAATTATAAGAAACATCTACTGCCCTGCTTGATGTCGGCGCATAAAAGTTTGACGCTGTTAGGCAAGAATTTCCGCAAACGTTAAAAAAAAGTATTAGAAATAAATTCAAAAACTAAAAAACAAACCCTCAGCCTTGGCCATAAATGCTTTCAAATTCGGAATTTATAATCCTTTAATTAAAAACCCATACAAAGATGGCACAATAATTGCATGTGGTTTTGTGAATGCCAGCGGCAGAATTATGTAAAAAGAGAATTCTAAAAGCGGCAAAAAATTTTTAAGGAATAAAGAAATGTCAGAAATAGTATCCGCTAGTAAGATTCAAATGGATTATATGAAACTGCTTGTAACGCAGCTTCAAAATCAAAATCCTCTTGAGCCTATGGATAACGACCAGATGGCATCTCAACTGGCACAATTCTCTTCTCTTCAACAACTCGAATCGATGAGCGGAAGTTTCGCTGATGTACTAAAAACTACAAACAGAAATTACGCAAATTCACTTCTTGATAAAAAAGTAACCTTCTACTATCAAAACGAACTCACGGGAGAGTATGAACAGAAAGAAGGAACGGTAACATCAGTGTATTATGATATGAAGACAGGCGAAACAAAACTTGGAGTTAAAAGCGGCGAAGGTACAAACGCGGAAGAATATACGCTTGGCCTTGACGCAGTACTATTGACCGAAAATTAACAAATAAAAGAAAATAAACTTAAGGAGTAATAGAAATGAGTTTTGCACTATCAGCGGGAGTAACAGGATTACAAGCACATCAGAAGATGCTCGATGTGGCCGGCAACAACCTTGCGAATGTGAACACGACAGCTTTCAAAGCCAGCCGAATAACATTTTCCGAACTGCTGAGCGAAACATTGAAGAAAGCGTCGCAGCCGACAGGAACAGTCGGCGGTACTAACCCGCAGCAGATGGGAAGCGGTGTCGGCGTTTCAGGTATTTCGCCGAATATGACCCAGGGCAACATCGTAAGCACAGGCAGCCCGACAGATATGGCACTCGAAGGCGAAGGTTATTTCGTGCTTAGCGACGGTTCAAAAAATATTTATACACGATCAGGCTCCTTCGCAGTTGACGCAAACTCAAATTTGATTGATCCTTCGACAGGTTACATTGTTCAGCGTATTGGTTCTGTCGGTGAATCAGATAACTTCCAGGTAGCTGGTAATAGTAATATCACTGTACCGTACACTGTAGCTATGGCAGCGAGAGCAACTACGAGAGTTACATTAGCAGGTAACTTGAGTTCCAACGCAACATTGACAAGAGCACAGACAAATGAACTAAGATCAAATCTTGTATTTACTCATGACAATGGTACACAGGCAGGAGCAGATACTAAATTATCAGAACTCGACCAGTTTACAGGCGCTCTTAACGCAGGTGTACTGACATTCTCTGGTTTGAAACATGATGGTACAGCCTTGGGCATAAGCCCAACGGTTGATTTGACTATGAACGTAGATTCAACAACAACATTAGGTGATGTTCTTAATTGGCTTAATACGAATGAAGGAACAGCAGCAGTAAGCGAAGTACAAACGGTAACATTAGGTACAGCACCGAATAATGTCCCAGATCATGGAACGTTTACTCTTACATATAATGGCGAACCAACAGAAGCAATTGCTTATGATGCAACTGCAGCTGAAATCCAGGCAGCTTTGGAAGATTTGAATTCAGTAGCCGCAGGAGATATTACAGTATCAGGCGCTATAGCAGACGGAATTACTTTTACATTTAAAAATACGCTTGGAGATGTTGGTTTGATTACAATGGATTCAAGCGGTTTGAGAGATGGCGGCGCTGCCGGTGCACTTATTACAAATTCTATAGCAGAAACTACGAAAGGCTTTAAAGTGCAAGGAGTTCTCGGCGACGATGCATACGCGACTATGGAATCCGGAAGATTAGTAATAAAAGATACTGCCAGCGGCTACAGCCAATCAGAATTTGAAATAAGCTATGCAGGCGACGGCACATTGAAACTTCCATCGTATTTCGAGGTTTCAGAAGTGGGCGGAACAGAAGTTAAGAATGTTAATATTACGGTTTACGACTCATTGGGCGGCAAACATGTTATGTCTGGCGCTTTCGTAAGAAGTAATAGTGAAAATACATGGGACTTTTTACTTTCGTCACTTACAGGCGATATAGCAGATATCGAGACAAGCGGATTAAATAACAGAAGAGTTAAGGGTATGATTTTTGATGAAAATGACGGTTCATATAAAGGTCTGGACCCGGCAATTGGTGATACGGCTGAATTGCAGATAACGTTCGCTCATGATTTGCTGAATCCGCAGACAATCACGCTTGATCTTGGTACAATAGGACAGTTCGACGGCTTGACACAATTTTCAGGCAATTCGACAGCAGTCGCAAGAGAACAGGATGGCTACGAGGCAGGCAGTCTTTCAACCGTATCGGTAAATAACGAAGGTACATTGATTGGCGCATTTTCAAACGGTATTAAAAAGGAAATCGCGACAATTCAAATCGCTCTGTTCCAAAACACATCAGGCCTTGAAAGCGTTGGAAACGGCTACTTCATTCCGTCAGCGAACTCGGGTGAAGCGGTTTCAACGCAAGCGATGAGCGGCGGTGCCGGTACAATTCACGGCAGTTCACTTGAGAAATCAAACGCAGATGTCGCAACGGAATTTGTAAATATGATTCAGGCACAAAACGGATTCCAGGCAAACGCACGAACTATCAGAGTCGCAAATGAAATTCTTAGAGAATTAACGTCCCTAATAAGCTAGTAAGATAAGGATTCCAATGTATGTTATCGAAACAAGTTTGAAATTGGGGATACTGGCATTGACGCCTTTGCAAAGGTTTCATGCGGTTAAAAATTTTGATGCATACAATAACAATCGCGATTTCACACGATTCTGCCTTTTTGCAGTCGTTGTCCTGCTGGTTGTTCTTCTGATGGTAAGTTTCAGACGAATAAATCGAGAAAAGAAAACAAATGTAGATTTATTTACTGAATATGCCAATCAAAGAGGACTGACTGAAAAAGAACTGGCCGTATTGCATAAAATCATACGAAAAGCCGGTTTGAACCAGGCTGCTTCGATTTTCACGATGGCGACGGCTTTTGAAAAAGGCTGTGACAAAATCAAGAAAGAACTTTTTAAAAAGCAAAATCGTGAAGAGTTAGACCGGATCGAACCGCTTTTTTCTTCTTTAAGGTTTAAACTCGGTTTTCAGAAAGATGTATCTTTTTCAAGAGGTATACCCGGCTCAACTGAAAAAGTAAGCAGCAGGCAGATACCAATCGGCAAAAAAGTTACAGTCGAACGTAAAAACAAAAATGAGACGGAAACCATCGAAGCGGCTGTAATCAGAAATATTGAAAGTGAACTGGCGATTCAACTGGATCATCCGACAACGATAATTTTCGGCGAGAGCTGGAAAGTGCAGTATTTTTTCGGATCATCAATTTGGGAATTTGAAACATTCGTTACTAGCTATGACGGCAATATAATGGTTTTGAGTCATAGCGATGATGTACATTTTGTAAACAGAAGAAGATTTATGAGGGCGCCGGTTCGGAAAGAAGCTTTTATCGCACATTTTCCGTTTCAAAAAACGCTCAATCGAACGTTCGAGCAAAAAGCAAATAGTACTTCTGAAACGAATTTTCCTGAAATACCATTGAAACCGTTATATTTTCTTCCCGCTAAAGTAATCGAAATGGGCGGGCCGGGTTTGAAAATTGAAACTTCAATGCAGGTTAAAACGGGCGATAGAATTTTAGTTATGTTCGAACTAGAAAGAAGTACAGAACATAAAACAGTGAAAAATCCGCAAACAGATGAAATCAGCAATATTTATACTTCTACTTTAACGCTGGCGGAAAATGTAGGTGTTGTAGAAGAAGCGGGAATTGTAAGGCGACAAGAAGATAACAGCGAACATTATACAATCGGAGTCGAGCTTATGGGATTGCGGGACGCGGATATCGATACTCTGATTCGGGCGACCAATAACGCTTCGCTTGCCAAGAATGAAAACGCACCGGAAAATACACCGGCAGAAATAAACGCATAAGGAAATTGAAGATGTCAGATGTAAATACACAAGTTGGTTCGGCGAT
Organism: Phycisphaerales bacterium; assembly: GCA_039679715.1. Lineage (GTDB taxonomy): Bacteria > Planctomycetota > Phycisphaerae > Sedimentisphaerales > UBA12454 > UBA12454. Next base: position 19,100 of record JBDKUM010000261.1, read on the forward strand.
AGAAGGACTGACAAGTGAATATAACATAATTGCCAATAACCTTGCAAATATAAGCACAGCGGGATTTAAACGCAGGTGTAATACATTTTCAAAACTTCTTAATGCGCAGAATCCTCAAAATGGCACGAATTCGAATGATGAGTTATCTTTGGATTCAGCATTTGATTTTTCACAAGGAAATTTTATTGAATCCGGCAGAACATTGGATTTAGCTCTTTGCGGAAAAGGATTTTTTGTAATTCAGAGCGAACAGGGACCGCTTTATACAAGGAATGGTTCTTTTCAATTGAGCAAGAACGGACAACTTGTGGATTCGCTGGGAAGAACTGTAGCCGGTGAAAACGGCCCGATTACTATTTCTGCCGAAACGCCTGTATCACAGATAACAATAGGCAATGATGGTTCAATAAACGCAGACGGCGTGAATATCGGGAAATTGAAAATCGTCGATTTCGCGGATAATGAAGGTAAGCTTGCCGCTTGCGGTTCAAATTGTTACAGCGCGCCGAAAGATGTGGCAGCTAAAAAAGCAGATAACGTGATTGTAAGACAAGGTTATCTCGAAGGCTCAAATGTTCAAATGGTAGAAGAACTTGTAGATATGATTATGGTAAGCAGACTTTATGAGGCAAATATGAAATTTTTTGCTGTCGGCAGCGAAAATACAAAAAACCTTATGAGTCTAGCAATGGGCTAACAGCTCAATAAACATTAATAAAGGAGTATGTATATGTTAAGGGCATTTTCAACCGCAGCAACTGGTATGAGCGCTCAACAAATGATGGTGGATGTTACGGCAAACAATCTTGCCAACATTAATACCAACGGATTTAAAAGAAGCCAAATCGATTTTCAGGATTTGCTTTATATCAAAATGCGCGAAGCAGGCACGGAAGTATCTTCGGGCATAAAAGCTCCAAGCGGAATCGAAATCGGAAGCGGAGTTCGCGCAGGTTCCACGGAGAAGGTCTTTACTAACGGCGAACTTGCTAATACCGGCAAGCCGCTGGATATCGCTATTTCAGGTGAAGGATTTTTGCAGGTAACAATGCCGGACGGCAAAATAAAATACACACGCGATGGTGCTCTACAGACAAATTCAAACGGGCAATTGGTAACTACGACAGGATATCAGATTGAGCCTGCGATTACGCTTCCGCAAGATTCGACAAATGTAACAATTGGTCCGGATGGCGGTGTTAATGTAACTACGCCATCGGGAACTTCAACTATTGGTACAATACAACTGGTGAGATTTATTAATCCTGCCGGCTTGTCGAGCGACGGAGACAATCTTCTTTCTGAAACCGAAGCAAGCGGAACGCCAATAACCGGAACGGCCGGTGTTGACGGGTTCGGCAATATTCAATCTACATTCCTTGAAAAATCGAATGTGCAGATGGTAACGGAATTGGTCAATCTTATTACGGCACAAAGAGCATACGAAGTAAATTCACGAACGATAAAGGCCGGTGATGATATGCTTAGAAACTCCATTCAAATAGCCGGAGTATAAACGATTTAATATTTAATATTTTTGAGTTTGATATGA
>JBDKUM010000262.1:0-12757 GCA_039679715.1 Phycisphaerales bacterium
AAATCGTTGAAAATAAAAGGCGACAGGCTTAAAAATCTGTCGCCTTTTTTATTTTTCAAGAAAAACCTCCGCTTGAAGATGGCTCGGGCACTAAAGCTCCAAAACCGCCTGCACTGTTCCTTCGCAATCCAATTAAAACAAGAGCCCTGTAAACAAGAGATTGGAAATTTGAAGGCGTTGTGATTTCCATTTTTGTCATATTCTCAGGCTGGTCAATTGCTGTAACCATAATTTCAATGCCCGCGTTTTGCCAGCGTTTCAGCACGTGCCTCAAATCCTCCGCAGGCTGATAGAGACTATCCTGCACAACAAGAACATTTTTTATATTATGACCGAGGAGCATATTGCTCGATGGGAAATCCTGCGGCAAAACAACCCAACGGTTGTCATATCTGCCCGGCGAAGCGCGTCCCTGCAAACGGTGACTATCAAGGATAAAAACAGGTGGCGCACCTACTGGTGGCGGCAGTTGCTCAAGAATTTCAGAACCGGCCAAAAGAATACTCATTACTCCACGCATTTCAATTAATCCACGCGAATCGGGAGCGCAATTATAAAGAGGTACAGGCTGATAACCTTTATATGCCAGCTTAATCGCAAGCCGCAGTGAATCCGCTCCCGGTAAATCAATAACAACGGCCATGTTGCGTTCATTTTCAGGTACCCATGAAACGTCAGGCAGAGAATTTTTTAATTGCAACTTATCGATATTTTCATATTGCTCCGAGAGATGAGCAAACAAAACAGGCTTTACCCATCCCGACCAGTCGCTAACTGGATTTGCCCACGCATTGTATATTTCTTTAATATTTTCATTATTCATATCTTACTCCCTGTAGAAGTGCATAAAACTGTAGCTTCTTTCGGACGATTCACAAGAACAGCGGCATCGAAGGCGTATTGATCAATAATCGCCTGCTTACTAATTCGTCCGTATACGCCGGCGGCTTTGCCGTCAATTGTATAAACTCCAATGCACGGATACATAGGTCCGTTTTCCGTTTCGAACGCAACAGGTACGAAGCGTTTTTGTGCTATCCAGTGCCGCGGATGTTTTTTTGCATATCGAACGATCTTTTCCCAATCCTTTTTTTCATTCACTCCATAAATGCCTATATCCTGGCCGACTCTTCCGAATGCGGGCTTAAGCACCCATTGGCCGGAATCTATCTTGACCTGGCGAACATCTTTTGTTTCAGGCAGATATTTTTTCCAGAAGTGCATTTGCGTTTGTAATTCATCCCAAATCAGCGGTAGCCTTTTGCTTTGAATCAGCAATGCTGTTGCCGGATTGCTTTGCGGCGTAACTGCATCCGAGAAATAACGATGCCAATTTGTTTTGCGATTCAGATTTTCAAGCCATTCTCCCGGGAAAAACCGCATTATCCCGCCAAGCCGCTCTGATGTTCCAGCAATATGAGCCTGGCCATTGCGTCATTCAATCTGATCGGGGCTCAACAATTCTGCCCTTATCTGAAGTTTTTGCAGTTCCTTTGCAATATACATCATAACTTGTCGATCGTCTGTGTATGCGCTGGCGTGAACGAGACCGACTGATGTATTCTTGTCGATTGCAGCAGAAAATTTTTCGCATAATAATTTTGCAGGCTCACCGATAACTTCCGCATTGCTGTAATATTGCTGCATCAATCTCGATAGTGCGCCTGCTTCACTGTATCCGCCGGGCACATCGGTATTTGCTTCGGAAATCATCCAGCCTCCGGTTGTCCAGTGAAAGTCGAAACGTATTTGCCTTGCGGCGCCTATGACCGGTTTTTTTGCGGCTCCTCGCAATGCCCATCTTAGTTTCCAGCTCAATCCAAGCTGCTTAAAAAATTCAGGCCTGCATCGCAACTCGCCTTCGGCTGCAAATATTTCAGCCGATAATTTTTCAGCGATACTCGCAAGCTCTCTCCAAGCCTGCTCGTGAATGATAATTGCAAAATCAGCTAGTACCTCGATATCGCCTATGCGGGGATCCCACTTATGATGCTCGAAAATCATGCTGCTGCGAACTTCGCTCCATTGCTCGCGGGAAATATTCTTATATGCAAGCCACGGCTCGTTCATTTGTACCATCCGCTGTGAACCAAATACAAAACCGTCAGAGATATATAAACAAGGCAGGGAGCCATTCCTCTAATTACAACACCGGCAAAGCTGCCATCGTCTTTCGAAAACAGAAACTTTTCGAAAAATGAAACGCAAATCACAAATGGCAAAACAGGTTTGCAAATATCCACGAAATCCCTGACAGTAGCACTGCAACTGACCCAGTCGCCAATAACACCTCTTCCAGCAACAATGCCAATGCAGGCAAGCACGCAACCGATTCGCCAGCCGCAGGCTACATCGCGGTCAACTGTAATTCGTTCTGCCGAAGCAGCTATAATGTTAATGATTATCCAGGTGATTATAATTGTAAGTGTCGCAAGACCGCTCGAAAAGACGACGACAAGCCAGCTTGGCCCGTTTCCAATATTTCCGCCTGCGTATGAGAGCATAATTCCTGTCATTGTACCGATTAAAGCCGGTATCGCAGCGGAATTATTTCTTTCTATCGCGTCATCTCGCGTACTGATGCCAAGATACGCAAGGCTTTTCATTGCAAGTACAATCCATGCCGCACCCATAATCGTGTACATCGAAAGATAAATGGGATCATTTCGTACATCATCCGCAGCGTATCTTCGTAAAATCCCGAACATTACAACAATCATTGCAATAGGCCAAAGCCATAGAAGTGTTTTCATTTCGGAAGTTTTAACGAATTGACGAACTGAAATAAATGACCGATACCATGCTCCCCATCCTATGAGAGCAATAACCGATGAAATAATAAGTGCGAAAATTTCATCATCCGACATAATGTCTGCTCCACCTTAATACTTCTCTTCTGTTCGAAAGAGCAAAAATCTATCAATCATCCTGAATTAACAAATCGGGGCGACAGACGTTCCCATTAACTCACCACTTAACAATATAATAAAATTTCCGTTTTCTTGGTCACACATTGGCATTTCGGATATTTAATATTTTCGATTTTTCTTCAATATCTCCCATTTTCGAAGCGGTGGACATCTTTCTTGAAAGGCAATAATCATTTTATGATATATCACACATATTTAACGGCATACACGAAAGCCTGTAAAGTAATACTCCGCACTAAGGTAACCGACCCAAGTACGTGATACATCTAAGCAATATTCATCGATATAATACCAGCTACCCCCTTTAACAATGCGCCCATCACCATTAGCGGCGATAGAACTTGTCCATTCATTGACATTTCCCGCCATATCACATATCCCATAACCATATGGTCCAAAAATACCAACTATAGTTGTGCCATCCGGATGAATTGACCCTTTATGGTTTGCAATACTGTTATTAATAGTAGTGCCACAGCCATAGATAAAACTGCCATCATAATCGGCCACAGCTTGCCATTCCCATTCCGTAGGTAACCTATAACCATAATAATTACAGAAGGCGGTTGCTCCATACCAACCAACCATAGTCACTGGGTGGTTTTCAAATCCGGGGTCAACATCAAATATGCCATTATGGTAATTTATTCTTACTGCTCCTCCATTAATGGCCCCATCTTTGGTAAATCCATCACCTACAAGCGAAAAATAAACATGGTTAACAAAATCTGCTCCTATATTAGAGCCATCCGCACCAATTACATAGTCGCCCCCTACAGTTATGTCCCCAGAAGCGATGGCAGAGTTTAGATAGTCACAATATTGAGCGTTAGTTGTTTCGTATTTGCTCATTTGACCCCAAAAACCCTCATGTCCAGAAACTCCCGAATCATTAATGTCAACCCAGACTATTGTAGTTAGTTCATAATTTGCTGTAAATTCTTTGTCTGCATCCATTGAAAAAGAGATAGATTGATTAGGGCTGTTGATATCGCCTGTCCAACCAGTAAAGTGTAGGTCATTAAATGATACAGGGGCAGTTAAATTAACGTCCTCTCCTGCTGTTACATTTTGCCTATAATTTGTTATCCCTTCGTTGCCAGTATTGCTGTTGATGTTCACTCCTGAAATATTAGAAGAATTTACATAAAGGGTGTAAGTCCCTTCGTCTAGCCATTGACCTGCCATTGTGGCAAAATCCGTAAAATCAACCTTACAATCCCCTGTTAAATCAGCAGTAGGACAATCAGCACCATTAGAAAGGCTAAAATAACTCGCGAAAAATATAATAGTCAAAAACATTATATTCGACTTCATTTATTCTCCTTAAAAAATTAATTTTTTGTTGTGCCATCAGGTGAAACTGTCTTTGGTAAATCTCGGTGAAAAATGTGACCAGAATACCTAATACAGCAGCCAAGAAAAAAAAGGAAGCCTATCTGAATAGATAAACGGCTAAAATCGATGGTATTAGCATCATCTGGCGGAGTAGCGATAAAAGCATAGCCCACAGGAAAATAAGCCTTAATATTTTGATTGTATCTTTGAGAAATCATTTGCCAAGGCGGGAATAGACAAGAGATAACAATCAAGAATATAATAAATGTAAGTAGAATTCTTTTATATCCAAAAAAATAATGTCCCAGCCAAAGTACTAAAATGAAGCCTACGGCATAACCGAAAGCGCCTAAAATAGCTTCGTAATCAAAACGAAATCCATCATAGGTTATTTCTGAAAGCAAGATGATAGTTAAAGCAAGAAAAACAACCGTTATGAACACGAATATACAAAAAACAAGTTTCCTCATGAATTCCTCAGAAAATATTATGTCTAAAATCTATGATAATAATGTGGTCTTTCCAGTTCTTCCGGCATTATCTCGTTCGGGTTATAAGGATGTTTTATCACAAGATACAAAGCCAGAATCAATACAAGTACCAATGCTAAAAGTCCCATCGAAATAAATTTCCAATCATCTTTGGTCATAAAAAATAATTGTAATTTTATAATTTTCCTATAACCGATATCCGATTAAACCGCTATTTTTTAGCGACCTATACCAATCCAGCCTACACGCAAAAAACTGTATCATTGGCTTATCTCATATGATTTTCTTCGCAATATCGCCGTACCTAACCCAAATAGTAAAAACGCAGCAGGTTCGGGAATCGGTACCCAAAGAATGGCACATGCCTTATCATTTAAATTATACCCCCAGCCAATGATATTACCATAAATGTCGATAGCTCTAGCCTCAGAATAATTGAATCCACTGGGGTGTAAATCGACATAACTTTCTGCACTACCACTCCAAAGTAATGCGTGGCCATCGCCTTCGCCTACCTGTTGCACATCGCTAGTTCCGTAAGCCCAAGAGTTATCAAATCCGCTGGGATTTAAGTCGATACAACTTTCCGCACTACCACTCCAAAGCAAGGCGTATTCGTTGCCTGTTGATGTACGACCGAAACCAACCTGTTGTATACCATTAGTCCCGTAAGCAAAAGAATCGGTAAATCCACCTGGGTGTAAATCGACATAACTTTCTGCACTACCATTCCAGAGCATAGCTTCGTGGTGTTGTGTTCCACCTGTGGCCGTGCGACCATTCCCGACCTGCTGTATGCCCCCAATGCCTAACGCCTGAGACTGATTGAATCCGCTGGGGGTTAAGTAAATTGCTTCATAGCTTATGCCAAAAACTTGACTTACAGTGATAGTTGTCAGAATTAACATAGTTGTTATATTTTTTTTTAATTTACTTTTCATGTTCTCTTCCTTCCAAAAATTGAGTTTAAAGTGCATTTATACTGCTGGTTTGTTTGCACAGGGGGGTGTTCTCAAAATTATAGCCAATTTATTCCTACCTCCAAAGTAAACATTTATTATAGACATTCCCCGCTTAAAATCAAGAGAAATACTTTAGAATATTGTATTTTAGGTAATTATTTCCATATATGGAATATTTTTAAAATTTCTTGAAAATTAGGGTTACAAAAATGGCACTTCTGATAATAAATAACTTATAGAGGGACATATTTTTTTGTGTCTAAAAAAATTTTTATATTTTTAATGATTTTCTGTTGAATTTCAGTAGAAAATAATTAATATATTTTTTAGGTTTTAAATAATTAAAAATAACTAAGTTTTTGAAAGGATATTGATATGAACTATGCACTTGAACGTAAAGATTACAATGAATTGGTCCTATGCGGTGGCTTGTCCGAAAGAGCACCTAAAGAAATAAAGAAAAAGATTTTAGATGATGCTTATCCCCGTAATACTGATGCCGCTGTCAGCGAATTACGGTCGAGAGGACTTAATGTTGATGCTGCAATGCTTGACTATCTTATCCGCAAGGAAGAAATCAAAGGCCCTGCTAGCGGTAGCGGACGCAATCGCCAGTGGTATCCTGAGAACGTCGATGAAGCGGCTGAATACCTCGATGGGCAGGCTAGCTACAATCCCGGAACCATGATGAGATATTTTCTTAATATCAACCCTGCTCAGGATATTAGAGCACAGAGAAAGGCACTTCAAGAAAATCCGCAACTTGGGGGCAATACTAGTCTCCTTGTTATGACTGTTATGCCCGGTGCCCCTGGGGTTGGCATTTATGCCACCGTTTCTTATAGAGCTATGAATGCTAAAGAACAAGCAGAGTGGAACAAAAGCTTAGAACTGGCAAAGAAAGATAAATATGGAAAGCATAATAGTTGAAAATTCGATTAATCTTGAGGCTTCAGTAAATGCTGCCAAGCTTCCGGCTGTAGAAATCCTCGCTTATGGTGGAGGTATTATGACTGTTCCGGGATGGGGAGCAATTGCCATCGAACTAAGCGGGCTTGAACTTGGCCAAATTCCTATTTTAGCTGATCATGAATCAAAGTTGGCAGGAGTGGTAGGTCACGGTCAAGCTTCTATCTTGGAAGACAAATTAGTAGTATCTGGTTTGATTTCAAGCACAGGCCAAGCAGTTAATCAAATAGTGGATTCCGCTAAAAATGGTTTCCCATGGCAAGCTTCCGTAGGTGTTGAAGTTCTTGAGCATACTAGGATAAAAGCAGGTGAAAAAGTTAGTGTTAACAATAAAACAATCATAGCTCCGTTATCGGGGTTGACAGTTGTATTAAAAGGCAAACTTCGTGAAGTTTCAATAGTTGGCGTAGGCTGTGATTCTGCAACTCGTGTCGCAATAGCAGCTTCGTTAAGGAAAGGTTTTAAAATGGAAGCAGAGATTACAAAAGAACAAATTCGGGCCGAAGCTTCTACCGAAGCGAATCGCATAGAGGCAATTCATAAACTATGCGAAAATCGTAGTGATGGCATTGAAGCAAAAGCAATAAATGAAGGTTGGGACGAAACTAGAACCGAACTTGAGATATTACGAGCCAGCAGGCCAGTTTTATCAGGCGTGAGAAATATTACGCATATTTCTAATGCGGTTACCCTTGAAGCAGCACTGCTCAATTATATGGGTTTTAGCGGTTTGGGTGAAAAAACTTTAGGAGCAAACGCAATGGAATCAGGCGTAAGGCTGAGAGTGAATTCATTGCTTGACCTTTGTCGTGCTGCATTACAAACAGATATGTTGGAAATTCCACGTGGTCGGGATGAATTAGTCAGGGCCGCTATGTCAACAATAAGCCTTCCAAATGCTTTAGGTAATGTGGCAAATAAGCTATTACTTGATGCGTATGAAGAAACAGCAGCTACATGGCGAGCATTTTGCCGGATTCAAAACGTAGCCGATTTCAAAAATAACTATGCGATTCAACCAAGTTATTTTGGAAATAATTTAGAGATGGTAGCAGCTGGTGGTGAGTTGAAGCATGGCGATCTTGGTGAATCACTAAAGTCTTTCAAGGCTGATACATTTGGAAAAATACTTGGTATTGATCGTCGCGATATAATAAACGATGATCTTTCTGTTTTTGATGGTATAGCCACAGGTTTAGGCCGAGCCGCTATGCGTAGTCTTTCAGATTTGGTTTTCACAGTACTTTTAGGTAATGCCGGCAACTTCTTCAGTGAGGCTAATGGTAATTATCTTTCAGGCGCTGATACCATTTTGTGTATTGAAGCACTGTCTAGTGCAATTACCGCAATGAGAACTCAGCGCGACAGCAAAGGAAATGATCTAGATCTAAAACCAGCTACTTTGTTAGTTCCTCCTGAACTTGAATCCGTAGGCCGAGCTATTCTAGAAAGCGAGTATATTCAAGCGGCACAAGATTTACCAACTGGTAATAGTCTCCGCAGAGCGGTTAGTCTTGAAGTTGAACCTCGCCTTTCAAATACCGGTAAGTTCGGAAATTCAGCGACAAAAACACAATGGTATCTTTTTGCTGCACCCAGTGCCAGTCCGATGATTGTTTGTTTCCTGAATGGCAAACAGACTCCAACTGTTGAGTACTTTGGGCTTGATCAAGATGTAAACCGCTTAGCTATGTCATGGCGGGTTTATTTTGATTTTGGAGCGGCTCTTTGTGATTCCAGGGCAGCAGTAAAAAGTAAGGGCCAGGCATAGCCCGATTCGGAAGGGTGCTTCCTTTGGAAGCCCCTTCCATTTGCTTTGTAAGCTTTTAGTCTGCTTTTGGTTACCAGCCCCAAGCAGACTATTCGGGGCAAGTCGGGTTAGGACTTACAGTTTATATCCTACCTGATTTGACCCTATAATGAAAGTCTAAATTCAGTATAGAGGTCTCTCCAATGCAATCTAACACGGAAGTTGAAGATGTCGTTTGTGGTTACAAAATCATAACTACAATTGGACAAGCATCTGATTCATCGGAAGAAAAATGGATGCACCGTTCAGAAGTTTTAGCAAATTGGCTTTTAGAGCAATGGCACAAATCGCAAGTAAAACGCTGTGCTTAGCATCAGGAGGAAAAAGTGGAACAAAACACCAATGAGTTATATCAAGCTGCTATAAAATATATAAAAAAAGGCATACCAGTTTTTCCATGTTGGTCTAAAACAAAAAAGCCAATACCGGAACATGGATTTCATGATGCAACCACAATGCCCAACCAAATAGATCTTTGGTGGCAGCGGACACCTAATGCCGATATAGCAATGCCAACAGGTAATCCGAGCGGTATTCTTGTTCTTGATGTTGATCCGCGTCACGGTGGTGATTACAGTCTTCAGGAATTAATTTCACAATATGGTAAACTTCTTGACACAGTACAAAGCTTCACAGGTGGTGGTGGGCAGCATTATTATTTTAAACATCCGGGAAATGTTGGTTGCAGCAGTGGGAAAATAGCCAGCGGCATCGACATTAAAGGTGATGGCGGTTATGTCATGCTGCCTCCGAGTAGCCATGAAAGCGGCAATAAATATAGTTTTGAACTATCGAGCGATATAGCTGATGTGCCACTTGCAGAATGCCCAGAATGGCTTATAAAAATGGCTAGAGATGATTCAAAAGAAAATCCAAATAAGTATAAGCCGGATTCTTCACCTATACCTGAAGGTTATCGAAATAGCACTATGGCGTCATTGGCTGGTCATTTGAGATCCTTGGGAATGGAAGCACCAATTATTTATGAAGCACTTTCAGATATTAATTCTCGCAGGTGTGTTCCACCGCTTGACGATAAAGAAATAAAAAAAATTGCTCATAGCATATCACGTTATGAGCCAAGTCAGGCTAGACAAGCAGTGATCGAAAATTGGGATGGCCAATTAAAAGATTTAGCAAAATTTGGTCAGCCTGATATTTGTCCCATTTCAAGTTTTGAAACTAAAGAGATAAATTGGTTATGGCCAAAAAGAGTTCCTATCGGCAAATTAACAGTACTTGCAGGTGATCCCGGCCTTGGGAAATCATTCGTTTCGTTGGATATAGCTGCACGAGTTTCTTCAGGTCAGCCATGGCCCGATTCACCGGATATAAGACCGGAAGTTGGTTCTGTTATTTTGCTTAGTGCTGAAGATGATCCCGCTGATACTATTAAACCTCGTTTGGAACAGATGAATGCTGATTGCAATCGCATTCATATTTTGCGAGCGGTTAATATGGGTGATGGCAAACAAAAGTATTTTGATTTAACAACCGACATGCAAGTTTTAAAGAACGCCATAACATCTATTAGAGACTGCCGCTTAGTAATAATTGACCCGATATCCGCATACTTGGGAAAAGCTGATGGCCATTCTAACACTGAAATACGTGGCTTATTAGCACCGTTGGCGGATATTGCAGCATCTTATCAGGTTGCAATGTTAGCCGTTACACATCTTAATAAAGGTGGAGGATCAAATCCTCTATATCGTGCAATGGGTTCATTAGCATTTGTTGCAGCAGCCAGAGTTGTTTGGATTATAACACGTGACAACGATGATGGCGAAATAGAAAGTCCACGAAGATTAATGCTTCCTGCTAAAAACAATATTGCGGAGGATGACTCCGGCATGTCATATATGATAGTTAATAATTCTGTAATGTGGGAGGATTCTACAGTTGAAATGACCGCTGGTAAATTCTTTAGAGAACAATTTGAAAATGAAACTAAAACAAAGAAAAAAAGTTCAGCGTGAGATGAAGCACAACAGTTTCTAAAAGATATTCTAAAGGATGGCCCTGTCCTTTCTACAATAATTGAAGAATCCGCAAAAGAAGCAGGGATTAATCACAACACACTACATGCGGCAAAAACAGATTTAAAAATATTATCTAAAAAGAAAGGGCCTCTAGTTAATTGCAAATGGTATTGGGTAACACCAGAACAAATGCTAGATTTCATTTGTGAAGATTCGAAGATACCACATGAATAGGGCATTTAGCAACTTGGTTTGTTGGTATGTTGGTATCTTCGAAGATGTGAAAAACCAGAATATATATTCTTCGAAGAAACCACTATTATAATGGCTTATATTACGAAGATACCAAGAAACCACGTTAAGTGCGTATAGGGCTAAAAGGTACTTGGAAAAACTTGGTTTTTTGCTTTCGCGGCGGGAACGGTCGGAAATTAGCAAAGATTCGGTCGGAAACGACAAAATTTTCGCATATTTCGATGTAAATACGTCGTTAATGAGTTGATTAACATGCCAACCAGAGTTAATTGTGTTGGTGGTTTATTATGGGGACTTTTAAATGGAAAAAGATAAAAAAATACCAGCGGTCGGATACCTGCGTCGTTCAACTGACAAACAGGAGCAAAGTCTTGAAGACCAGAAACGTGAAATTGGCCATTATGCTTCTCAACATGGGTATAAAATAATTCGTGAATATATCGATGATGCAATAAGCGGCACCAGCGCTGACAAGCGGCCAGCTTTTCAAAGTATGGTGACCGATGCTGCTGCAGGAGATTTTAAAGCGGTGATTGTTTGGAATAGCGACCGCTTCAGCAGAGGTGATGTAACTGAAACAGAGCATTATCGTTATCTCCTAAGAAGATCAGGCGTAAAAGTTCTTTCTGTAACGGAAGATTATCTTTCACGCGAAGGGATTGATGGCGATGTATTAAGAACCGTAAAGCAATTTCAAAACCGTCAATTTTCAATTAGTCTTTCACAGAATACCTTGCGTGGTCAGGTGAGTGCAATTTTAGCAGAATCTGATCCGGGTAGAACACCACCATATGGGTACGACCGAGAAATAATTGGCCCCGACGGTTCACTGCTTTATCGAATTCGTTTTTGTGAGAATGGTATTCGTGAGGTCTATGACAAGCAAGGAAGATTCCAAGCTAAATACATTAAAGGCCAGTCGCTTCATAAGCCGGGCAAAGAATGCAAAGCCCGACTTACTTTAAGTTCGCCGGATCGCATTGATGTTGTAAAAGACATATTTCGTATGTGTTTGGATGGTGTTGGCTTCAAAGGTATAGCTGACAAACTTAATGCAAAAGGAATGGCTAGTCCACAGGGCAATAGCTGGTCATTTACTACTATCAAAGCGTTGCTGGAAAACCCAGCATACCAAGGAGACCTTGTATGGAATCGTAGAACTGAATCTAAATTTTATGCTATAGAAAATGGTCGTGCAATGAGAACTAAAAGAGAAGACGAATCCTCTAGGTCGCTCAAAACTTCAAAAGACGATTGGGTAACTGTACGCGATGTAATCCCACCCATCGTAAGCCGACAAGACTGGCTTAAAGTTCAAAATTTTGTTTTAAAACGCCATTTAGCAAAAGGAGGTCACGGACATCAGACCAGACGATGGTTATTGAGCGGAGTTCTGGTTTGCGGTGACTGCAACACAAGTTTCTGGGGCGAGAGAAAACATAAAGGTCATATTGAAGGACGGAAAGATATAATTAGCTATTACTATACCTGTGCCGGTCGGAGACGCTATGGGAAAAACACATGCTCTTTTCCTTCACATATAAAAGCAAAAGCACTCGAATCTTGGGTGCTGAAAAAATTATCTAATTTAGTTTTAGGTGATAAAGACAGCGTTGAAGAAGCAATAAACCATTTTATAAAAATTCTAACAAATGAAAAATTAGATAATGAAAAATCCGACCGCATTGCACAAGAACTTAAACAAATTAATGAAACAATAAACGCAATTGTTGGAACAATAGACCCTGCAAACTTACCCATGCTCAATGATCGTCTTACCCAATTGCGCCTACGCAAAGAATATCTTCAAAATGAGGAAAATATGACGAAAAATGAAAATCAAACCATAGATAAGGAATCTATAAGAAAATGGGCAAAAGATATGATTGTAGGATTGGAAAATGCGATTGAAGGTCAACGTGACGAAGCTATTCGTAAAATTATGTCCCGCTACATAGAAAAGATAAAAATATGGCCTTCAAACAAAACAGGCGAACTCATCTTAAACCCCAAGGTTTTA
>JBDKUM010000263.1:0-4916 GCA_039679715.1 Phycisphaerales bacterium
TGCGGACACCGCTGCTTTGCAAGCCGTATGGAAAGACGGTACCTCCGACAGCAGCAGCGGGTCATCGATTGCTTTGTCAACAACATACCGCGAAGGTACTTATTCCTGTGGGTTTTCGTATGACAACACCGGCGCGGTAGGCGGAAAATACTATTCTGAAATCGAAAGAACGCCGCCATTTGCCAATTTCCTGGTTAATAATGCAAAATCAATAGACATTTGGTATAAGGGCGCTTCGGGCAATTCGATACAAAAGATGTATATCGCACTTTCTGACGGCGCGAATACGGCGTCTGTTGATGTTAATTCAATAGCCTCTGGATACAGCAGTGTATGGATTTGTAAACACATAGATTTGGCATCCTTCACCGCAGCAAATCCGAGTCTGAATATGAGCAATATAACTAAAATGTATATTGGTATTGGCAATAAATCAGGGACTTCATCAGGCGGTACAGGGTTAGTTTATATCGATTATATTGGTCTTTGGCCAAGCAGATGTCTGACTGATTATACATCTGACCTTAATGATGATTGCAAAGTTGATTTTAATGACTTTGCTATACTTGCTGCAGATTGGCTTAGTAATGGAATGTGGCCTCTTTAATTATTTGTTCATAATGTTTGCTGCGGTGTCTTGCTGATGCCGCAGCAATCTGATTTGGGAAATAAATAAGGAATAAAAATGAATAAGATAAAAGGTAAAGGTTTCACTTTAGTTGAGTTGCTGGTTGTTATATCGATTGTAGCTTTGTTGCTGGCATTGCTTCTACCGGCCTTATCAAATGCTAAAAAACAGGCTGTACGAGTAATATGCGTATCAAACGAAAAGCAATGGGCGCTCGGCTATGAAATGTATACAAATGCGTATAACGGAAAATTTCCTACGGAACCATACCCGGCTGATTCAAAAGGTCTCAAACCAGGATGCTGGATAAACGCAATACCAAAGTATATTGCAACAAATCCAGATAAGTCAGCAGATATTTACCTTTGTCCGGCAGCAAAACAGCCTTATAATAAAGGCGGCAAATGGCCGTTTGCAGCATGGGGAGGACGACAAACTCCAGCTCTTTGGGGATATGATAAGGAATGGCCATATTTTAGTTATGGGGAAAATGGCTGGACGCGAAGTGTAGATTTCCCAAACGCCAAAGACTGGGAAAAGAAAAGTATGTGGAGAAGTAAACTTACTATTACAAGTCCATCAACAGTTCCAGTTTTTGGAGATTGTGCTTTTCCTGTTTCAAATGACCCTCGCTATACCCCTCGAAATTTGCCTCCATCGGCGAGTTCGGAAGATATGAATCCACTCAACAGCTTGAATACGTCAAATAATATGAATCGGTTTTTTATTAATAGGCACGACTTATCTGTTAATCTGCTTATGGCAGATTGGTCTGTCAAACGTATTGGCCTTAAAAAGTTACTTAAGCTTCGCTGGCATCGTACGTGGGAGCTTACTATGTCGACAGCAACCCCCAGATATGAGAGCATAATTTGGCCGGGTTGGGTGAAAAACGCACGAGATTATGATTAGTAACAACAGACAACTATGAAAGAACTCAAAATGCATCTTAATGGAAACAATTCTGAGAAAATACCTATAATTGTGGACACAGATATAGGCGGCGATATTGATGACGCATGGGCGTTGGCAATGCTCTTGAGAATGCCGCAGTTCGACATAAAGCTTATTACGACTGCGGTCGGCGATACGCTTGCAAGGGCGAAAATAGTTGCCAAAATGCTCGAGCGAGCCAAGCGAACTGATATTCCAATCGGGATTGGTTTACCTTTAGTCAAGATGGATTGCTATTATAAGGGCTGGGCATTGGATTATGACCTTGATAAATATCCGGGCAAAATCCATCAGAACGGCGTACAGGCAATTATAGATACAATAAAATCCTCCTCGCAGGAAGTGGTGATCCTCGCCATTGCTCCACTTACGAATATTGCCGCTGCATTGAAACAATGGCCTGAAATTACGAAATGTTCACGCATAGTTGGAATGTTGGGAAGCGTTTATAAAGGTTATAATGGCAAATCCGTTATCAGTAAAGAATGCAACATCGTCAATAATATCGATGCGGCAAAACGAGTCTTTAATTCCGACTGGAAGATGCTTGTCACGCCATTGGACACCTGCGGCACAATTCGTCTGACAGGACCGAGATATACACGAATAATAACTTCTAAAGACCCGCTGATAGAGTCTATTATTGAAAACTATGCTTTCTGGATTTGCCGGCCTAGCTTTGCGCCTAATCCAAATTTTACATTTGCTGATTTACATACCCACAGTTCAATACTGTATGATACCGTTGCTGCGTATATGACTGCGGAAACAGATATGCTCGAAATTCAGGATGTCAAACTTAAAGTTACAGATGACGGGTATACTGTTCCTGACGCCGACGGCAAAAAGATTCACTGTGCGTTGAACTGGAAATCGTCCGCAAATTTTGAAGATTATATAGTTGATACTCTGGTCGGAGGTGCATTATACAAAGTTGCACCATCTATCAAAGTAGTGTTGCAGCCGTCGATAACCAATGGCAAACGAACTGCACCGATACGATAAAATGAACATTTCTGTTGCATATGGAGAATGGTTTCTTGAAGATTTATGCTTCAATGGTTAAAATTGTGTACTTATGGCGGATAAACGGAAAAAAGTTGCGCTAATCATAGAAGCCATTCGAGGCCACGAAAGGGAAGTTGTGCTAGGCATTGCAAACTATGCACGCGTAAGTGGTAATTGGGTATTTTATTTAGACAAGTTAGACCCTTATTACCATTTCAATCCCACACAGGTTAGGCATTACATTGCCCAATTGATGGATTGGGGCGTAGAAGGAGTTATAACTCGTTATCCTGAAGAATTTGCTTTGCTTAAGAAGAAGGGTATCCCAATGGTTTCTGTCAAGCAGGCCAGGACAGGCGAGAACACCTTTGCTATTAATAATGAACATATTGGAATAATGGGGGCAAAGTATTTTCTCGAAAAATGTTTCAAGCATTACGGATTTTGCGGCTTTGAGGACATGTTTTGGTCTGATATTCGGTGTACCGCTTTTTCAAAAGTTATAAAAGACAACGGTTGTAGTATATCAATTTATGGGCCGTCAAAAAAGCGGATGTCTTTTTCATGGGAAAAAGCTCAAAAAATGCTTGCTGAATGGCTTGTTTCTCTGCCAAAACCGGTGGCAGTTATGGCCTGTAACGACGATTGTGCAGAACATGTGCTTGAAGCCGCAAAATTTGCCGGCTTATATGTACCTGAAGATGTGGCTGTTCTTGGCGTAAGCAATGATGAGCTTATTTGTGAATTTTCAGATCCGCCTTTGTCCAGCATAATTCTGAACGGTCAGCAGGCGGGGTATGAAGCAGCGGCACTACTTGACAATCTTATGGCAGGGATTCAGCCCGTAGATTCGGTTATAAATGTTAAACCGATAGAAGTTGTCGGACGCCGCTCGACGGATTTTCTTGCGGTGGAAGATAAAACTATCGCCGAAGTCTTGGCTTATATCCGAAGAAATTCCACTGATATTATACAGGTTGAAAAAATCGCCGAACAGGTAGGAGTAAGTTTGAGGGTACTCCAGAGTCGTTTTAGACAAGTTATGGGTTTTACCCTTCGGGAGGAATTGAATCGTGCCAGGCTTAATCGCATTAATGCCTTACTGCTTGATACTAAGAGGAGCATTGAACAGATTGCGGATATGACTGGTTATTCGACAACATACAATATGATTCGTTTTTTTCAGAAGCAGATGGGAACAAGTCCGGGCCAGTATAGAAAATTACATTCCGGGAAAGTAATAATTTGCACAAATAAGAGTGTTTTTCTAAAAGGAAATTAAATGACAACGGTAAATTTGTCAAGACCATTATGTGGCATTATTCCGCCAATGATTACTCCTCTTCTTGATAGGGATAATATTGATTTGCCGGGTCTTGAAAAACTAATTGAGCACATTCTCTCCGGGGGCGTTCACGGTCTTTTCATTCTTGGTACAACAGGCGAAGCACCATCATTAAGTTATAAACTTCGTTATGAATTAATTGAACGTACTTGCAGACAAGTTGCCGGCAGAGTGCCGGTTCTTGTCGGAATTACCGATACCTCGCATATCGAGTCTATAAAAATTGCGGAGTTTTCTCATAAACAGGGTGTAAGTGCGGTTGTTTTGGCTCCGCCTTATTATTTCCAGACGGGTCAGCCTGAATTACTGGAATACCTCCAGCATTTGGCTCCTCAATTACCATTGCCTTTATATTTATATAATATGCCGAGTTGTACAAAGGTTTTTTTTGAGTCGGAAACAGTTGCTAAAGCTGCGGAAATACCGAACATCTACGGCATTAAGGACAGTTCCGGAAATATGGTTTATTTCCATAAGCTCCAATTGCTTTTAAAAGAGAAAAAAGATTTTACGTTTTTGGTTGGTCCCGAAGAGCTTCTTGCCGAGACCATTCTGCTCGGCGGGCATGGAGGAATCTGCGGCGGAGCGAATATCTTTCCAAAACTTTATGTTGATTTATATAATGCTGCGGCTGCAGGGGATATTAATAAAGCAAGAGAACTACATAATAAAGTAATGTGGATAAGTACAACTATCTACAGTACGGGCAAACATAGTTCAAGTTTTCTTAAAGGCGTAAAATGCTCATTGAATCTAATGGGTATTTGCAGCGATTTTATAGAAGAGCCGTTCCATTGCTTCAGAGAACCGGAAAAAGAAAAAATCAAAAAATATCTCGGGATAGGAATAAGAAAACAACATGGGCAGAATTTATATCTGCGCATTGGCAATCTTTAAGCGCCATTGATTTTTTTACAAGTGAAGTTTATACGTTAAAAGGTTTGACCCGCTATATGGTCCTTGTTGCTATAGATTATGCAA
>JBDKUM010000264.1:0-26644 GCA_039679715.1 Phycisphaerales bacterium
TATTCAGGGAGCAGTTGGTTTTTTTAACCTAAAAACGAGATCCTTCGCTGCGCTCCAGGATGACAGGTGTAAAACTGCGCAAGATGGGCCTATATAGGGGGACTAATATTGATTTTAGGTTTAAAAGAGCGCAAGAAAATTTGCGCAAGGGAAAATACCCTCGTAATATTTTCAAAATGCTACATAGTATTTTTAAATGCTACCGATATATTCAATTTGCTATGCAAATTTAGCGTAGAGCGGCTAGCGGATAGCGTAAACTTACGCGTATTTAACAAAAGCAGAAAAAAGTGTTGATTTGGTATGATTAAGTGAGGAAAAGTGCAAAATTGGGAGTTTTAGGGTACCTTTTGAAACCGCAGATTTTGCGAACTTGCACGAATTTTAAAATATCTCTTGATTTACTATTTTTATCGGTAATAGAGTTATAAATGAGGCTATTATGAAAACGATGGATAAATTTTTAACATTTCTTTTTATTGCATTTTTCGATTCAGCAAGGTGATTAACAGGCGATTGCCATGTCAATAATGAGGATTTATACGTGATTGCTTCTTTCTGGTTGGGAGTTTGTTCAGCGAGCAATAATTGGTGCGGTGGAGCGGATACCCAGCAAAACGAAACTGTAAACTTTATGGATTTTATACCACTGGCCAATAATTGGCAAAAATAGAAATGTGTATATAGTGATGGCGAACTCACTACGAACAAAACTACGATTATTGACTTATAATATTCGGGTCGCTGAGATGTAACTTTTGAAAGACAATTATCTCACCGGGTTCTTTATCGATAAGGGCAATATTCGGCTCTGTAGCGCCTTCCAGCCAGCCATAGTTCCGCCATTCGGCTTGCAATGTCTGCCCATCTTCCGATGCCTTTCCGATAAATGTATCGATCATCCTGCCCTTCAAAGAACCTGGCACAAATTTCATTTCATAGCTATCCACAACAATCCTTGCTTTGATTATCTTTGAAACCGGATCATACTCCGTTTCAACCGGTCCAAGAACAACAGCCATATAGGTATTCGGATCTGGACCTTCTATGTCAATACCACCCTGGCTGACTACTATCGGTTGCGCAAAAATACTATGGAATATTTTGGAAATAGAGCCATCCTTCTCAAATGTAATCTGCCAGCCTGGAACATCCTGAATGCCGGGCGGAGCCTGCCACGTCCCAACCATAGTTGAAGGGAATTCCTTAGGTGCCATTTTATCAATTTTTGCCTTAGACGCTTCCTGACAGCCGCTATTTAGTAATATTACAACCACAAGTAAAACTACATAGATTTTTTTCATCTTTAATCCTTTTGCGTACAAGCAATAAAAATATATTCTAACTTTTATTACTTTGTACGCAATAATAAAAAAAACCCCGGCTTTGATACCGGGGTTTTTAAAATTTCAAATTTCAAATTTATAATTATTTGCGTTTGCGAATAAACAAACCGCCAAGTCCGAGCAATGCCATTGTGATTGGTTCTGGAACAATAGTAACGCTCTGACCTACACCACCGAATGCCTCGCCAGTGATGGAATCTGTAAGAAGAAGCTGAGTACCGACTGTACCAGTCACAGTCGCTGTAAACCACATTCCGGCACCATTCGGTGTTGTAACTGGATCACCAAATTGGAAAGTCGTCCAACCGCCAGTATAAGATTCATAAGGAGCTCCGGAACCTAACAGATCTGCGGCGCTATAGCCAACAACGACTGGCGGATTTACTGGTGCATCTACTGTGCGATAAGCAAAGTTATCAATTGTAGCATTGCCGATTACTGCAATGCCCAGATCGAGTCCACCAATCAAGCCTACATCACTTGAAACCGTGATGGTTGAGCCAACAAGACCAATAGTGTACGTTGCACTTGCCAACGAGGCAATCGAAAGAACTAAAGTTAAAGCTAAAATTTTCTTCATTGTTCGGTCTCCTAAATTGAAAGAGAAGTTAATAAAATACTTTTTTTGCCGCATTCGCGGCTACAACAATTAAATAAACGATACGCGTTTTAAAGCCGACTTTTTGTTAGCCACTAAGGCACAAAGAAAAAATAGTTAATAATAAATAGAAACTTAGTGTCTTTGAGTCTTTGTGGCTAAATAGTGAATGAAATTGTCGAAAGAGCCATCACATTAATCTTAAATTCTTAATTTTAAATTTTGAATTGAATGGAAAATGAAACTCCATAGATCAAAACTTTAGAACTTAAAACTGTAATGCAATAACTTCTCTCTGTCCCCAAACTGGTGATTGATGAGTTTTACGCCCATCAACTCTAGGTATTATAGCAGGAGGTATGGATTAATGCAAGGGAAAAATGGAAAAAATTTAAAAATTCATTTTAATCACTGATTACACGGATTTTACTGATTTTATAAGACTTTGTTATATATAGAAATACATATCTGTGCGATCAGCGTAATCTGCGATAAATAATATTTTTTCAGAGGGGTAGTGAAAGTCAATGAGCGCATAAAAAAAGGGGCCGATAATATCGACCCCTTTAATTTCATAGTCCTAATCGCTGAACGCTATACGCTCAACGCTGTAGTTCGACTATTTTCTTCTGATCAGCAATCCGCCGAGAGCCAGAATAACCATTGTTGCTGGTTCTGGAACTGGAATAACAACGCTCTGACCTTCACCACCGAATGCCTCACCGCTGATAGAATCAGTAAGAGCAATGATTGTACCTGGAGTACCAGTTACAGTGGCAGTAAACCATGTTCCGGCAACATTCGGGGTCGTAACTGGATCACCAAATTGGAAAGTCGTCCAACCGCCAGTATAAGCTTCATAAGGAAGCCCAGCACCTACCAGGTCTGCGGCGCTATAGCTAACAACGACTGGCGCATTGACTGGTGCACCTTCCGTACGATAAATAACATCACTAATCGTAGCCTCGCCGATTACTGCAATACCCAAATCGAGTCCACCAATCAGGCCTACATCACTTGAAACTGTGATAGTTGAACCCTCAAGACCAATGAAATATGTTGCATTGGCCAACGAGACCATAGCAAGAACTAAAACTAAAGCTAACAACTTCTTCATTATAAAACCTCCTTAAAAAATAAACATTAATGTTAAACAATTCATTTTAAACTTTCATTTACACTAAACTTAATTAATTCGTCCAGAACCAAATATTAGTCGTGTCGGTGCAAACTGGACAACCTGCTACATTCTTACCATAGTATAGAGCCAGTTTATTTAAATCCGTGGCATTGACCCAAACCTTATTAGCGTTAAGGCCACTACCAAGGCGGTCGTTATCGGCACAAATTGCCGGAATTCCATTGTAACTGGCAAGCTTGAGAGCTGCCACATTTTTACCGAAACCTGCTGCAAGAACATTCAAATCTGTAGCATTCACCCAAACCTTATTAGCGTTAAGGCCACTACCAGCTCCATCGGCATCGCCGCGACAATTGCGTTGGAATGCCCAGCAGTTAGGACGACCAAAGTCTGCCCATGCAGCATAGATCGTTGCATTAGAAGATTTTACAGCTTCGCGAGTTACTACGTAGTTGGCTGAAACCGCGGAAACAACAGCAGTATCTGCGGCACAACGAGCCTGAACGGTAACGGTGTAGTTGCCTGTTGCAGAGTAGGTATACGTATGGGTCTGACTAGCAGCACCCCAAGAACCTACAACACCATCGCCCCATGTGAACTGATACTCAAGCGTATGACCGAGGCTGCTGGTTGCGCTAGCAACAAATGTCTCACTGCGACCGCCATTAACTTTGTCGGCAACCGCTGGAGCAGCTGTTGTCTTGTTTACTGTCGGAGGTGTGATGGTTTCCTCTGTCTGAATAGGATAATTGAACGCAACATCGCCCTGTGTGCCGTCTTCAAAAACGAGACCGCCGCGATATGTGAGTTCATCTTCCATCGCGATTGC
The DNA here is from genome assembly GCA_039679715.1 of Phycisphaerales bacterium. Lineage (GTDB taxonomy): Bacteria > Planctomycetota > Phycisphaerae > Sedimentisphaerales > UBA12454 > UBA12454. The sequence goes on from JBDKUM010000264.1 coordinate 3,915, forward strand.
GGTTGCAGAACCTTTTGTGAAATCAATTGTGCAAAGTGTACCTTCTGTTGCAGGTGCATTTGCATCACCATAATACAATGAACCGAATTCAAGCACGATTTCTTTGCTTGGCAGAACCTGGTCAGTTGTACCAACTGAATCTGCAGCTGCCAATGGGTTGCCGTAATCTGTTACAGCGCCTGCTGTGCTAATCTGAATTCTTGCCGGGAAAATACCAAAGCCTGGTGCAGATGCTGTGCTTTCGCCAGTCTTTGTAGCGGTAACGGCTGTGAACTCGCCGGTGCCGTCAATTGTGAGTTTCAGAGCGAATGCTCTTGGCAGATTGGCTGTATCTGCGCCTGAATAATGTACAGCAACTGTATCGCTATCGACTTCTACCAAATCAACAGTCAACACAGCCCATGCTGGACAAGCCATTAATGCTATCGCTAATACTAAAATCAGCTTCTTCATTTCACTTACCTCTCAAAATAAAACAATTCTCTTTTTTCTTACTTTTTCTTAGGACTTCTCAAAACGTTTGAGTAGCCCGGTTTAGGTTTTGATTTCTTTGTTCCCTTCCTTTGCCCTATTGCCTGAAAAAGAAATCGAACAAGCAAAGTTGACCACATCACGCGTCGGAACCGGAAGGCCAGTTCTGACTTTCGTCTCCTTTTCCAGCACCTCCTTTCATCCCCGTTAAAGGGATAAAAAAGTAATAATTTCTATGCGTTACACTGTTTGGCAGTATGTGAACGCAAAGCCATACTAGCATTTAACCGAGAGAAAAGCAAGTTAAAAATTCATAAAAATCAACTTTTTTAGTACTGGGAATGCAATTTATGCCGGTTTGAATAGAGTTAAAATCCACCTAAAAAGATACGGTTTTTGTCAACAAAACCCTTGGCTTTTAAAATCGCTGATTACACTGATTTCGCTGATATTATTGGACTTCTTACATAAAGATTATAGCCAATCCGCCCTATCTGCGTAATCCGTGATAAAAAAATTTGTTTTTTTTGCGGTTTTCAGCATTATTAAGTTGACATTTCTCCAAAAAATTTCTAACATCCTTCGGTTTTTGCGCCTTTTTGTAACTATTCTTTAGCCACCAAGGCACGAAGACACGAAGTTTAAAAATATACATAATATTTCTTTGTGCCTTAGTGCCTTTGTGGCTACAAAAAATCCCATTTACTTTAGAAAGGACGGATGTACTATGGCTGTTGCTAACGCCAAACAGTACCTGGAACAGAAACTGGACAAAGAAAATTTTGCAAAGATTTCAGCTTTGAACAATGAAAAGCTCTTTCAATTCGTAGCTGAATCGATTGAATTGGCAAAGCCGGCGAAGGTATTTGTATCTACAGATGCCGCAGGCGATGTCGAATATACACGAAAGCAGGCTGTAGCGACAGGCGAAGAGAAGCAGTTGGAAATCAAGGGACATACTATCCACTTTGACGGCATGGAAGACCAGGGCAGGGATAGAGAGGTAACTAAATATATGGTTCCCGCTGGTGAGACTTTGAGCAAGGCTCTTAATCAGATGGATAGAGATGCAGGCCTGAAAGAGGTAAAGGGCTTGCTGGCTGGTTCGATGCAACAGCGGACAATGGCTGTCCGGTTTATGACTTTGGGACCGAATAATTCGGTTTTCAGCATCCCATGCGTTGAATGCACAGATTCATTCTATGTTTCACACAGTCTTGATTTGCTGTACCGCAGAGGCTACGAAGAGTTCAAACGCCTTGGTGCGAAGGCTGAATTCTTCGCGACGCTTCATTCCGCGGGCAAAATGGACGAAAGAATGACCAGTACAGAGGTCAGCAAAAAACGCATATATATAGATTACTCAACTGACACAGTCTATGCGGTAAATACCCAATATGCGGGTAATACCGTCGGCTTAAAGAAGCTGGCACTTCGCTTAACGATTCGCAAAGCAGATCGCGAAGGCTGGTTGGCGGAACACATGTTCCTTTCAGGCGTTTACGGCAAAGGCGGCAGAAAGACTTACCTTGCCGGTGCGTTTCCAAGCGCCTGCGGGAAGACATCGACCGCGATGCTGCCAGGCGAAACAATCCTGGGCGACGATATCGCTTATTTCCGTGAAATCAACGGAAAATGCATGGCTGTCAATGCGGAAGCGGGCATTTTCGGTATTATCCAGAACGTTACGGCAAAAGACGACCCGGCTATCTGGGATGCGCTTACCAAAGAAGGCGAAGTTATTTTCTCGAATGTGCTGGTAAAAGACGGCAAACCATATTGGCTCGGAATGGGTATCGATATTCCGGCTGATGGCGAGAATTTCACCGGTCAGTGGCATAAAGGCAAGAAAAACGCTAAAGGCGCAGAAATTCCATGTGCTCACAAGAACGCACGTTATGCGGTAACGCTGCCGGCGTTGAAGAATTGCGATCCCGAACTGAACAATCCGAAAGGCGTTGAACTTGCGGGTTTGATGTATGGCGGACGCGATGCAAAATCTTACGTGCCCTGCCAGCAGGGTTTCAACTGGAATCACGGCATCGTTTCTTATGGTGCTGCTCTGGAAACAGAAACTACTTTCGCGACAGTTGGCAAAGAAGGCGTGCCGGAAATCAACCTGATGAGTATTCAGGATTTTGTCGCCATTTCGCTGGGCAAATATGTACAGAACAATCTCGAGTTCGGCAAGAAATTCAAAAATCCGCCATTGGTGTTCGGAGTTAATTATTTCATTCGCGATAGAGGCGGCAAATTCTGCAACGGCGTTCGCGATAAACATGTCTGGGTAAAATGGATGGAACTCCGCGTTCACGGCGAAGCACCATGCCGCGTAGCTCCGACTGGTTTGATTCCGTGCTATGAAGATTTGAAAAAATTATTCAAACAGGTTTTGAAGAAAGATTACTCGCAGGCTGATTATGTAAGTCAGTTTACGATTCGCATTAAAGAAAATCTTGCAAAGATTGACCGCGTTGTTAAGTATCATAAAGACAATGTAGCCGAATCGCCCGCTGAAGTTTTCAGCGTATTGGCAGAGCAGAAAAAACGCCTGGAAGAAGCAGGCAAAAAATTCGGCGATTTCGTTTCGCCATTCGATCTGCCTGAACAAAAATAGACACCGTTGTGTCATTCCCGTGAAAACGGGAATCCACGTTTAAAAAACTCAAAACCCCGGCCAAATCGTCGGGGTTTTTTATTATTCATAACCAAAAACCGTACACCCTGTCATTGCGATCGCAGCGCGGCAATCTCAACCCATCCGCTGCGGGAATCTTACCATTGTCATTCCCCTGCATTGTCATTCCCGCGAAAGCGGGAATCTACGTTTACCTTATCAATTTTGAAGGGGGTTTTTCATTCAGCTTATTGACTTAATAATTCTTTAGGGGTAAATTATTATTATGTCCGAACATAATCCAATAAACAGAGTTGACCGAAGCAAAGCGGCTTTGAAACACAATTTCGAAGAGGACGATTTTGTCGATGCCTCGCCGGAAGAATGTTTGGATTTTATGTGGGAATTGACAAAAGATGTCTGGTCATTATCAGGAAGCCAAGATGCTGAAAAGCCCATGCAAAAACATATCGCAATTCTTCGTAAAATCAAATATTAAAAATCAAAAATAAAAATGACATATTAAAATTTAAAATGATGAAGTTCTGGCAATTCGGAAATCAAGGAAACAAATTGATGAAAACCATTGTTCTTATCTCATGTGTGAAAACGAAATTGGCAATAGCCACAAAAGCAAAAGATTTATATACGAGCGATCTTTTTAGAAAAAATTACCAATATGCATTAACCCTTGATCCTGACATGATATTTATTCTTTCCGCAAAGTACGGCCTCCTTTCGCCTGAAACAATGATAGAACCTTATGAGATGACATTAAATACAATGAAGTTAGCTGATAGAAAAAGATGGTCAACCATTGTTCTGAATGAATTATCAAAACACACAGACTTAAAAAATGATAAATTTGTTTTTCTCTGTGGTCAAAAATATAGGGAATTTTTATTATCTGATATGTGCAACTATGAAATACCAATGGAAGGGCTTACCAATGGCAGACAAAAACAATGGTTAAAAGAAAAGCTGAAAAATGTGCGTATGTGAAAATTTGCATAAAATTTTAAGTAACTTCAAAAGGCATTACTTTCCTTTTGAAGAAAATTTGATTCCGAAGAATGGTATCTATTTTCTTTATGAAAAAGGGGAATATGGTCACGGTACAGATAGGATTGTAAGGGTTGGAACTCATACAGGACACAATCAACTGCGTTCTCGTATCAGACAACATTTTTGCAAAGAAAATAAGGATAGAAGCATTTTTAGAAAAAATATCGGAAGGGCCTATCTTAATTCAAGGAATGATAGCTTTTTAGAACAGTGGGAATATGATTTAACATCAATCACGAACAGACAAAAATATTTTAACCTGGTTGACAAGAAAAGATTGCGAGAAATCGAACAAATTGTTTCACAATATATCCAAAAGCATTTTTCGTTTGTAGTCGTAGATATAGAAAACAAACAACTTCGCATCATATACGAATCCAGATTGATATCTACTATATTTCAATGCAAAAATTGTTGTGCATCCTTAAAATGGTTTGGAAAACATTCGCCAAAAATTAAAATTCGTGAAAGTGGTTTGTGGCTTGTTAATGAATTGTATAAACAACCCTTTTCGCAAAAAGAATTTAAAGAATTCCAAACATTTTTATTAAAATGATTACTTATTTAAAAAGCAATAAAGAAAAATTAACCACTGCCTGCGTGAGGATAAACTTATTACACGGATTTACACTGTAAATTTTACTACTTCATTTTTCAATCTTCATGCTTCAATGAGAATATTACACATATTTTTCAATTTTCTTAATAAGGATTTGTTCAAGTATCGGGTCATAGATTACATATATGTCGGGAATATCAAATACAATTATTTTCTCCGGCTTTTGCTCGTAATTGCTCACGAGGATATCCGACATATATTCTTCCATAACAAATATCCTGTCCGCCCAGTCGGCAAGATATTTAGTAACCCTCCTTTCCGCAAGCTCATGAACTCCTGCCGATTGACATTCGATATTTTTGCCTTTAGCCTGCGCCAGGTCTTTGCAGATCCTCTCGGCCGCTTTACTGCGGTTTCTATTTGCCGAGCAGATAAATAGATATTTTATAGCTCCCATTTTTTCTGACTTAGATTAAATATATTCGCGCATAATCAAAGCGATTATTTACTTAATTTTACCGCATTCTCTGCTTGGCTCAACATCAGGCTTTTCTCCCAATTTTCCCGGCCTGCCTCAAAACTCCTCGCAAAACCATAATCAATCCCATCAGACTTGAAATAAACTTTGCTGCCGCAGCGATAATCGGATTTATGATATCGGCCGGTAATCGTCGCGTAATACCAGCGCAGCGGGAACTTATGTTCCGTAAGGCCGGGGTCGGCTTGGGTTATGTCAATATTGCAGGCATTGCTCAAATTTATCTGCGTAACGCCAAAGGTTACATCTCTTGTATAATAATGCTCGATAAATTTTATTTTCGTTTTCTTTAGACTGCCTAAATCCGATTGGCACCAATTTTTCGGCACATACGCATCGAGAAAAGTTAAATGAATTTGCGTTTTAGACTGTTCTTCAATAATCTTTGCCGCCCTGTCGATTGCCCAGCAGCCTGCGGAGTGGCCGATTAAATGGATATGTTCGAAGTTCCCTAATTTGACAATTGCTTTTGCCAATTGAACGCCCGCAATATCACGCGCATATTCGGCTGATGCAATCGAATTAATAGTCATTGCGCCATCAGGCCATTCGAAATAGCAGCACAGCCACTGGTTGGCATCAACTCTGGATTTTATCGCAGATGCTATATCTTCTGCAAATCTTCCTTTGCCCCTGTCAACCCACCCATGAGTGACTATCACAATTTTATTGCAGTCTGACGGTATTCTAATTTTTGGATCAATTATAAAATTTGGTTCACTGTTTTTATTTTTGACAGCGATTGCAATAATTTTATTTTCATTTTGTGATATTTTGAGAGTGTTGGCATTTGCAATTGAACAGAAAATAACTACAAACAGAAATATAAAGGGGAATATTTTAATTCTCATTGAATCTTATTCTTTTTATAAAACGCGGCGAGTTCTTTTAATTTTCCGAAATTGATTTTACCAGAACCAAGAACCGGCAATGCTTCAATCTCAATGAAATTTTCTTTTCGCGGTTTTGCGATATTCGGCAAACTGCTTTTCGCGATAATGTCATATAATTTTTCGCTGCTTCCTGCCTGCGGCAGATAAAAGACAATCAGCTCTTCGCCTTTTTTATCATCGGCAACAGATGTTACCGCAACAAGCTGCTGCGGACTATCAAGAGCATCGAACAAAACCTGCTCTATCGCACCGTGTGGCACCATCTCACCTGCAATTTTACTAAAACGCGCGAGCCGGTCGGTAATAGTAATAAAGCCGTCTTTATCAATTCGTGCAATGTCGCCCGTATTGTACCAGCCGTCACTGACGGCATCTTTTGTTTTTTCCGGTTCGTTTAGATAGCCGAGCATGATGTTCGGCCCTTTAATCATCAGCAGCCCTTCCTGGCTGGGCTCTTTTGGCAGGCGGGTTTCAATATCGACAATTTTCGCGGCAACGCCGGGGATGGGATTGCCGACAGAACCTTCTTTTGTGCCGACCTGCATAACATTGCCGATCGTAATATTTGGAATGTTGAGTGAGACGACCGGCGAAAGTTCCGTTGCGCCGAAACCTTCAGCGGGTCTAATGCCGAATTTTTCCGCAAAAGCGTCGGCAATTTGCAATTTCAATTTTTCCGCGCCGCCAACGACAAGTCTCAAATTCGCGAAATCGCCGGCTTCAGTTCTGCGGATATAATTAGCCAAAAACGTCGGCGGAGCGAACAAAACGGTCGAACGATTTTCGCGTACGCTTTTGCCCACAGCAACGCCATCAAGCGGATTAGGTACGAATGAAACCGAAACACCGCTGACAATCGGCAGCCAAAAGCCGCAGGTATAGCCGAAAGAATGAAAGAACGGCAGAATTCCGCAGAGATTATCTTCCGCGCGGATCATTACAACCATCCGCACTGATTCGATATTCGAAAGAATATTATGATGCGAGAGCATTACTCCTTTGGGCCGGCCGCTGCTGCCTGAAGAGAAAATGACTGTTGCAAGTTCGTCGCCAAGCTGGCGCATTTTCGGAGCAAGTAGATGTATCGGAAGAAATCTTGCTTTGAGAAATGCGGAGATTTTTTCTTTTCGTGTGATAGTATTTAAAATATCTTCGAGAAAAATAATATTTTCGCTGCCGAATGTCATCGGATATTTTTCAAGAAACTTTCGCGATGTGATTATATTTCTTATTTTGCACTGATTGACAGCGTATGTTATATTTTCGCTGCCTGAAGTGAAATTCAAATTAACCGAGATTCTGCCAATTAACGCAATTGCTAAATTTGAAAGTGCCGCGGCAACGGATGCGGGAAGAATGATACCGATTTTTTCGCCGGTGTTCGTAATTTTTTTGATTTTAGATGCTAAAATCAGCGAGGCAATGAGCGTTTGGCCGAAATTTAATTTTTTACCTGTGTTATCGGATATGCACCGGCTCTTCCAGTTTTTGCGAGCGGCTTTTATAAAATGATAGCATAAGGAACGTTTTGGAGATTTAAGACCGTTGAAAAAATCGCATGAAAGCTCCGCGACTTTCTGCCGGACCAGGTTCGCTGAAGAATGAGCGGGCAGAGGTTTGCCGAAATGTATCGCGACAGGATATGGAATTTTTTTTGGGAGCATAGCGAGCATTTTCCCGCCATAATAACTGAACGTGCTGCCCCAAACGCCGCCGAGGTAGACGGGAATTATCGATGCGGTGCTGCCTTTCATAATTCGTTCAAAGCCAGCTTTAAAGCCCGACATCATGCCGCTGCGGGTCATCATGCCTTCGGCAAAAATGCAGACCAGATAACCATCGTCCAGCGCTTTGCGCGCGGCATGCAGCGATTCGATGATTTGACGAGGCGGGTCTGTCGATGAAATTGGAATTGTTTTCATCAGCCTGACCATCGGGCTGATCCACCATTTTTTATAGAATTTCTTTTCAATGACGAAACGTATTCGCCTTTGGCTTGTCGCGAGGATTAGAAGCGCATCGACATACGAAACGTGATTGCTGATAAGCAGCGCGCCTTTGTCTGTCGGGACATTTTCTATACCGACGATTTTTATTTTATAAACGAAACGCGTGAGAAGAACGGCAATGAAACGCGCAAGAAAATCCGGCAGCATGATCACTGCGATAATTGTTGGAATGGCTGTTATCAGGCCCAGCATCATAAACATCTGAGATGCGGACATTTTCCAGAAGCTGTCGAAAAAATAAATCAGGCCGCTGGCAAGCAGCACGCCTATCCAGCCCAAAAATCCAGACGCTGCAAGAATTCGACCACGTTTATCTGCCGGGCTTCTAAGCTGAATGAAGGTGTTGATAGGCACGATATATAGGCCTGCGCAAAAACCAATTACGAAAACTAAAAGAACCGTAATATAAAACGATGGATCAAAGCCAAGCCAAATAGACGAGAGAGTCAGCCCGACAGCACCAATTGGTACAATTCCAAATTCGACATCCCGGCCGGAAAGTTTGCCCGCGCTGATTGAACCGATGCCGATACCAAGCGCGGTGATAACGAAGAGGTATGCGCTTTGTGTTTCACTAAGTCCCAGATGGCTGATGCCGTACGGAATAAGATTGGAATAAATGAATCCGCCGATGAGCAGAAAATACGCCGATGCGGTAACGGCAAGGATGAGATTGCGGTCGTAACTTATTTCCTTCAATGTTCGCCAGATATCGCGTGCGAAAAGCATCGAAGACTCGCTTTGCCTGTTTTGGGCCTGCGTTTGTTTGATTTGCAGACTCGTCACAAAGCCGGCGGCAGCTATGGCAATGCAGCCAAGACTTGTGATCGCGAATTTTGCTCCGGTGATTTGCGAAAGCATCGGCCCAAGCGCGGTGCCGATTACAATCGCAAGGTATGTCATCGCTTCGAGTTTTCCGTTTGCGATTGTGAGTTTTTCATGTTCGACAAGCTCGGGCAAAATGCCGTATTTCGCGGGCGAGAAAAATGCGCTTTGAGTGGCCATTAAAAACAAAACACAGTATAGTGCAATGCCGCTATGAATCGCAAACGCAATGCCCCCTGCTGTCATAATTATGATTTCCGCTGCTTTTGCCCAGACCACGATTTTACTTTTGCTGTGCTTATCGGCAAGTTTACCCGCCTTGGCCATAAAGAGCAGAAATGGAATAACAAAAATCGCACCGGCAATAGCGGTAACCTTAGCGGCATTTTGCGGACCCTGCAATTTAATCAGAAACAAAATTACCAGCAGCTTGAAAATATTATCGTTTAGTGCGCCTAAAAACTGCGTCGCATTAAACCATCTGAACGAGTTGTTAATCTTTGTATTTTCCATAGATCACGCTTACGTAGCCACTAAGACACCAGGACACAAATTGATTTAATATTTAAAAATAAATTTCTTAGTGCCTTTGTGTCTTTGTGGCTATACGTTAATCCTTCTTTACAGACTCATTTAAAAATAACGTATCAAAGAAACCATTATTTTTCAAAAACTGATAAAGATACGAAACGCCGACAAGGGTAATGCCGGTAACAAGGAACGCTGCGACACGATAAATATTTTTGATTTCACGGGTATCGATAAGAAATACTTTCAGCAGCAGACACGCGAAAATCGCAAGGCTGATGTATCGCAGGGCTCGAATATTTTTCCAGAAACCAATCAGCATTAAAACTGCCGCGTAAATTGCCCATGTAATAGAGATAAACATTTGGGCAAGGAATTCCCAATTCGCAGGCCGCATGCCATCGACCATTCTATGCTGCCAGAAAAGATATATTTCCTGGGTGAGGAGTATTAAGAACATGAAAATCGCTATAATTGAAAAGACAGCTCTAAAGATATTGTTTTCATTCGTCTGCTCTTTATCTCTGGATACAAACCATGCGGCAGCAAATAAGCCGATGATAAATAAAAACGCTATAGCAAAATTAATATTGAAAAAAATCAAAAATTGTGAATTTTGCAAATAGGCATAATTGGTTAATGTAAACAAAACACCAATGATAGAAAACGCAAATGCTGCAATCTTCGTGAGAATACCAGCAGACGTAAGCGGCCTGATTACTAATAACTGAATGACGAGTGCAAAAATCACAATCATACCCTGATTAAAAATTTTGCCTGTCTTCCATTTGAAATACCATTCTGCTGATATGGCAAAGAAAAATAAAACTCCGAATAAAATATAAAGAAATTGAGTGCCCAGCTTTAATGTTCTTCTGTAAACAATTTGATATATTAAAATCGAAGCAATGAAAGTTGATAAGGCCGCAAAATCGATATTTGCAAATAATTTGAAACTTCCCTCATGCAGCTCGGTTAAAGCTACAGCAAAAAATACAGAACCGCCGGCGATTACAAGATAAGAGAAAAATTCTGAAATTTGTCCTTTGGGTCGAACAAAACTCGGCAAAAACAATAAAACCATCGCTGCAAAAATCAGGAACTGGCCGCGCGCGATTAAGTGCAAATCAAAACTTGAAACTAAATTATACTTGCAATGATAAAACCATTCCTGTGAACACGCCGCGAAAATAATTAACATTGAAAAACCAAATAAAAGCTGCGTAAGAACCTGATAATTGAATTTATCGAATTCCGTTTTAGTTCTATATAATATATGAATTACAAAAACTGCCACCGCGACAATCAGCCATTGACCGAATTGGGCGTTTATAATTAATTTAAATGTTTCATCGTGCATCGGCAGATTCATAAGCAGACAGCCCACGCTTAAACCCATAACGATCAATCCCGCCGCCTGCGTGAGAATGCTCTTATACCGCATGCCGATAAAGACAAGAACAGCGGATTCAAGCGCCCATGTAACAGTTGTCGCGTCGAGTTTGAAATATAAAGGTACTGCCAGAGTCGCGCAGAAAATCCCAATCGCGTGCAGACTGATTCGCAAATTCTTATCTTCTTTGCAGCGATAGTAAACGACCGCCGAAAACGCAAGAAAAATAAGAGCTAACACCAAAACGCAAAGTGCGAGACTATGCCGGTATCTATCCGAGAGCACATCAAACAAATAATATAAAGTTATTGCAGCATTGGATAAAATCAAAAGAACGTCCTGCTTATTCGATGCAACCCGATTCACCAGTCCGAAAAGCACAGGCATCACAAGATACAAAATGAAAAATACGCCAAGCCAGCTCAATTCAAAAATAATCTGTCGCACATCGCCTATCTGGATTGCAAATCGGCTGGAATAAAATTGTGAATCGTAAAACCAAATCGAGTACAGAATGAATGTGCCGACAAAAGCCAGCAAATTTACGGTTTTCCATTTGCGGTAATACGCACATGCCATCGCGCCAGCGCCGAGGATGAGCATATATATGAAAAGAGGTGTTGGCGTTGTCATTTTCGTCAGGACTAATACCGGCGTGCCGAATCCGCCAAGCAAACTCAAGAACGCAATCAGTACCTCATCGAGCGCGACCGCGTAAATCATCGCAGCGACTGTAATGATTGTCGCCAGCACGCAGGCGGGAATATAATCGATCAAATTATATGTTTGATAAGCGGTAAAGACCGCGGCATAAAGTATTCCAAAGCCAAGCGCTGTTACACCCTTTGCGACGATGCCGAAACCTTTTCGGCGGGTAAATTCGCCCGCAGCGAGAGTGACCAGTCCAAAAATAGTAACTGTCATTACTCTTTGCAGGGGACTTCTTAAAAAATTGTCATGATAATATTTGAGAAAAAATGCTATGCCGACAAAAACCGTAATTATGCCCGCAATCAGTATCCAGCGTGTTCCGATTTTCTGTTCCCATACGCCAGTCTGCACAGGCTTTTGCTCTTTTTCCTGCTGTACATATTTTTCATAATCTGCCGCGACTTCTTTTTGCTCGCGCACTTCTTCCTTTACAACCTCGACTGGTTTTTCCTCTTGCCGGAATGGTGGCGGTGAGGAAATCTCTATCGGTTTGGTTTCTATTGGCGTTTGTTTAGGCTCATATACAATTTGCTTTTGAGCTTCAGGAAATTTTTGCCGAACCTTGTTCAAAGCAAAGATTGAAATTATCAAAGCCACCGGCCCGGAAAGAATACAAAGCACCGCAAGAACAATCAGTACACCAATAATTTCTTCCATCATATTATCCTTTATCTTAGATAATCCCGTATCATTGAAAACACATCGTTCCTGATATTTTTTGTTTCATTGAAAAATTCGTGCTGGGCATCATAAAGAAATTCTATTTCCGCCCGTTTGAATTTCTTTTGTATAAACGGCAAATTATATTTCCACGCGACCGTCGTATCTTTCGTGCCCTGAATAACCAGAATAGGCTTTTCAAAAACGCCCGCCTTATCCGCTTTCTTTTCCCACTCAAACATCGCCGCAACCCATTTCATGGAAATTATCTTCGATTGCAGCGGGTCTTTGTACTTCAGAAAATCGACATATTCCTTTTCAGAAGAAATGTTGCGAAATACACGGAAAATATTTTTCAGAAATGGACTGTAAATGCAATATCCTATTTTTGAAATGTTCCATAACGTGCACCTGACAAGCGGAGCGGCAAGAATAATTTTATCAAACATAATATCAGAGCCCTGAGCGTAAGCGATGGGTAAATTCATTTTGTGATTCATCAGATAATCCATCACAACCGCCCCGCCCATACTGTGCGCTATGATATGATAAGGCCCATGAAGCTGCTCTTTAATAACCTTCAGAAAATCCTCAATGCTTTTACTGTATTGCTGAAAATCATCAATGGCCGTTTGCTCGCCGGTTGAGAGCCCATGTCCGGGAAAATCGAAAGCTGCAATTGCATAATGGCTGTTCAGCATAAAGTTAAAGAATTTGCCATAAACGCCGCAATGCCCCATAAAACCGTGAATGAATACCAGCGTTGCTTTATACTGCTGCGGAACAAATAACTGCCCCGCTAGATCAAAGCCGCCTGATTTAAATTCAAAATATTTATGCTCAACGCCTGCAAAGTCCATGCCGTAGAAATTTGAATATTCCTCAAAACTTTTAAAATTTTTATTCAGCATTTTTTCCCTTTATCACTGATTTCGCTGATGTCACTGATTTATTTTCTTCCTTTGAAGGCAAGATAATTTTCATTACAAAATAAGATAACCCAATGAGCACTGGAATTCCAACTAACATATAGAAAGGGCCGAAAAGAAAAATTAGGCATCCTGTCGAACTGGAAGTTGTATCAGAATAAAACAAAGGTGTAAAAAATAGCATGACAAAAGAAGAAATTAACAATGACCAATTCATTGCCAAGGTTCGCTTCGAAAGAACAGCAATATAGAAAAGAATTATATAAGGCAGCAGAATCCATGCAGTAAAAAGCGAATGATTTTTTGAAGTTTTGAAATAATCAAAGTAAGCTATTATCATCGAAAAAAATAACAACGCGAATGTAATAAATCTTATTCCATTCTTCAGCATAAAATCATTTGATTCGCTTTTGTTTGATAATTCCATCTTTTACTCTCATTGTGATTCAGCAATAATTTTATATTTCAGTGTAATCTGCGTAATCAGTGATGAAAAAAATTTAGCATCAATGCGCAAATCACTGATCCCAATGCGCTTACCGCAAATAAAATCGGGCAGACAAGAACTGCCAGTATAAAAAATACCGCCTCATCGCCATCTTTACCAGCGAAAAATAGTCCATAAACGACATTATGCAAAATAGTGAACACTGGAATCATCGCCGCCGATGAGCCTGTTAAAATAAAGAAGATTTTTTTGGTTTTTGGCTCTATAATTTTGATTGTCATAATAATTTGAACGATACCAAGCATGAAAAATGAACCCGCCAATGTAATTAAAACCGTCGCGGGCATGTGCCTGATATTCAATCGCTCGTTAAGTCCGAAAATGCTAATCAGCAGAACCGCAAAAATTATTATCATCAACGCCAAAACAAAATTTCTTATTTTTTCAGTTTTCAATTTTGCACCTTTGTAAATTCGCTAAGATTTTCAAAAATCGAATTCACATCATCAGCCTCGATTCCATACTCAATTACAAAATCCTGCAAATCATTCGTATCTGCAGCCAGGGCGATTCTATCATCGCCAATTTCTATGTGCGCGACCGCATTCGCGTCTTTTTCAATAATTTCCTCTACTCTGCCGGTGTCCATTATTGCCATTTGCAAACAAGGCTCAATCTGCTTAACCCAAATACAAGTATGCATCCCGACAACAAGCTCATTGTAATAATCGTTTTTTTCTTCGTTGAATTGTCCAGGAAAAATATTCAAAAATAATTCGCCCTCAAGCTCGCCAAGAGCCGCCGCGAATGCACCCTGTTTGCCTTTTTTATCCGTTATCACAAGTTCATAGATACCCGCTTCCTCTGCATTTTTAAACTCCCATGTTTCATTGGAGTCGACAGCTTTCCAAACACCAAACAGATTCGGGTCAACAAACATTTCATCTTCATTAAACAACGGCTTAAGCGATGGCTGAATGCAGCCCGACAAAAAAATCACCGCCGTATAAAACATAACTATACAAATTCGTTTTTTCATAAATTTCGCCTAAAAAAAATATCATTTTTCAGTTGCACCATGTTCTCGCAAAATTTTCGTTATTTTTCTTTCTTTCCATTCGATTGCTTGGGCCAATGGAGTTTTACCTTCAGCATTTTTTAAATTTATATCACATCCATTTTCGACGAGTATTTTTACAACATCTTCCTTTTTACATTGCCAAATAAAACCGCTGATCGTTAAGCTAAGTGGTGTTTCCCCTGCTTTATCTTGAATATTAATGTTGGCACCGTTAGCAAGCAAGTATCGAATTACATATATGTCCTGACCACGATATATTGCTTTATGCAATGGCGTTTCCCCCTTATTGCTTCTAGTATTAATCTCAATTCCATTTTTTACTAATAATTCAATAAAATCTCTGCTATCTTTGTTAAAGCATACGGCCTTATGAAGTGCATTTTCACCCATATCATCTTTAGCATTTATATCTGCACCATTTTCAATCAACAATTTGCCTATTGCACAATTAAAACTTGAACGATGTAAAGGCGTTTGATTTACATCATCTCGTATATTTACATCTGCTTCGTTGGCAATTAATAATTTTGCCAATTCCTTTCCAATATTTTTGTCACAGATTCTACTCAAACAAACAATGAGGGCTGCCTCGCCTCTGTGATCTTTGGCATTAACATTAGCACCAGACGCCAATAAGATTTTAGCGGCTTCTCTGTGATTACTCGCTATAGCATAATGCAAAGGAGTTTCCTGATAATAACCTCTTGCGTTCACATTGGAGCCATTCTTGATGAGAGTTTTAATAATATTGGGATCACCATTCATAGCAGCATAATGTAGTGCCGTAAGTCCTTTAGTCGTTTTAGCCTCTACATCTATTTTTGCATTGAGCAAATTATTTATAGCTTTTTTATTGCCGGATATAACTGCCTTATGTAAAGGTGTATAGCTTTCATTGCACCCAGCTAATATAAGCGAAAATATAAAGCTTATAATGATAGATATTTTTTCCATTCTATTTCTACTTTCAAAATATTTTTGCTGTTGGCATATTAAAAATAAAGCGTTTATTCGAGTTAATTCGCGGTTTCACGTCTCGTGCTGGATTGAACCCGACAATGCCTTCACGCAGATTATCATACCGATAATTCATATTTAGCCGATAAACAAGATACGCAGTCAAAGGCCCGAATTTGAATAAAGCGCGGACTGTCCTGAAAATAATTTTATGCAGCCCATAAAATTTGTTATACAGCCAATCCGCGCCGTTCTGGAGCTGATGGGAGGTCATCAGTTTCGGCTCGATAACAACATGCCGATAATCATAATGACTCCAGTCGTTGTCGATTATCCTGCCTGCTTTTTCAAATTCGTCTCGCAAAGGCGTCCCCGGCTGCGGCGTTAAAATCGCAAGCTGAAGAGCATCGATTTTCGCCTTATCCAGAAATTTCAGCGTCCTTTCAAACACCGCTGCATCATCGTTATCCATGCCGACAATCATTCCAGCCTGAACACCGATACCGCGTTTGCGGATAATCGCGATCTTGCGGATATAATCGTCAGCCTGCGGTGAGCCTGTCGAATCCGACTGATTAAACGCCTTGTCCATATTTTCGAGATTCGCCTTACTGGTCGTCTCGATTCCCACAAACAACCCACGGCAACCAGCCTTATACGCCAAATCCAGCAGCTCTTTATCCTCGGCAATCTCAATCGAGCACTGGCTTATCCATCGTTTTTTCATCGGTATCATCGCGGCGAAAAGTTTCTTTGCGTATTCCACATCCGCAATAATGTTATCATCAACAAACATAAAATGTTTCGGCACATCTCCCAATTCCGCAAGCACATTCTCAATTGGCCGCGTTTGATAATTATGATTGAAAAACGCAGTTACCGAACAGAATCTGCATTTGTGCTGACAACCGCGCCCAACTTGTACCGCATAAGTCGTCGCGTAATGTTCCTTTTTATAATCAAGCAGACTCCTGCGCGGAATCGGAACATCAGCAAGATCGGCCGCGTTTCTGTTTTCATAAAGTTTTTTATATCGCTTGTTCTGAATATCATTGAGCACCTGCGGCCATATTCCTTCCGCCTGCCCCGCGACAACAATATCGAAATGCTGCATCGCTTCCTGCGTGCAAAGCGTCGGATGAAAACCGCCCGCGACAGTAATTATCCCCCTGCTTTTGAAATGTGCCGCAAGCTCATACGCGCGATTTGCAAGCCCTGTCATAAATGAAATGCCGACAACATCCGCGTCAGCCCACAAATCAACAGGCTCGACATTCTCATCATAAAGCGTTACCTTGTGCCCCATCGGCGTAAGAGCCGCGACAGTCGTCAGACCAAGCACACTGAATCTAAGCATTTTTCGATTCGGCACTTCATCATGCGATGAATTTATTCTCAAATGCTCCGCCGCAGGTAATATAAGCATAATTTTCATTTTCATTTCTCCTAATTAAACGAGCTGCGTAACCGCAACCCTTTTACGAGGTTTAAATTCTATTTATATGTATATTGTTAATTCTCTAACTTATAATAATTTTTGTTCATGTTTAAGGTGCATCCCATGTTTTCCAGACCCAAATATCAATAAGCCGTGAATCTTTATCAAAACCCCAAAAGACAGTTACATTTGCTTTATACCCCATTTGTATGTCGTGATAATCACCTAATGAGGCTCTAATTGATTTTTCTCCTACAACTTTTAACTCATGTTCTCGCTGATCCAGAAATCCTCTATTTTCATCCTCAAATGTGTCAATTTCCCATCCTTGTTTTTTTATATATTTTTTGACTTCTGAGAATTGTGTACCAAGCGGAGTTTTACTAAGAAGTCTATTTTTTATATTTTCTTCTGACCTTCGTAACGGATTTGACAAAACAATAAATAAAAGAACAGCTAATGTAATTAGTAACGAAAGTGAAGAAATTTTCAAAAATTGAATTTTTGTATTTTTATTTCTCATTTTGATTATCCTTTATATGTATATTGTTAATATATTAACTTTTAACTTAAAATAATATCGGCCTTCAGGCCGAATCCTTAACTATTCACTATTAACTTTTCACTTTTCACTTTTGTTCACGTTCATTCTTACTTGTTCAAGAACACCAATCAGCTTTTTCAGTTCTAATTGGCTAAATCCCGCCATAGCCTGTTTGATGATCTGATCATACAGCGGCTCGGCCTTTTCAAAAATTTTCCTGCCCTTTACCGTCATTTTGATAATATTAGTTCGACGATCGCCAGATAAACTCGTTCTCGCGACAAGAGCGGATTTTTCCATTCTGTCTATCAGGGTCGTAACGTTCGCGCGATTGACAAGCATCATATCGCTAAGCTGCACCTGGCTCAAACCATCATTACCGCCCTGGTAATTGAGCAGCATCATTACATTAAATTGAACATCCGTCAGGCCAATCGTCTTGAAGAAAGCATCCGCGCGTTTTTTCAGGCTGGCCGTCGTATAATAAATATTCAGCATCGCTTCATGTTCGACTACATCGAACCCCCTTTTAAGTTTTAATTCTTCTTTTAACGCCATTTTGATTTTCCAACTTCTAACAACTAACTACCATCAACTATCAAACTCATTGTTAACATATAAACTATATACTTACTAACTATTTGTCAAATAAAAAATAAATTTTTTTTATAATCCATCTTAACCGTTTAAAGACAAAGACTTACGACTTGCTAATTGGATTGATATCCAATTTATCAGGCGCTAGAATACCGAAAGAAATGATCATTTTGAATGCCTCTTCAACACTGATACTGGTTTTTGTAACTTCATTTTCTGGTAAAATTTGGAAAAAACCGGTAGTAGGATTTGGAGTTGTAGGAATGAATACTTTGCAATATTTATTGCCGGATGTGTCTTCGATATTTCCGGATAAGAAACCGATGGCTTTCATGCCCTGCCTTGGGAAATCAACAAGCACCACCGAGACAAAAGCGGTTTCTTTTGGAACTGAAACTGTGTTTACAACCTGCTTGGTCGCAGAATAAACCGTTCTAAGCACCGGAATTTTAAGAAGCAGCCATTCGCCGAGAAAAATAAGTTTTTTGCCTAAATACTTTGATGCAAGGACACCAATAAGATAAATCAATATCAACAGAAAAATAATAGATACCACAGAAGCTGCGATACTGACATACCCCGGCGGGCTTGTTTGCAGTTCAGGATTACGTACAACCAATGCAAGGATTTTCAACAGCCACGGCTTTAAAATCCCAGCCATCCAGCCTAAAACCCAGCGAATTACAAGAAGAGTTATGCCAAAAGGCATTATGACTAAAACACCGGTAAGGAAATGATTTCGCAGATCTTGCTTAAAACCTTTCCAGCCGGTTGGTTTTTTCTTTAGTATAAATGATTTCGGTTCTTTAGACATTATTTCATCCCTTTTGGCGGTATTCTAACTATATCCGAAACTTTGTACAGTGAAATAATTGAAGCGAAGCGGAAACCCCCGCTACAGTCCCCGCTCTTTAGGATTTTACACCTTGAGGTAAAATCCAAGGGGAAGTCTTTTAGGAATTTGTTTCTTACAATCCCCCATGCGGGGACTCGAAAAAACAAATTCAGAGGGGGAGAAATCATTTAAAATATCCCGATTCAGAGCCCTAAGCGTCAACGCCGGGTCATTTCGACCGGAATCCTGCGTAGCCATAGCGAAGCGGGATGGAGCGGTTGGAGCGAAGCGGAAACCCCCGATTCTTCAGGAATTTTATTCCTTGAGATAAAATTCAGAGGGGGAGAAATCCTTTAAAACAGCAATCCCCCGCAGGGGATTCCAAAGTTCTTCACTTTAAACTTTTCATTTTTCACTTCTTGAGGATGCGATGCTATCCCTCTACCCTCTACGCTAAACGCTCTACGCTCTACGCTAAAGTTTCGTGTACTTCGTATGTTTGCCTTTGGCTTTTTTGACCGGATATTTTTTGCGGTTCTTGGCGAGTTTTCTTTTTACCGCCGCCATTAAATCAATATCCATATTATCAGCCAGCTCGAAAAGATAGGCCGCGATATCGGCTATTTCATCCTGTATTTCGCCTCGGTTCTTTTTGTTTTTTACATATTGTTCAATTTCCTCTTTTGATTTCCATTGAAAATGTTCGAGCAGTTCCGATGCTTCAAGTACGATTGAAATAGCCATATTCCGCGGATCGTGAAACTGCTTCCAGTCCCGCTCATCACGGAATTTTTTTATCATATCAGTAATTTTTTTTATTTCATTCATTTTAACTATCTTTTAATCGCCGATTACGCAGATGCTGCTGATTTTTTATATTCTGTTCGATTTGTGCGATTTGTCAAGGAATTAGATTGAATCGAGATTAAGAGTTTTTTAAATTTGCGCATTAAAAAAAGTGCGCGAAAATTATTTTTTAGCCACCCCCTCTGAATTTTATAAAAGATTCCGGGGCTTACGCTTAAGCTTCAGCAGAGAACACAGAGATCACAGAGATTTTATAAATTTATGTTAAAAATGCGCAAGATGGGCCTATATAGGGGGAAACATATTAATTTAAGGTTTAAAAGAGCGCAAGAAAATTTGCGCAAGGGAAAATACCCTCGTAACATTTTCAAAATGCTACATAGTATTTTAAAATGCTACCAATATATTCAATTTGCTACGCAAATCTAGCGCACAGCGTATAGCGGATAGCGTATACTTGCGCGGATTTTACAAAAGCGCGAAAAGGTATGAAAAAAGCAAGAAAAAGTATTAAAAAAGTATTTTTTGGGGGTGAAAAATGAAGAAATGAAGCAATGAGGAAATCGTTTATTGCGCGTTTTAGAAGGTAGCCACCCCTTAGAATTTTATTTTTATGTGGAATAAAATTCCTGAAAAATTACCTTGGATTTTACCTCAAGGTGCCCCACAAGGGGATTAAAATAAAATCCTAAAGAGCGGGTGACTGTAGCTGGGGCTTCCGCTATTTAACGCTCCAGCGAAGACACTAAAAATTTTTTAAGCGCTGATTACACTGACGCCGCTGATTTTAAACAACGGATTTGACGAATATGAGCTATGTTCCACTTTCAATCATGAAAAGCTTTTTGTCTTGTGATAATTTCAAAACAATATATTCATCTTTATTTAATTCCTCAGGTAACTTATCTTTCAAAATTGATGCTACAAACTGTATCCCCTTTGTATTGACGAGATTGGCAATCCTCAGAAGTTGATTATCATGCATCAGTTCCTTTTTGTCATTGAGAAGAAAGTGCATGCATG
Organism: Phycisphaerales bacterium; assembly: GCA_039679715.1. Lineage (GTDB taxonomy): Bacteria > Planctomycetota > Phycisphaerae > Sedimentisphaerales > UBA12454 > UBA12454. Next base: position 24,843 of record JBDKUM010000264.1, read on the forward strand.
GGATGTTCTCTTCGTCAGCAAAGAGCGTATAGGCAATGTCAAAGCAGGATATTTCACCCTGTTTTTTTCCTGAACTAAAATTTAGGTTAAAAGCTGTAAATTCATAGAGACGGCGGCCTTTTACTAATTTTGTATCAGCTTTCAATGCATATTTTTCGCCATACAACTCAAATGATACAGATGAAAAATACAGATTGAATTTGCTGACCTGTTCTTTAATTTTAAGGGCGAATTCATCAGAGAAGAGTTCATTATCAATTGTGGCGAGTTCTTCATTAAGCTCAGTTAATTTTGACTCTACGGTGTTTAGCTGCCTCAGTGTGTTTTCGTATTCTCCCTTTGTCTGATATTTGGCATTAAGCTCTACAATCAATTGTTCAAGCTCTTCAAAGGAATCGCTCTGAGTAATTGTGGCACTCAACTCTTTCTCTTCTGCCAAGAGGCGATTCAGATACTCTCGTTTTGAAGTAAGTTCTGTATCAATCTTTGGCAAATCTTGTATTATAAATTGTATCTTTGACTGAACCATCCTGTTGTGAAAATCATAAAGTTCCTGAAAGGTTTTCTGGATTCCGCTCACCAAAGATGTTGCTTGCTGATATATCTGCTGTAATTGCGTAAGATCTATAGTGGATACACTGGTTTGCATCTCACGTTGAGCTTCTAAAATCAAACCTTTCCGTAGTTCAAGTCTGCTCATCTCAGATGAAGTGAGATTAATATGATACTTTACTTTGTTCAATTTCTCCAAATCCGCTTCAAAATTAGGATTCAGGTTTAGTGCCGCTTTTTGACGTTCAAGTTCATCTATCTCAGATTTAAGAAGAGCCAATGCAGCTTCGTATGCTGATTTTGTTTGTTCAGACTCAAGGCGTTTCTTGAATTTTTCCTCAATATCAATTTGTGAACGCAACTCCTGTTTAGCATTTCCCTTTCCGAAATCGCAACCAAAAAGAAAGAGATAGAGCGTCTCGTACTCGTCATCGCGAGTATACCGATCAAGATTTTTGATTGTTTGATTGATACTCAAATCTTTATATCGAATATTGTGGGCAATAATCTGGCGGAAAGTTGGTTTACGTCCGTAATGTCCTGGAAATAGGAGAGAGGTAAGAGCTTCTTCAAACTCATCATCGGTTTTATTATTGCCATCTATGCGTTGAATTTTATCTTTGCGAGTTAAAAAATTTCGTTCAATAATCACTTCTCGAGATTTTTCTTGAGAAATGTCTTCTTTGAGAACTAGTGAAATGAGTACTTTCTGATCAATTAGAAAATCTTTAACAAGTTTATACTGGTTCCGTTTGTTTTCATTATCGGAGTATATTTCATTTGCATTAGCACCAAGGCAAAAATCAATTAGCTTCAGGACGGTAGTTTTTCCTACATTGTTGCCGGTTTCTTTGCCGCTAACAACGGGAGTTTCATCAACAATAAGGTTGATACCAGCATGAAATTGAATATCACGAATTATTGTGCCGTCACCATGCGTAATAGTTAGTGATTTCAAGAACATAGCTTTACCTTACCATTTTCATTCAGAGTAACCAAATTGAGAAGAAAAAGCCAGTCAAGACATAGAACAAAAACAGGCATACTCATTTCTCGTTCAGTTGTAGTTTGCATATACAAGTCAAATATATCCAACATACGATACTTCTGTATAGCTTTCAGTACAAATGCACCGTTAAAGTAAACGGTTTGCTCGGGGTGTATATTATCAGGAACTAACATTTTCTTTTCCTAAAGGGTTTTTAAATATCTTACATCTAATAAAAGCATCCACAACAAGAATTTTTACG
>JBDKUM010000265.1:0-3792 GCA_039679715.1 Phycisphaerales bacterium
CGCAGTTGCCGACGACATTGTCAGAAGAGGCTGGAGAGTGGCTTTTGACATGGGTGCCCTGGGTGTTGCGGTTCTCTTTGTTATCGCGTTAGTTTCCCTTGCATTCTAAAAAAACGCCAGGAGGAGCAGTCGACAATTGAATCGGATAGAAAAGACCGGAAAGCCAGCTCGCTGCAGTGGGAGAATCCACTGAGCAGGGCTGGCTTTCGGTTTTAGGCAGCAGAGGATTCAGCTTAAATCAGCTCTTTCCCCGTCTCATATTTCATCCAAAGCGTAATCTCCTGGGGGAAAAATCTTTACGGGTCTTATTTGCTGCTGTTTCCTGCTTCATTTCCTGGTTGTACAATAATCTTCAGTCTTCCATATAAAAGATTTTTCCGCTAAATCAATAATACTTGTTAGCAATATATGCGTTCCAGCAACTATGTCTTTTGTATCAGCCCATTCAGCCGGATTGTGACTGATTCCTCCGCGGCAAGGGATAAATAACATTCCGGTGTGTGTATATGCCGCAAGGTGCATTGAATCATGACCGGCGCCACTTGGCATTACCTTATAGGAATAAGAATTTTCACTGCATTTTGTGCTTAAAAAATCAGTCATTTCTCTAGATAGTTGTACCGGAGTCTCATCAGAAATTGTTAAGAATTCAATATTTACGTCACGTTTCAATTTTAAAGCAGCAATGGCTTCATTTAGTTCCCGCAGCATCTTTTGTTTGGTTTCATAGCAAGTTCCGCGGATATCGACTCCAAGTTCTACTACTCCGGGTATTACATTCATAACTCCCGGATATGCTTTGATCATTCCAGTCGTACCGACAATTCCCTTGTCGGCCCAATGACAAGCAATTGCCTCTACAAAAAGAATAATCTCAGCAGCTGCTGCTAAGGCATCTTTGCGCATTGACATGGGAGTTGCACCCGAATGATCTGCGTTTCCTCTAATGATTACGCGCAAGCGAGTTGGTGCGGCAATGGCGCTGACTACTCCAATTGTAGTTTTTGTTGTTTCAAGTACCTTTCCCTGCTCAATATGAAGCTCTAAAAAGGCTTTGATATTTTTTTTGTCATAGCAAGCTTTCTCTACATTTTCCGGAATGAGACCGCGCTTGCGCAATGCTGCCGGTAAACTTATTCCCTGCTGGTCTTTAAGACGCTCAATATCTTTATAAGTTAATTCTCCGCAGAAAGCTTTACTCCCTAAGGTTGCCGTCCCAAAACGACTCGATTCCTCCGCCATAAAAACAACCACTTCAATGGGATGATAGGTTTTTATGTTCTTATCCTTAAGACAGTTTATTACTTCTATAGCACCAAGGACACCAACAATTCCATCAAAGTTTCCGCCATGGGGAACACTGTCTATATGTGATCCCAGCATAACCACAGAACTATCACGGCACAAACCTTCCCTTCGTCCGATGATATTGCCAAATTCATCAATGCGTATCGTTAAACCAGCAGTTTCCATCATCTTCAGAATCATTCTCCGAGCTTGCCAATCAGTATCGCTAAAAGCAAGCCTGCTAAATCCGCCGTCTTTTTCAAGTCCAACTGTGGAAAGTAATGAAAAATTGTTCATTAGCCTTTGTTCGCAAACCACTAAAATCCCCCCTAAAGCCAACCTGCTGTCTTTCTAAAGATTGGTTAATTTTTTTGTATTACTCAAAGGAACAGCACACTGCTTTTGCTTCTAATTTCCTGACTGCCGTAAATATAAATTCCGCCAAAAATATTGGCGGAATTTATATTTACATAATTATTTCTAAATAACTTGACTGTCATTCAAGTTTTCAGTCTTCTTACCGGCTGTTTTTGCCGGAAACGAAAGTGCGGTCAGACAGGCAATCGCTAAGGCAGCCGCCATTGCATACAAACCTGCGTCGGTATTATGAGTTTGTGTAATAAGCCAGCCTACCAGGAACGGACCGACAAAACCGCCAAGATTGCCCATAGCGTTAATAAGTCCCAGTGCCCCGCCTACTACATTACGGGCGAATAACATTGGCGCTATGGTCCAGAATGGTCCGGCAAAACCCTGCATGAAGAAGCCGCAGCCAATTAGAAACGCATAACACACCCAAATCTGACTGCGAAACTGAGTAACCATAAAGAAGCAAACTGCAAAGCCAAATGCAGATAAAGCAACATAACCGCGCCGGTTACCACTACGATCAGATCTCCTCGCGATCAAATACTGCCCAATCATTGTGGCGATATAAGGAACGGCTGAAAAAAGCCCTACTGCCCCCATACCGGTATTCATCAATTGCTTCAAAATAGTCGGAAGCCACATTGTATAGCCAAGTATGCCAATCATATAGCAGAAAAAGAACAGTATCATTTTCCAAGTGTTTTTATTAAACCAAACTTCCTTATAAGATGTCGTTGCGCCGGCAGATTGAACCTTTACCTGCTCCTGCTCGCGACGCATTACCAGATAGTCCCTTTCTGCTGCCGATATCCATTTGGAATCTTCAGGTTTATCGTCAATAAACGGCCACCAGGCTGCCAACAGAAGGAAGGAAACGGCACCTTCGACTATGAAAACATACCGCCAGCCCCAAGAACTTATAATCCAGCCCGATATAGGCCCGGTAATTATTGACGCAATAGCAAGGTTCATAACAAAGAAAGCATTTGCTCTGGCTCGTTCTTCCACAGGAAACCATTTGCTGATAATGACCAGCATAGCAGGGAAAACGCCGCCTTCTGAGACACCAAGAGCAAATCTCAAAACTAGCAGTTGAGTTGTAGTGGTAACAAATCCCGTACAAACAGAAAGTGCTCCCCAGACGATAATAGTGCCGGCAATAAACTTCTTTGCGCTTCCTACTGCCGCAATATGTCCCGCGGGAATCTGCAAAAACAAGTAACCAATAAAAAATATACCTGCCGCCAAGCCGGCCATTGAGGCTGTCATACCAAGATCTTCATTCATGCCGCCGGCCATGGCAAATCCAATATTAACTCTGTCCATATAGGCAAAAATATAGACAAGAATGGCCGGCGGAATAATTCTTAGCCAACGCTGCTGCGGAATATTACTCGCTAATTGCTCTGCGCTCATGCTCCTCACCCCTGTATTTTTAATTAGATCCCTGATTTTGATTTAATCTTTTGCTAAAATCGGTACCGTATTTGCAGCATAAGGCATAACCATTATAGTATAATCCTTACGCCCCAGCTTTTTTTCTGCCAAATCCAATGCTTCTTCCATGGTTGTTACCGGAAACATTCCGGCTTTTTCCACAAAATCTTTGTTGCCCGGCAACGTTACCATAATATTTGGAACTTTCTGTGCCAGCTCGCCTACTTTCAAAGCGGCCCACCCCGGTACTGTAAACTCTTTACGCAATGCCATTTCCCTGTCATACAGCGATTCATAATTAAACCAACCGCTGAAATCAGGCGGCTCGTTAATGTCGGGCAGCTCCATTATGAGAATAATTACGCCGTCGTCCTTGCAGGCCATCGCCGCATTATCCATTGTTTTATCGGCCTGATACAAGTTAATATCCTTAGGATAGCCGCCGGCGGAGGCAATAACCAAGTCTGCTTTTTCTCTGATAGGAACGCCAAAAATTTTCTCAATAGTTCTGCATCCTTCAAGCCAAGCCTGTAACCAGTCACCGGCGACAAAACGGGCAAACTTTCCCTCAGCAGTTTGTGTAACATTAAACAAAAAATCAGGATGGACCATCTTGGCAATTTCAATCATATCTTCATTCATGGCATTGCCGTCAAGTTTGCCAGACACGCTATTGGGGTTAGTTCCTTTGCCTATTTC
>JBDKUM010000266.1:0-11164 GCA_039679715.1 Phycisphaerales bacterium
TTTCAACCCTAAATGTGCCTGTCCATTCATCATTGACAACAAATTCCATTTTTGCCCGCTGCCAGTTTCCCGACGATTGATGCCTGTATAAAAGCTCCGCATCTATATGGTCGTGGCCGTCAGCAAATATATCAGCCTTAACTATAACTTTCTCGTCGATAACCCGCTTTACCGCAAACAAACCATTATCAATTTGCGGCCGAACATTTTCAATCACAACTCTTTTTTGTCCTTCAATATTATTAAAATCAGACATTTTTAGTTGCCCTGCTGATTATTTTCATGATTTCTTCAAATGGCACTCTTATCCAATCCGACTGATGATTTATTTCAAACAGCAGTTCAGAAAACGTTCTTTCAAGCAGGTAGCCATCAAGCAGCAGCTTTATTTCTTCTTCATTTTTCGGAATTAAAGGCGAATCTTTTATATACTTTAAATAATTCGACACGAACGTCGCTGATACCCACGTGTACCATAAATTCTGTATTGGTTCTATATCGACAGGCGCAAGCGGAAAGCCCCCCTGCGGAATATTAAATACCGAAACATAGGAAGCGTAATGTAATGAACGCAGCATACATGCCACATCGAACAATGGCGATGTCTTGTTTTTTCTTTCACTTAATGATTGACTGCTTCGCCCCTCGAAATTCGTGATTATAAAATCTTTACCGGCATATAAAACATTTCTGAGATTGTAATCGCCATGCACCCTGATTCGCATACCGCTTATATTTCTATCCCTGATAGATTTAAACAGGCTCAGGATTTCTTTTTCAGAGTTCATGATAAGTTTCGCTTTCATCTGCATTTTTTCAGGAAATTGAGACATGCAATTATCAAGCTGACGCATTGTTTCTCTTACCAGGCTGTAAATAGAATGATATTTTGAAAACTTTCTGAAATCTGTGAATGTTTCGGGTTTAAACACAGGGTCTTCAGGGTCAGAACTTAATGCCGTATGCATTTGAGCCGTACGATGTGCAAGTAAATTTATCTGGTCTAAGTAAATCTGAAAGAATTCCTGAACAAAATCCGGCGGCTGGGCATGCAGCAAATCATAAAAACTGCCGCTGACCGGCGGAATGTTTTTAAGATGCAGAGATTGTTTTGCCGCCTCTTCATAATTTTTCAAGAGGTAATTAATAGTATATTTCCAACTGCTGCCCTGATTTTCCACATAATCATATATTATGCTTATAGCCGTGTTCTCTTCATTATAAACCGAATATTCCAGACTGGCACATAATGGCATAATGTGTGCGAATTTTTTATTCGTGAGATAAGATGATACTTCAATTTCCGGCGTGGTACCCGATTCGAGCCTGCGGTAGATTTTTAGCTGATATTTATCATCAAAATCAATAAATAACGTCTGGCATTTTATGTCTTTAACAAAAATTTTTGGTTTATCGCCGATTTTTAATTTATTTATCTTTTTAATTATAAGTTTTTCTCTTCTGCCTCTTTGATCGCGTCTTCTGGAAATAAAATTAAAATACGCTTTTAAAAACTTTTCATCATATAAAGCATCATAAATTAATCCTTTATCGATTTTCGATGAAACAATCTTCGCTGCGATAACCGGGTCTGTTTCTTTTTGGACATTCTCCACATCCGCTTCGGAAATCAAGCCGATCGGCAGAAAATACTTTTCCATGTATCCATTCGTATATTCAATTTCAAACAATAAAAGATAAAATGGCGATTTGGCATCGGGCACCCGAAAATAATCAATTATCTCTGTTCTCTCGATTTTCCTGTCTCTGCCCGCGAACCAATTACAATGCTTTACATATTCAGATAAAATTCTTTCGAAGTTATGCCTGTTCTTGTCCTCCACTATATCTTCCCAAGCGCCTTCGAGCCGAAAAGAAGCGATTTGCCTCTTAGTTTCCATTTGTATTATTTCATGCGGCTTTGCAGCTAATTGAAGCCAATAAAAACCATAAGCTCCGAAGGTAAACAAATATGGATTTTTCGCAATTATCGGCAATTGCGTCTGCCCGAACAATTCCATCGGCACCATATCGGTGTATTCAGACAAATCAAGTTCAGCGTACTGCACCGAATCGGCAAGGTTTGCCATGACAAGTATTTTTTCATTTTCATATTGCCTGATGAAAGCTAAGATTTTAGGATTCTTTACTGTCAAAAATTTTATGCTCCCTCTGCTGAACGCTTTGAACTTCTTGCGAAGATTAATAAGATGTTTCATCCACCAGAGAAGTGAATTTTGATTACCCTGCTGATTTTCAACATTTACCGATTCATAATGATAAACAGGATCAAGCGTAACAGGCAGAAACAGTCGTTGCGGATTAGCCTTTGAAAATCCCGCGTTGCGATCGGCACTCCACTGCATTGGTGTGCGAATTCCATTTCTGTCGCCAAGAAAAACATTATCGCCCATCCCGATTTCATCGCCATAATATACAATCGGCGTTCCGGGCATTGAAAAAAGCAAGCAATTCATCAATTCAATTTGCCGCCTGTCATTTTCAAGCAAAGGCGCAAGTCTCCTGCGAATACCCAGATTAATTCTCATCGCACGATCCCTTGCGTAAACCTGGTACATATAATCTCTATCTTTATCTGTTACCATCTCAAGCGTCAGTTCGTCATGGTTCCGCAGAAACATCGCCCATTGACATTTTTCAGGGATCGCGGGCGTTTGATTTAAAATCTCCATTATCGGATAATGATTTTCCATTCTAATAGCCATAAATAATCGCGGCATAATTGGAAAATGAAGTGCCATGTTACATTCATCATCGTTGCCAAAGTACGCAACTACCTGTTCAGGCCATTGATTCGCCTCGGCAAGAAGCATGCGATTTTTATATTTTCGTTCAATGTGCGCTCTTAATTTTTTTAAAAACACATGTGTTTGCGGCAAATTCTCACAACTCGTGCCCTCCTGTTCATAAAGATATGGAATCGCATCGAGCCGAAGACCATCAACACCTTTTTCCATCCATAAATCGAGAAACCTTAACACCTCCTTGAGCACTTGCGGACTTTCATAATTAAGATCAGGCTGATGAGAATAAAACCTATGCCAGAAATAACTATGTCCTGCGGTGTCGTAAGTCCAGTTCGACGACTCAAAATCTTTAAAGATAATACGAACACCCTTATATTTTTCAGGCGTATCCGACCAGACATAATAATTGCGTAATTTGCTTCCTTTAGGCGATCTGCGTGCCAACTGAAACCACGGATGCTGATCTGATGTATGATTTATAACAAGTTCAGTGATTACCCGAATTCCCCTGTTATGTGCCTTCTTTAAAAAACTCGTAAAATCTTCCATGCTGCCGTATATGGGATGAATATCGGTATAATCTGAAATATCATAACCATCGTCTTTAAGAGGTGAAGGATAAAAAGGCAGCAGCCAAATCGCGTTTACACCCAAATCCTCCAAATAATCCAATTTTTGCGAAAGCCCCTGAAAATCTCCAATCCCATCGCCATTGCTGTCGTAAAATGACCTTACATGAAGCTGATATATAATTGCGTCTTTATACCACAACGGATCATCCGACAAGCTTGAATGTAGCATACGATTGTTCATAGAATATCCGATTTTAGCTTGATAGCTCGCATAGCCGTATAATTAGATTGCTTGTTTGCTTTAATATTTTTGCTTATAATCGAAATCCTTAAATCCTTTGAGGAATATTCTGATTTATTACACCTCTCAAAACTGATTTATTAAAGATTAAAATAACAAACTCTAACTGACCGATTCAGCGATTGAGATTGCCATGGCTGTCAGCGGATAGCCTCGCTATGACATACAAACGCAAATATTGTCATTGCGATTACAATCCCCCTTTGGGGAGGAGTGCCGCATCGGCACGAACGAAGCAATCTCAAACCATAAAATATAAAGAGCGGTATCATTTTCATATAAATTAAAAGAAACGTTATGCGAGCAATTTGGAAAGGACGTATCACCTTCGGACAGGCTGTAATACCAGTCAAGCTTTACACCGCCGTAAACGATATCCGTTCTCATTCACATCTCCTTCATGATCAGGACAAACAAAGACTTGAGCAAAAATTAGTTTGTGTTGCGCAGGATTCTGTAATAGATCGCGATGATACAATTCGCGGATTTGAAATAAATAAAGGCCAATATGTTCTGGTGGAACCGGAGGAACTTGAAAAGTTTGAACCTGAAAAATCGACTGAAATAGAAATTACGGAATTTGTAGATTCCGGCAAAATTGATTCACGCTATATTGCAAAAACCTATTATCTTGGGCCTGATAATGATAATCAAATGTTCGTTAATTTGACTGAAAGCCTGAAAAAAACCAAATTAGCGGGTATTTGCAGATGGTCGATGCGAAAAAAATCATATCTGGGCATTCTTGAAGTTTCTGATGATATACTGCAATTAATCATACATCGAAGTGCCGATCAGGTTTTGCCGGAAGATTCATTCGAACTCGAGAATGTGAAAATTTCAGCGAAAGAGAAGGAAATCGCAAAAAAACTTATCGTTGAGCTGCAAGGCGAATTCAATCCCCAGGAGTATCATGACGAATATCAGGCGAAGTTGAAAGATTTGATTGAGAGAAAAGCGAAAGGAAAAACGGTTAAATTACCCGCCCTGAAAAAACAAAAGGAGACATCGGACAAGGATTTGTTAAATGCCCTTGAAAAAAGCTTTAAAGCCATATCTGCCTCAAAGTAAAAAATGTCAATGCCTTTGCATATCGAACCGATGTTGGCAAAATTAGGCACATTGCCTGCTGATTATGAAAATTGGGGCTATGAATTTAAATGGGACGGCATAAGAGCAATTACGTATTGGGATGGCAGTAAAATCAAAATAGAAAGCAGGAATTTGCTGGATATTACTTTTCGTTATCCCGAACTTGCCGATATTGGTAAATGGCTCGGAAAAAACGCGATTGTAGACGGGGAAATTATCGCACCTGATAACAAAGGCAGGCCAAGTTTTTCAATTCTCCAGCAAAGAATGCTTATAAGCGAAAAAAAATTCTCTAAATCACTGTTGAAAATAAAAATCTATTATTACATTTTTGATATTTTATTTTTAAATAATAAAAACCTCATGACAAGCACCTATGAAAAAAGACGAAACATCCTTGAAAGTCTTAATATCGATCATCCCTTCTGCAAAGTACCGCCTTTATTCAAGGGAAAAGGCTCTGTAATCTTATCTGTCGCCAAACAACACTCCCTTGAAGGCATTGTTTGCAAAAAACTCAAAAGCGTTTATACCCCCTATAGACGTTCCGCCGACTGGATAAAGGTAAAAATTGTAAAAACAGATGAATTTATAATTTGCGGCTTTAAATACGTTAAAAACGATAAAAGCAGAATTGGTTCCATTCAATTAGGAGCTTACGATAAGAATAAAAAATTATCTTTTGTCGGTGGTGTCGGTACAGGTTTCGCAGCGGCAGATCATAAAATTCTGTTAAGTAAATTGGAGGATGAAATTATAGATAAAAATCCTTTTGATGAAAAGATGGAAAAAGATGTAAAATTTGTAAAACCTAAATACATCGCGCAGGTAGAATATAGAAGATGGCCTGAAAAAGGGATTCTTCAGCAGGCTTCGTATAAAGGTTTGAGAATGGATAAATCGCCTGATGAAATTATTTTACGGGAATAGAATATGCCTTCAACAATATGGTCAGGTACGATAAGTTTCGTTATGGTTTCAATACCCGTTGATATTGTCTCGGCCGTAACAAGCGGCAAAGTTTCATATCATTTGATGCACAAAGAAGACAATTCACCAATCCAAACCCGTATGTTCTGCCCTCATGATAAAAAGTTTGTGCATCCTGAACATATCGTTAATGGATACCCTGTTGACGATAATAAATATGTAATAATTAAAGAAGAAGAGTATAAAGCTCTCGAGCCCAAGCGCAGCCAGACCATCGAAATAAATACTTTTATAGACATTGAAAAAATTAATCCCTTATATTTCGATAAAAACTACTACATTCTTCCGCGAAAAGGCGGTGCTAAAGCATACAGGCTCCTGCTTGATGTTCTGAAAGAAACGAAAAAAGCCGGTCTGGCAAAATTCGTCCTGCGTAACAGAGAATATCTCGTTGCCGTGAAACCTCATACACATGTTCTTGGACTCATGGTGCTTCATTTTCCCGAGGAAATCCGAGACCCTAAAGAGTTAATTCCTAAAGAGCTTAAGGCAGAAACCAAAAAAGTGAAAGCTATAACCGAAGCGATAACTAAACTCGAGAAAGACTACAATCCTGAAAAATATGAGGATAAATATTTTGAAAAAATTATAGATTTTCTGGAAAACAAAGCAAAAAAAGAAGGAACTATCGCAGTTGAACAGCCCGCCGAAGAAGAAACTGTTGAAACTGAAGGTGGAGATTTGGTAGCAGCCCTTGAAGAAAGTCTCGCCAAAGCAAAATCTAAATAACTCAAACTGACCGATTTTAAAAACTTTAGGGAACATCTAAAAATTGGATAATGCGAAAATGTCATTTCGACCGGAGCGCAGCGCAGTGGTTGGAGCGAAGCGGAAACCCCCGATTCTTCAGGAATTTGTTTGCCACGAAAAAACAAATTCAGAGGGGGAGAAATCATTTAAAAAAACAGTTTTCCGCTTTGCCCTAATGATAAATAATATAACAAAGTCAATTTTTAGAGATACCCTTTATCAATATAATTAATTGTTTTCAAATGATAACACATTACATTTTTATGGTGTTGGAGTCTTCGACGGAAACCCCTGTGGGGGCAATCTCAAACGCAGAATCGATCAGTTTGAATAAATAAATATGCAGCAAGAAAGTAAGACCATTACGATTGAAGGAAAAAAGCTTACACTCACCAACCTAAGCAAAGTTCTGTATCCGCAAACAGGTTTCACAAAAGCAGGAGTTATTGATTACTATTACAAAATGGCTAATTATATCCTTCCTCATCTGCACGAAAGACCCGTTACATTAAAACGTTATCCGCAGGGAGTCGATGCTGAACATTTTTACCAGAAGAATTGCCCGCTGCACAAACCCGATTGGATCAAAACATCCAAACCTGACGATTATTTCAAAGAGAATTTCTGCCTTGTAAACGATTTGCCCTCGCTTATCTGGATAGAAAATCTTGCATCAATAGAAATTCACACATTATTATCTACGACAAGAAATCTCGAACGCCCTACTATGCTCGTTTTCGATTTGGACCCCGGCGAGCCGGCCGGTCTTTTGGATTGCCTTAAAGTCGCTATTGTAATGCGCGATATGCTCGCGGGACTTGGATTAAAGACTTTTCCAAAAACTTCGGGCGGGAAAGGCCTGCATTTTTATTTGCCTCTGAATACCGTTGTTACTTTTGAACAGACTGGCAGCTTCGCAAAAACAGTCGCGCAGATAATGGAAAAACATTTTCCAGACCTCGTTGTAAGCAAAATGAATAAGGATTTGCGTAAAGGAAAAGTATTCGTTGATTGGAGTCAAAACAGCAGGCATAAAACTACCGCTACAGTTTATACTCTAAGAGCGCGTTCTCAACCGACGGTTTCGATGCCCGTTTCGTGGCAGGATATAGAAAATGCGTTAAAAAATAATTCTCCTGATAAATTAATTTATACCGCCGAGCATGCGATTAAAAAAGTTCAAAAAGACGGAGATATTTTTAACGATGTCTTGACTCTTAGACAATCTCTATCATCAGAAATCAGTTTACGTTCCAAACCTGAAAAGATAACCAAAACACAGCGTGAGAAAAGCCTGAAAAAATATCGCCAGAAAAGAGATTTCACGAAAACTGCCGAACCAGCCGGCAGAAAGAAGGTGCATGCAGAGTCAATTTTTGTAATTCACAAACATGCCGCGACTCGTCTGCACTACGATTTGCGTCTGCAATCAGAAGGTGTTTTGAAATCCTGGGCGGTACCCAAAGGCTTATCTACTAATCCGAAAGAACGAAGGCTCGCTGTCCGCACTGAAGATCACCCCTTTGAGCATAAGGACTTTGAAGGCGTTATTCCCGAAGGTCAATATGGCGCAGGACAGGTGATTATCTGGGACAAAGGTACATATAAAAATATCACACTCAACTCCAAAGGACTGCCTGTCTCAATGAAGGATGCGATAAAGAAAGGCAAGCTGGAGGTTTTTTTCAATGGAAACAAAACAAAAGGTGGCTATGCGCTTATACGATTAAAGACCGGCGAAGATGAAAAAGAAAATTGGCTTGTAATAAAGTTGAAGGATAAATACGTCGATTCCCTGCCCGATGATTTACAGGAATTGGGACAATCCGTAGAAAGCGGAAAAACGATTAAAGGTAACCTCTAAAAATTGAAAAAACGTTCAATTGTCATTTCGACCGAAGCGCAGCGAAGTGGAGAAATCTTTTAAAAAAGCAGTTTTCCGCTTTGCTCAAATCCTTCGTACGATCTAAAAACTAATTATTAGAGATACCCTAAAGATTTAAAAAAGCTCTAGATTTAAAATACATGCAGGTTCTCTTTTCGAACTTATCTGTTTTTTGCTTCAAATAGCACTAATTTTTCACTTTTTCTCGCTAAAACCATACCAAATCACCACTTTTTCACACCTGTTGATAAATTCGCGCAAGTATACGCTGTCCGCTATACGCCATACCCTACGGTTGAATAGCAATTTTAAAATAGTGGTAGCATTTTTAAATACTATGTAGCATTTTAAAAATATTACATGGGGATTTTTCCTTGCGCAAATTTTCTTGCGCTCTTTTAAACCTTAAATTAATATGTTCCCCCCTATATAGCACCATCTTGCGCAGTTTTAAAAAGAATTTGATAATATTCCTGTTTGGTGTTATTTGTTTCCATGAAAAAATAATTTCCGCAGGCTTTTTCTCTTGCGCAAAAATGATACAGATTATTTTTTAAAAATCTTTTTCAATGAAATTAACGGCAGCGTATTTATAACATCAGCAGGTTCAAGCCAGCCGCGCCGCGCCTGGGCTATACCGAAATGTATGAACTCCATATCCCCCGGCCGATGCGAATCGGTTGAAATAACGATTTTAACTCCGATTTCTTTTGCCATTTTACAATAAATATCGTTCAAATCCAGCCTGTCCGGAAATGAATTCAATTCAAGTACGCAGTTTCTCTCTTTGGCCGCTTTCATTATCTTTTCAATATCAATATCATACGGCTGGCGTTTATTTATGAGCCTGCCGGTCGGATGTGCTAGAATATTAAAATACGGATTATCCATTGCCCTGATAATTCTTTCAGTTTGCTTATCTTTTGAGAGATTGAATTTATAATGAACCGAACATACCCGCACATCCAATTCTTTTAGAATCTCATCCGGCAAATCCAATGTGCCGTCTTCCAGAATATCGATTTCGGCTCCTTTTAATATGCTAAGACCTTTAATATCAATCCCTTCTATTTCTTTGATTTGTTTTCGTACAATCTCCGGCTTCATCCCCCCCGCTACAGTTACATGCTGCGAATGATCTGTAATCGCTATATATTTATAACCCATTTGCTTTGCTGCCTGCGCCATCTTTGAAATCGAAGCATGTCCGTCCGTATAATTAGTATGCATATGCAAATCGCCTTTTATGTCTTTATAAGTAATAAGTTTAGGCAATTTACCTTCCAATGCCGCTTCTATTTCTCCCCTGTTCTCTCTCAACTCCGGCTCTATAAACGGCAATCCAAGCTTTTCATAAACTTCCTCTTCCGTTTTCCCCGCGATTTGCTTTTCTCCTCTGAACACTCCATATTCATTAACTTTATACTTTTTCTTCATCGCTATTTTTCTAAGTGCGATGCTGTGTTCCTTTGAACCTGTAAAATATTGCAAAGCGGCCCCAAAGCTTTCCTGCGGTACCGCGCGAACATCAACCTGTAAATTAGAACGCAGTAAAACAGTACTTTTAGTCGGCCCTTTCGATAAAATTTTTACAACTTCGTCGTACCGTACAAAATGCTCCATTACTGTTTTCGCATTGTCGCATGTTACGAGAATATCAATATCCATGATAGTTTCCCGCTGCCTGCGAACACTGCCCGCCACACATACGTTTTTTATTCCCTCTGCTTTTTTCAAGTATTCGATAATCGAATCCGCATATTGTTTGGCAGTCGAAAGCATTATTCTTTGCGATTCTTTTTGTTCGAGCCTGCTAATTTCCTCAACAATATTATTAATGGTTTTATCGCCAAAACCTTCGATTTCCTTAATTTTGCCCGTATTTATCGCATCCTTAAGCTGCCCAATATTTGTAATATTTAATTCTTTATAGAGCTTTGCGACTTTTTTAGGCCCAAGCCCTGAGATGTTCATTAATTTGATCAGTTCAGGCGGCAGATGCGTTTTCAATTCCTCAAGCATCTCAAAAGTACCGGTTTCGACAATTTCTTTAATCTTACCGGCCATATCTTTTCCGATGCCGGGAAATTCTGTGAGGTCTTCGTTATTGGCAACCATATCTGAAACATTGCGCGTGATGCTTTCAACGGTTCTGGCTCCATTTCGATATGCTCTGATTCTGAATGGATTCTCACCGAGTATTTCAAGCAAATCCGCCACCTGGTTGAATATCTCCGCTATATCGCTGTTGTGTATCGGCATTTTAATTGCTAGCCAGACCAATATTTAGGTCTGCCGTAATAATCATAAAGTCTAATCTCGTATTCCCTGTTTACCGGCGCAGAAGGATTAAACTGCGGACTTTTGCGAACCGTCTCTTTTGACACATCAACATAGACCTCGGCATTTTGCCAATCAATTTCGCTAATCCAATCAGGCGGAATAATCACCTTCTTGCCCATGAACCAACGAGTAGTATCGACAATCATATATCTTATTAACCAATTTTCTTCATGAATAATAAAATCATCAACAAGGCCGATTTTTCCGTCGGAAGCGTGCAAATTATACCCGATGACCTCCTTTGTACTTCGGAGATGGTTTTGTGCCTTTTCTTGAACTTGGACAGATGCCTTTTTTTCAGCATCAATCGATACCGGCCCAACTGGTGTCGCGACAAGGCCGAATGGTCCGCTCCAATATGCAGCCCAGTTGTAATACTTATGCAGTTCTGTTTCCTGTTGCCTTGAAACAGGTTTGTCCGCATCTATTACAGGGCTTTTTTCAATTTCATCTTTTGTAAGTT
>JBDKUM010000267.1:0-1812 GCA_039679715.1 Phycisphaerales bacterium
CGTGGTTTGGGATGCCCGGATATTTCGCTTATTCCAGAACTTTCAGACCTTCTCAGAGTTGATACACAAAAATTACTAGTCGGCGATATGACCCCGAATGATTTTGTAGGAGGCAATATGAAAAACACAAAATATTATATCTGTTCAATATGCAATAACATCTCACTTTGCACCGGCAAAGCAGAAATTTCGTGCTGCGGTAAAAAACTGACTGCTCAGGCACTAAAAAAAGCGGAAGAAAGTGAAAAACTGTCTGTTCAAGTCATAGAAGACGATTGGTACATTACGAGTAATCACCCCATGACAAAGACGCATTATATTTCTTTTATGGCTTTTGCCACAGGCGATTGTATTCATTTAATCAAGCAGTATCCCGAGTGGAATTTGGCTGTGCGTATCCCCAAAAGAGGACACGGAATGCTGATTTGGTACTGCACAGAACACGGTTTATTCTATCAGTTATTATAAAAGGAAAATAAGGAATATATCAACAAATGAAAAAGGAGCCACTATTTGTTGCTAATAACGACAAATAGTGGTAATTTCTTCTAAAAAATTTAATGCGTTGAGCTGCAGACTGCGTCATATTCTTCGGTAGATAATAGTTTATCCGCATACAAAACAACAATTAAGCGTTCACCGACTTTCACAATACCCCGAATATAGTTGGCATTATACTGAGCAATAAAGTTCGGCGGTATTTGTAAATCCGTGTCTTCAATTTTAACAATATCGGTTACTTCGTCGACAATACATCCGGCAATGGAATTTTGCACATTGAGCATAATAATTTTGCTTTCTTCCGTCGACTGTATTTCAGGAAAACCAAACTTAGATTTTAAATTAAAAATATAATTGACTTTACCACGTAAACTAATCATGCCTTCAATGACCTGGGGTAATCCGGGAACTTTTTTTATTTCAAATTTTTTTAATCGTAAAATGCCATTAACGGATAAGGCATCAACGGCATACTCTTCACCGTTTAATTCAAAGACAACTAACCGAATTGTGGCCACAATTGTTCATCTCCCTTAAGCAGACCGTTACCTATTATTTTTCATGAGCTAAGTCGTTTAACTGGGAAGTTAGTTGGGTAATGTCCTGAACGCTTGCAGTTACTTCTTCAATTGCCGCTGCCTGCTGCTCTACTGTTGACAATGTTTCATTGCCCATATGTACAGTATTGTCGACAGAAGATTTTATCACATTGGTAAATTCTTTGATTTTACCAACGGTCTGTTTAGAATCGGCGGACAGCTTCCGTATCTCTTCGGCAACGACGCCAAATCCTAGTCCGGCCTCACCCGCTCTGGCAGCTTCGATTGCGGCATTCAATCCCAGTAATCGTGTTTCGTCGGCAATTTCTTTAATGAATTCCATGACCTCGTCAATTTTTCCGGTGACTGTATTGACGTTTTTGATCTCTTCATTTAAGCTCGCCTGGTTATTATTTACAGTACCGGCTGAAGCTGCCAGTTCTTCCATTGTAGCAGATATTTGCAACAAGCTTTCATTGAGAGTTTCAGTTACCCCTTTCAATTTTAGATGCTGATAAGCAGACTTTGACATACTATTGGCTACAATAAATAGCACATTTGCTGCGGCTTCGATTCGTTCCTTCGACAGTTTGCTGACTTCATTTACAGCTCCCACATACTCGTCGGCATTTACACCGATTTCTTTCGCTATCCGGCGATATTTTTCTTCTTGAGGGGAATCAATTAATACTTGTCCGCCTAAAATTGTTCCGATCAGTCTAACTTCCAGCATAATGGGCGCCGCAAAATCAATCAAACCGGCATGACATTC
>JBDKUM010000268.1:0-6438 GCA_039679715.1 Phycisphaerales bacterium
GATTGCGTCTTTAATATGTACATGCCTGACCCACGGCAGCAGAGTTTCTATAGCTTCAAGAGGATTGCCTTTGCCGTAAAGAATCATATTCGCCGGATCAAAATTTACACCTAAAGACTTATGATTCATTTCAGTCATAAATCTGCGAAGTTCAGAAGCTGTCTCCTGGCCTGTTTCCATCAGAATTGTTACATTGTTTTCAGCAGCCTTATCCGCCAACAATCTTACCTTATCTTCAAATTCCGCCATATATGAGCGGTCTGAAAAATCAAGAAAACCAAAATGGAAGCTTAAATATTCAACATTAAGTTTCTTCGTCCAGTCAATAGCGTCAAAAACTCGCTTTTTATTATCTTCCCAATTTTCTTTCGGTATTATGCCGCCGGTTTTTTTTATCGTTTCAAGTGTGGAATAATCTTCCTGCGGAAAACCAACCATCGTAGATGTTATTTTCCATTGGCCGCTATCGACCATTTTTTTGAATTCGTCATCGCTGTTTTCCATCAAAGGTTTTAACGCAAGATGAACGCAGCTTATTCCCGTTTTTTCTTTTATCAGGTTTATTTCAGATACATTATTCTTTAAAGACCATGTGCATACGCCTACAGGCCAATCGAAACAGTTAATCATAATACAACAACCTCCCTGCTGGTTTTGGCAGATTCTTTTTCTGCCAATACTATTCGCACTGAATTCAACGATTGTCTGGGCGTGATTATTGCAGGCACGTCAACGCCTTTGATTTTATCCAGGAAGTTTTTAATTTCTCCCAAATGTCCGCTTATATCTGAAATGCCCGGAGAAAATACTTCGCCGTCTGCCGGAAATACCTGCAGAGTTGGCGATAGCCTGCTGCCGAAAACCACTGTCGCTTTTTCAAACATAACTGTAAAATTCATTTCAAATCCAAAACTTTTCGGCATCATCCAGCTTGCTTCGGCGCTAATTATTTTCTTGTCGCCGTAGTTGAAATCCGTCAAAACATGATCGAACCCGCCGCTCGGCCCTTTAATGCCTTTACAATTAACTGTTTTAGGCATTCCAAAAAGATACTGGATAAAATCTGAATCATGAATATGCAAATCAAGCAATGCTCCCCCGCTGCAATGCTCTTTCATCAGCCAGTTATTCCAGCTCCATCTCGGATACGCGCTTAGCCTTTTAAATGAAGCGACGAGCAATTGGCCGTACTCGCCGGATTTAGCCATTTCCGCTAGTTTAATATATTCAGGCCAAAACCGCAAGCAATGTCCGATCTGCAATACCATACCCGTTTTTTCGCAGGCGTTTATCATGTCATCGCAGCTTTTTTCATCCAGTGCCATCGGTTTTTCGCATAATACATGAACGCCTTTATTCAACGCCATTACCGTATAATCTTTATGAATATGCGTAGGAACTGTAATGGAAACCGCATCGAGCTTTGCCTTCGAAAGCATTTCTTCAAAATCGTAATATATTTCCGCGCCTGTCAAATCCAGCGGGATTTCCGCGCCTCTTAGATTACCTGTTATAGTAGATTGTCCGTTAAGACGCGTTTTATCAATATCACACAGCGCAACTACTTTGACGTCGGGCAACTGCCTGTAACATTTCAAATGCATTCTGCCCATCATTCCAATACCAACAATACCAACTCGTAACATTTTCTTTATATCTCCAAATACATAAAATTACATGGATTCAAGCCACGAATCCGCAAAAACTGCAAAATCGAGGAAATTAATTATATCATCATCGTAAAAATTGCTTGATGAATCAAGCGGAACATATATCTGCTCCGATGTACCGTTGTAAATATCCGCTATTTCATCTGCCGATAAATATCTGTTATAAATTCTGAAATCGTATATCGTACCGTCAAAATATTTTCCCGCATCATAAGGTGATTTGCCAAGGTAATTACGTGTTGTCGCTCCAAGCAGGGATAAATCCGCCCTGAATTCCTGTGTATGGAATGCTTCCTGCAAACCATCGACATAAATCTGCACAGACCCTTTTTCTCCGTATGCTGAGTTGTTAGCGATAGCAATCTGATGCCTGCCGGTAAGTAAAGGCGTTTCTGCGTCTGCGGTTTCATCATGAGCCGAATAGCGGTGCTGATATCTGATATATGAATCATTCGTATTAACAAATGTTATAAATGCAAATTGTGTCGTCCCAGCCTGACTGAAAGTCCATGGCTTTTGATATGTCCCAGCCGAGTAGCCGTCCCACGCGAAATCGATAATAACTGTGCTGTCCATTAATCCTGCTATAACAGAACCCAAACCCGAACCAAGGTCAACATATTGTACATTCGAACCGCCCGCCAAATCCACGCCTCCGCTGCCGTTCAATGATGAACCAATTATTGTTGCGTTGTTATTTCCAGCTCTGTCTGCAACGATCGTAGTACCTGCCGGCCCTTCAAAATCCCAATGCCCTACAAGCCCCACCTGGTCTGACGGCAAATAATAACCGCTGTCTAACCAATCAGTGGAAAAGAAAAAAAAATCTTTAAAATTTACCACACCATCTTTGTTAATATCCCCATCAAGATACTGGCGATAATATAAAATCGCGTTGACAGGATAATGATCCGATGGATACCTGCTGTCAAGCCCTTTGCCATGTTCGATATCCGCTTTGCCTGTATAGAACGCGTCATCATGTACAATGAAATCAATTCTATGGCCATAAGAGCCGCCCTTCCAGCCGTGACATGTTACTTCATCATCTTTGATTGCCGGATATAGGCTGCGGTAAGTGTCGCTTAATTGCATGCCCGCCGGATCTTCATCGCCCATAAGACGCAAAAAAGCATTTTCAGTTTCCTGCGTATTCAAATCACCCATTATTATTACAGGCAAACCGTTGGCATATTGTGCAACTCTGGTTCGTATCAAACCCGCCGTGTAATAGTTCGCTTCTTTGCTTATATGATCCCAATGCGTATTCATCACAAAATATGATTGCTGTGTTTGCGCATCTCTTAAGATTACCCACGATGCGATTCTTGCGTAACCTGCGCCCGGATAAATCGAACCTGGCGTATCAGGCGTTTCACTCAACCAGAACGTACCGCTGTTCTGCAAAGTAAATCTGCTGCTGCGGTAAAATATCGGGCAATACTCTATCTCTGCATCGCCTATAACGCCATAAAATCCGAAATCCGTAAGAACATTTTGTACATCGTTTTTCTGATTCGATGTAACTTCCTGCAATCCGATAATGTCTGCCGTTGTACAATCGAACAATCCGATTCCAGATGTAATCATATTAAGAACACGTTCTTTGCGGTCAGTGCCGAAAGCATAAATCCACGCATTAGCGTCTGTGAGACTCGGCACACCCGCTAAATTATCATAACGAATGTTATAGCACATTACTTTAATGGGTACTCCTGCCGGTATGGTTGTAAATCGCCATACCTTGCCTTTAACAGGATTACCTTGAGCATTGATTTCGTCAACTCTCCAGTAATATGTTGTTTTCGGATTCAAATCCGAAACCGCGAAAGTAGTTTGATTGATTCTGCCCTTGTATAAATCGCCGACAGGCATTGTATTATTCGCGTTTGTTACACTGCTCAAACTGTTCCCGAAGTAAACATCGAAACTTGAACCGCTCGTAGCGCCCCACCCAAGCGTTACGTTTAAATCAATTCCCATTTGCTTATGAGAAGGATTAGGTTCGATTGCTCCGTTATAACCTGCTGTTTGACTTACTTGTGCCGGAGTTAATACATTATCATAAATACATAAATCGTCAAAAGAACCTTTGAAATATGCGCCGGTCGAATATTCGGATTTGCCCAGCCAGTTATTTGCTGTTGAACCAAGGAAAGAAGGTTTAAATTCAGCATATTTGTTTTGTCCGATTATTTGGCCGTCAATATAAATCCTTGCTATTTTATTAGTGCTGTCCAGCGTGATTGCCAGGTAATGTTCGCCTGCCAAACTGAAATCGCTCGTCGCGTAAGTTATTTCATCATGCTCATCATGCCTGCATTTTAAAAGAATTTCATTATCCGCTGTATTTGTGAATGCAAGATTCATGAACTCTTCTGTGCTGTTGCCGAATGAGAAAATTCTCTGCCAGCTGCTGCCTTGCCCGCTGAAATTAATTTTCGCGGTAATTGAAAAACTGTTCAAACCCGATACAACCGCACCTACAGGCATTGATACATAATCGTCAACGCCGTCAAGCGTTAGTTTACCGGAATTATTAAGATAAGCTCCGCCATTTATTGTTGCGTTATAACCGCCAACACTATCGACGACCGTTGTTCCGCTTGCGCCATTAAAATCCCAATGTGCGACCATCGTGGCCTTTGCCGATAATGTTGTCAGAATACAAACCAGTATTAAAATTTTCTTGTTAAATGACATAGCAAACTCTTCTTAAAAAAACAGGAGGCAGGGCTTTCCTGCCCCCTGTAAAAAATTCATAAAAAATTCAAACTATTTGCGTCTCCTGATAAACGCCATAAATCCTAGACCAACTAATGTCATCGTTGCAGGTTCAGGAATCACGCCGTAAACTTTAAAATCATATACAACGCCATCAAATAACTTTACACCGGTTGGATTGCCGGCATAATAAGGTGAGTTGCCGATGTAATTTCTTGTAGTATTGCCAAGAAGCGAAAGCGAGCAATCACGCGTTTGTGAAGCATATGCTTCCAGAACGCCATTCTTCAACGTTCTAATTGCACCAAATCCGGAAGTTCCAAGCGCTTTATCATATTCAATAGCAATCGTCATCATTTCATCTACAATGTCACCAGTTGCAGAATAATCTCTGTTTGCCTGGGTATCGCTGCCATCACGTCTATACTGATAACGAGTATAGGCATTATTTGAACTTACGGCTGTTAACATTGCGAATTGGGTTGTTTCTGTGGTTCCTGCTGTAAACGACCACCATTTTTGAGCGCCGCCGGTTGCTGGGCCATCCCAATCAAAAGTAATTTCAATCCTGTAGCTTTCAATTTGGCCTATCAAATTTCCAAAGCTTGCTCCAAGATCGATATACTGACCACTTGCGCCACCAGCCAAATTTACCCCGCCGCTGCCGTCTAATGATGCGCCGCCTGTTATTGTCGCAGCACGCGCACCGACAAGATCATAAACCGTTGTTGTACCCGCTGCACCTGCAAAATCCCAGTGAGCAAGTAATTCAAAGGTCGTCGCATTAGCAGTACACACTAATCCCAACATCAAAATCAAACCAACTAACTTCTTCATTTTCTTACCTCCATTAACTTTCTTCTATTATATTTTTGAAAACAATTTTTATTCTTTAAGCAATGGCATTTCCTGGAGCCATTTATTTAATATTGCCGCTAAATCTTAGAAATCTACTATTTTACTATTTACAGGTTCGTTATCCGACCAGTTCGCAGGGGCTTCAAGCGGGAAATAAAGGGTTGTCGACCAGCCGTTATAAACATCGTTTACATCCTGTGCGGCCAATCTGCGTTCATAGATTCTTACATCATATATTTTCCCTCCAAATCGAACATCTATATTTGGATCGGTAGTAGTATCTCCCGGAACATACGTGTAAGGGCCTTTGCCGAGATAATTTCTTGTTGTTGCTCCGATAGAACCGGCAGCGACTGTCTGTGTATGAAATGCTTTTTGTTTCCCGTCGATATAAAATTGTGTGCAGCCGTAATTATCATAATCTCTGGTAAATGTGATCCCTATCTGATGCCTGCCTTTCATATCTGGCATTGCACTGGATGCGTTTGTTGTCTCATCGTGACCGTCATGCCTGTAATTCCATCTCATATATTTTTCATTGATTGAAACGTATGTGAACATAGCGAATTCAGCAGTGCCCTCCTGCCCGAATGAAGCAAGTCTTTGCCAGCTGCCTACAGAATTGCCGTCCCAGTCGCAATCTATTAGAACCGTGTATTCATCTAAACCTGCAATGACATTACCGATATTCGCTCCAAGGTCTACATAAGCTCCGTCTCTGCCGCCCGGCAGTTCAATTGCTCCGCTGCCGTCAAGAGAAGCCGTCCCAACTATTGTTGCGGGCGTTCCTGTTATAGAATCTGCAATATTCGTACTTCCTGCAGGCCCTTCAAAATCCCAATGCGCTACCATCTTGCCGGTATCGCTTTGGATTGTATAATCTGTCTCCATCCAGTTAGCGGCCAATACACGGAAATCATCAATGTCAATTTTGGAGTCCCCAGTTAAATCAGCAGCAATCGGCTGAGCCCTTACTTCATCTATTTCTGCAGGGCTGACAGCTCGATTGTACAATCTGACATCATCAACATAGATTTCACCGTCCCTTGTAGGCTGACCATAACTGCCCCCGATTTCAATTGGAGCGTTGTTTAAGGTCAGATTACCTGAAGGACAGACAAGAGGAGAAGGGGGTTCTTCTGCACCATCTATATAGAGATGCAATGTTCTTGCTCCGGTAGAATAA
>JBDKUM010000269.1:0-2609 GCA_039679715.1 Phycisphaerales bacterium
TTCCGCTTTCCATAATAACTGCAATATATCAATGTTGTTTGCCAAAACTTACACGGCTTCAATATGCTCTTTCAACATATTCCATCTCTTGCTTGGTTTAATCCAAAAGACATTCCGATTGATTTAAGTTTAACAAACAATTAGATTTGGATAAACACCATTGTTCGTAAAGAAACTACCATTTTACGACAATGCCACACCTATGTCCTTATGACTTTTGCCAAATAGTATGACCACAAGAATGCCCTGATTACCGGGGATTTTATGACCGATCGGGTTGTACTTTCTTTGAACAGCACAACTCTCTGCTCTTGCGAATATTGACCAACTGTACCACTACGGCAAGAATCCATCATTGATTGTTTTGCATTTAGGTCGGTTTGTTATGTAGTTTTACAGAATCCCCCCCACAATTTCCAGCCATTCTTGTGCCATCATATAGGCTCCAGCCATACTGGGGTGGAGTCCATCTTCAGCCCAATAAGCCGGTGGGGCTTTTTTCAAGGCCTTATCAAACATGGATTGAAATGGCACAAATGCCGCCTCAAATTCATTCGACAGTTTTTTCGCTACGGCACGGTAACTGTCAAATTCAGGGAACCACTTATCATCGACTGCCCCACATCGAAGTACAAAAGGCTCACATATGATCAGCTTAACATTGGGTAGCGCCTTGACCGTCCTTTGTAACAGCAATCTGTAATCCTTTTCATATCTCTCCACGGTTCCATCATATCTCCCCTCTAGTACATGCCATATATCATTTACCCCGATCAAAATACTTAAAACATCCGGTTTGATTTCAAGACAGTCTTTATCCCATCTTTCTGACAACTGAAATACCTTGTTTCCGCTAATACCTCGGTTATAGAATTTCAATTCGTCGCCCGGTTTGTCCGAAAGAAGCTGACTGGCAATTGAGTATGCATACCCATTACCAAACGCTTTTCGGTCATTAATCTTGCTCTCATTTTCTCTGTATCTGTTAGCATCGGTGACTGAATCACCCTGAAACAGGATTGTGTTGCCTTGTTGAATAAGCGACTTGGTTTTGCATCCAGCAACAACACTGCTATTTCCGCTGGAGAGCATTAGCATTGTTCCACCAATTGTAGCTGTGATTGACTTCATGAAGTCACGTCTTGATGCATTTTTTCTTATTTTTTCATTCATTTTTTTCTCCTTTTATATTAAATATTAGTTTTACTTAGATTTTATGGATTTAACATGACTTTGATAACCGCTTTATGTATTTCCTTATTACTAACCAGTGGTGCATGGGCATCTTCTGGGTAAAATATTACAAATGAGCCGGGCTGTATTTGGGTCCACATCTTGGGTTCATCATCAAAATAACAAATATCTTTTTCGATGTCATATTTCGTATGCACAAGATTACAAGTCGAAGTTTGCCTCCAACCCACTTGTTCCAATCCGCTAATGACATACTGAATGTCAACATACTTTTGATGCGCCTCCAATTTTACTTCAGCGTGACTACGGCCATTTTTTTTTGAAATCATGCAAAACAACTGATTCCCCTTAATTTCATACCTACCAACTGGTATGTTGGCCAACTTAGGTTGCCTTAAGAAGTCAAAAGCTTCTTTAAAAACCGGATGTTTTGAATAATAAGAATCTGCTCGTTCTAAACTATCAACAATCATATACGTCTTCTCCTGAGAATTATTCACCTTGTATAGGGTATTTTTTCATCGGATAAATTGTTTTCCACAACAACCGGAAATACTTGGACTTTCTGGTAGCCTGCATGTAGAGCAATAGATTGGCTGTTCCAGATGAATGTACCGGTCAGACTTTCGGGAAGAGTAATTTCCGCTTCGATCCCCGCGGTATCTTTCCGCTGGAAGTGTACTTGAATTTGCCCCAGTGGATGCGGCATGGTTCCTTTGGCCCATGTCAGCAGTCCCAGAGCCGGGGCAATACGAACGGATTGGAACCCAGGACTAGCCGGTTCGATGCCACAGATAGTCGCCAGAAAATCATAGATTGGGCTGGCACTCCATGCATGACAGTCAGAACGGGTTGGTTCCTGCTGTTCAGCAAATGTTGTCAGTCCCATTTTCAACATATCGCGCCAGGGATAGAGCTGGGCAATATATTGATCGGCCAAGCCCGCTTTTTTCATTGCCCGGTTCAAATAAAATCGAAAATAGAACGTACACTGAATCAGGCTTTTATCCTCTGCGACACGCTGAATGAACTTCGCCTGTTCATCGGGAGGGACCAAGTCTGTCAAGGCAGCCATAATATTGGCATGCTGACTAAACGCCTTTTTCTCAGGGGTATCGGCAACAAGCTGACGACCTTCGTCCCAGCATAAACGCCGAGTGGCCTGTTTCAGCGACATGGCCATGGCGCGATATTTCTGAGCCGTGTTATTATCATGGAAGTATTCCATCAAGTCGGCAGACTGTGCGAGTGTATAGGCCAGATGAAGTGTGATAATCGAGCTGTTTCCGTTTTCAGCACCATCAGGAACACCCCCAATTTCTCCTCCGGCCGGCCAGGGCCATTCCTTCGGCCAATCCACAAAATTCCACCATTCCATTGGTCCCAACATTCCGTTTTTATCGATGCGGCGTTCA
>JBDKUM010000270.1:0-12119 GCA_039679715.1 Phycisphaerales bacterium
GCGCAACTATACGCTGTCCGCTAACCGCTGTACGCTAAATTTGAGTAGCAAATTGAATTTAATGGTAGCATTTTAATAATGTATGTAGCATTTTTTAAATATAAGTCCCTTTCGTTTTCTTGCGAAAATTTACTTGCGTCTTTTTAAACTAAAATTAATTATGTGTCCCCCTATATAGGCCCCGCCTTGCGCATTTTTGCACCTGTCATTCTGAGCGGAGCGTAGCGAAGTGAAGAATCTCGTGTTTTTCAATGATAAATTTTTTTAAAAATAATTTTTGAGCACTTTTTCTATTGCGCAAATTTAAAAAGGAAGGGGGTTTTGCATAAATTCTATCGTTGACAACTTTACCTATTTTAATTAGGGTATAGCTACAGTTAGCGTACAGCGTACAGCGTAGAGCGTTCAGGTTTTAGGATTTAGAATTTAGATTTCAACTATAAGGCAACGAATGAGAAATTTACTGATCTATTCACTTGTAACAACTGGCATCATTACTTTTTATGGCTGTGAGAATCAGCAGAAAAAGGAAGCTGCTCAAGCTCCTCAAACTGCACAAATCAAAACAGTTCGGCCGGAATATCAATTCTCCGCTGTCGCGCAATACATCCGCAATGACGGCAGTAAATACATAACCCAGCAGCACTTCCAAATCGCTTCAAGTCCACGCGCTATTATGATCAGCGCGGCTGAGCCTTTCGGCAATGTCGTCTGGTCGGTCGAAAACGGAATCTACAGTGCTCCCCAAAACACCGGCAGGGCAATTGATAAAGACGTTTTCGCACTTATGACCGACAAAGATATCGCTATCGGCATTATGGAACTCTACCTTGCGGCAGCGGGCAAAGTCCAAGCCGCAGATACCAACGAAATCCTCAATTTCGACGGCAAAATCTATGAACAAGTTGCAACAGAGGGTGAGGCAAAAGTTTATAGAAATAAGTCAACCAAAACAATCGATTTAGTCACCTCCGGCGGCCAGAAAAACGGCGGTACATACCTCTTTTCCGGCTATAATTACGAAAAAATCCTCGAAAACGGCATTGAAAAAGGATTGTATCCCTCAAAAGTCGATATTTATCTGTACAAATCCGCATACGATAAAAGGCTGCTGGGACAGTTGACAGTTAAGAGTGAATAGTTAAGGAATCGGCTCTGCCGATGCTAATTAAGGCTGGATTCCCGCTTGCGCGGGAATGACAGAAAGGCAGTTGATAGCGATTAGCCCTCGACGAGGTCTGCGCTTCGCTCCGACTATAAAAAGGGGAAAAAAGGGAGAAATCTTCTTTTCATTGGACGTAAAGCCTGATAAAATAGGGGTTTTACATCAAGGATTCAGATTCTACCGAACATTTAATACTTAGGATAAGTATAATTAGGCATATTTTTCTCGGCCCCAACGTTTGTTGGTATTTCATTCAAGGAAGAAGAAGTAGAAACTTTGCGCGTATATAATTTCGGTTGGCAAGCCTTGCCAATAAATATGGTTAGGTTAATAAGATTTTTGAACTCTTTTTTATAGTTTAGAGCCGATAATAACCGATATTATAAATTAGCAGCTTTTCTTTGAGCAAAAACCTGCCGAATCCTCTGTGAGGAATCGACGGGCTAACTACTGGATTTCCGCTTACGCGGGAATGACAAGCAGAAAGCGTAAAGTGGCAAAAGTTTTTGGCCGATGTAGCTGCTAAGAAGTTTCTCTATAATTTATGGAATGAAAATGAGAAAGACAAACGCGAGCCGATTGATATTAACTGCTTTAGTAGTTGGCGGTCTTTTTACAGGTTGCAGCAAAGACTATCTTGACCCTTCACAAATAGGGCGGTTTAGACCAATCCCGGCTGTTAATTTAATTCTTGATTCTCTTGGGGTAGCTGAAGAAACGGAATCAGCATACGAAGGCGCGGAAGAACCGAAGCCGGCAGATGTTGTACCGTTCGAAAGAGATTATGCGTTTGGGGCGGGCGATACAATCAGGATTTCGATTTTTGAATTATTACAGGAAGGCCAACCTTACGTAGATAACTTTATTGTTAACGAAAGCGGAAATATATCAATACCGGAAATAGGACAATTACAGGCGGGCGGCATGACTGAAAGTCAGTTGGAGGACGAAATCCGCAATGCGCTCTCGCCGGGTATTCTTAGGAATCCATCCGATACTGTTTCGCTTGAACGTTCGGAAAACAGAGTTTTCTCGATTTTGGGCGATGGTGTTATGACGCCAAGCAGGTATTTGATTCCGCGAAACGATTTTCGTTTGCTTGACGCGCTTTCGCAGGCAGGGTCTGTAAGGCAGTTTAACGTAAGTTACGTATATGTTATGCGTAAAATGACAACTCCTGAACAACTGGGCAACATACCGGCATCAGACCAGGGCACAGTTCAGTCTGAAACAAACGAATCGTTTATTCAGGAAGCTAATGACCAGCAGATGCTGGAGGTTATAGAGCCGTCGGTAATGACAACTCAACTTGTCGTATCGCACGCGGAGATGGCAACAGAGGAAGAACTTGAAAAACTGGCGGCACCGGAAGAAATTCCTCAAAACGAATTTATTACCAAGCTTCCTGTTACAGATGAAATGCCTGAAGCGGCACAGGGCGGCGAAAGTGATATTGAATGGATATTCAAAGACGGCAGGTGGGTTCCTGTAAACAAAGGACCGGAGCCTGCACCGGCAAGGCCTTTGGCACCACAGCAGCAGGTTCAGCAGCCGAAAGAAAAAGAGCCAACATTGCCTCCGAGCGGTGAGCAGGCATTGCCTGAACGTTACGCTATGGGCGAAGAGATGGCTGGTTTGACTTTTCAGAACCGCGTTATTAAAATTCCGAAAGATAAGCTTTTCGGCGGCGACCCGAGATATAATATTATCATCAGGCCCGGCGATACAATAACAGTTCAACTTGATGTAGTCGGCGAATATTACATTCTTGGAAACGTAAACAACCAGGGTGTAGTAAATCTTACAGGCAGGCCGATGACTTTGAAAATGGCGATAGCGGCAGCCGGCGGGTTAGGACCGCTTGCATGGCCGAAAAAATGTGAAGTTATCCGCAGGATTGGAGAAAAGAGAGAAGAAATCGTTATGGTTGATCTTGAAAAGATCGCAAACGGCTCGCAGCCGGATTTCTTCATCAAGCCGAACGATGTTATCAACGTTGGTACACATGGTATTTCACGGCACTTGGCCGTTCTTCGAAATGCCTTTAGGGCCACATACGGTTTTGGTTTCATCTATGACCGGAACTTCTCGGATAGAACTTTGGGGTTTGAACATCCCCTCAGTCCGTTTTTCGGTTATTAATTTGGGTTAGGAATGAAATTTCAATGCAGGATGTAGAAAGAAACTTTGTAGGGACAAAAACGTTATCGGAACAAGAATTAAGCTGGGGCTCAATTTCTGTTCATACATACATCAAAATCGCCATCATCGCGGGGGCGTTCTATGCTGTTTTTTATCCGCAATTTGTTTCAATGGTGAGCCGCTGGATAAACGATGGCGCATGGTCGCACGGTTTTATCATTCCGCTTTTCAGTCTTTATCTTGTCAATCAAAAGAAGAAGGAAATATTAAGCACTAAATTCAAGTTTAGCTGGTTAGGTCTGTTTTTTTTAATCTGTTGTTTGATCGCGTATCCGATGTTTCTATTTGTATATAGATTCGGGTATTTAATGACTTTTATGATTATCCCGACGATTGGCGCGATTGTATGGCTTTTTGGCGGGTGGAAAGTAATAAAATATACATGGCTTCCGGTTTGTTATCTTATTTTCGCGATCCCGCTTCCTGCGAAATTTTATAATGACCTGACAATTCCAATGCGTGCACATGACGCGGAAATCGCGGCGGCTCTGTTGAATCTTGTTAAAGGGCTTGAAGCGAACGCAAGCGGAGTTGTGATTGATATAGTTTATAACGGAGTAAAGCTTGAACCGGGTCTTGATGTTGCCGAGGCGTGCAGCGGTATGCGATTGCTGATGGCGTTTCTTGCTCTTGGCGTTGCGATGGCTTATTTGCATTACAGGCCGATATGGCAAAGAATTATTCTGCTTGGCAGTACGATACCGATCGCGATTTTTTGTAATATTATTCGTGTTTGCGTTACAGCTTTTATTTATGTTTTATGGGATCCGATTTACGCGCAAGGTATTTACCACGATGCACTTGGGATTTTAATGCTGCCTCTGGCCTTTGGTTTGTATGGGTTGCTTGCGTGGTTTATGTCAAACCTTATGGTAGAAGAAACCGTACATGAGGAAGTTGTTATTCGGAGAAAGGATTCGCAATAATGGATTCTGTCAAAAAAACATATTTACAGCTTCCCTTTATTTTGTGCGTTACTCTTCTTTTGCTCACGAGCGGTTTTATTTTCGGGTATGGAAAGATTAAAGGCAATACGCTAATTAAAAAGGCATTGCCTCTGAAATTACCATTTGACCAAATGGATGAAAATCTCCTTGCACCGTATAAGGTGGTAAATAAATCCAAAATTGATAATCAGGATGTTCTCGAATCGCTGGGTACGGAAGATTATCTGCAATGGATACTTGATGATCCGACAGTTGATGAAATGAGTCCGGTCAGAAATTGTTCTGTTTTTGTAACATATTATACCGGTAATCCAGACCAGGTGCCGCATGTTCCGGAGGCTTGTTATACGGGCGGGGGAAATCAGATTGAAAGCAGCGAGACGGTAGTGTTGAATGTCGGCGATACAAATGTGCCGCAGATACCGAAAACTCTGGATGCCACAGCACTGACCTTTACGCGTAAATCTTCTGAGATTTGGCAGTCCGCGTCTGAATTTACGGTTATGTATTTCTTTAAGGTAAACGGGCATTATAAAGCAAATAGAAATGGCGTGAGAATCGCGTTGGGCGATTTGACAAGTGAATATTCGTATTTTTCGAAAATTGAATTAAAGTTTTTCAATGCTCGCGGTTTGAATCCTGACAGAAAACAATCTGTCGAAGCGGGGGAAAGACTTTTGAAAGTGTTATTACCGGTTTTAGAGAATAATCATTGGCCTGATTGGGAAAAAGCCAAAGTTAAGGATGTTAATAGTATAGAAGGATTACAAGATGGCAAAACGGTTAAATAAGAAAATAGCAATTATAGGTTCAGTTCTTTTTATCCTGGTTTTAGGTGTCGCGATACTCGGCGTTTTAAAACTTAAATATTTCAGAGACCCTAATCAATTTGTGAAAGATGCCGAGGTTGAACTTCAAAAGAAAGAACCGGATTTCAAGGCAGCTGAAAAGGCTTATGGTCGTGCTATTGCTTATGCCAAGAAAGATACGAATTTAAAAATCGATATTTATTTCAAGCTCGTTGATATGTATATGAGGATGAACGACTGGCGCAAGGCATCAGGCTGCTGGAACCAGATTATCAACTTTGATACCAAGAACGTAAAAGCACGTCACGCATTGCTTGATTACAGTTATCAAATTGCTAATTCGGGTGTTTGGAATATCTGGAAAGATATCGAGACCAATACTTCTGTATTGATTGAAAAGCAGATAGATACTTCGCCGAGGATTTATCGAATAAAAGGTCAGGCTATGCTGGAGCTTGTAAAGCATGGTCAGAAAACTGACAGCGAGAAAAGTATAAATGAAGTTCTGGAGATTTTTGGAAAAGTAAGCCAGGATGAGCCGAACAATGTCGATACATATCAGTTTATCGCTGAGGCTTTGCTGCAGAAAGGCGAAATATTAGCGGCCAAAGGTGTTTTGAACGCGAATGAAAATGCGCGTGCCGAAGCTTCAAAAATTTTGACAAAAGGTATAGAAAATAATCCTTCCGAACCGCGCGCATATATTAATCTTTATTCGAATCAGCTTACTGAAGCCAAGGGCGATAAAGATAAAATTAAAAAAATAGAAACACAATTAATACAGCTTACACAAAAATTCCCGCAAAGCCATTATACTTATTTTGCACTTGCTCAAACTTATATAAGGAACCCGAAAGAAGCCGATAAAGCTCTAGCTGCTCTTGAAAAAGCAATGGAACTTGATAAAGAAAATGTTTCATACGCGATCGCAGCGGCAACACTTCATTATCGTAAATATTTAATTGATCAAAATCAGGACACGTTCAAAAAAGCAATTGGTATAGCTACACAGGCATTAACATATCCCGACAGTCTCGATGTTCCCGGCCCAAAGGCCAGAATCAGTTTGATAAACAGGTATTCACTTCATTCTTTCCTTGCAAACTGCTACCTGGATCAGGCCAATTCCAAGAAAACCGAATATCTGGAACTTGCGGAAAAAGAAGTTCATGAATTAAATCAAATTCTTGGGACCGCTGAAAATCCTTACGCGATAATGTGGCAGGGCAGAGTGCTTTACGCGAAAGACCAGAAAAATGAAGCAATCAAGCTGATGTATGATGCTTATCAGAAACTTACCACAGGCGAACAGGCTCAACAATCCAGTGATCCGCAGGTGGCATTTTTGGCTTATGAACTTGCAAAGGCATTCGAGAGTACGCCAGAAACAGGCGCGGTCGGAATGTTCTATTTAAATGCATATAAAAACAGAATGTACGAAAATAAACCGCAAATGCTTTTGGATTTCGCTTCTTCGCTGATGCGGATACGCGATTGGAAAAACGCTCTGGAA
Organism: Phycisphaerales bacterium; assembly: GCA_039679715.1. Classification (GTDB taxonomy): domain Bacteria; phylum Planctomycetota; class Phycisphaerae; order Sedimentisphaerales; family UBA12454; genus UBA12454. The sequence continues at coordinate 6,637 of JBDKUM010000270.1, forward strand.
TTGATAAAAAGCTATGAGGATTATTTTGGTGAGAATAATAACAGCCGACAGCTTCGTTTGAGCGCTTATATCGGCGGAAATATGTATGAACAAACCGAGGAAGCTTTGGCCAATCTTCCGGAATCGGACCCGAATATTTTGAGATTAAAAAATCTGCATCTCAATGCAGTTGCCAACAAAGCAATTTGGGATATTACTCAAGCTACGCCTGCCAACGGACAGCCTACAACTGCACAGGCTACTCAAATTCAGCAATTACAGGCTAAATTGGATTTGACCAAAAAGGAAAGCGCAAGAGTAAGGGACAAACTTGCGATTTCGGGTATAAAGACGATTACGGAAGCGGAATTTTCAGACATGTGCAGAAAATATGTTGAAGATAAGGAATTGCAGAAAGCATCCGCTTTGGTCAATAGTTATGCGGCAATACATCCAAATAGTTTGAACGCAAATATATTTAAACTTGTGCTTGCCGAACCTTCTCCGGCAAATATTCCGCCAAAACGCAATGATGAAATCATGCTCAAGGCGATTGAAAATTTGACGGTTCCTGTTGATCGCGAAATTCTTCAGGCAAGTTATTATCAGGCAAAAGGTCAAAATATTGACGCGATAACACATTTTCAGAAAGCTTTGGATATAGCTCCTGACAATGCGCAGGCTCTTTCGAGTCTTTTAATTCTTACAATTGCTGATGAAGATTTCAGCCAGGCTGAAAAAATTGTTGATAAAGCAGCCAAGTATAATGCAGATTTATGCCAGGGCGATATGTTTAAAGCAAGGCTTGCTTATGCGAAAAAAGATTATCAGCTCGCTCTTGAAAAACTAAACTCCTGTCTTGCACAAAGACCTGTTTCTTCTGAAGCGTATCTTCTCCGCAGTCAGGCTTATGCGGCCCTTAACAAAGAAGCTGAATCTATAGCTGATGCGAAAAAAGCATACGAGTTGAATCCTTATGATAGTATTGTGCCGAGGAATCTTGCGTACCAGCTTTATAATCGTAATCAAAAACTGGGCAACGCGGCAACAATCGACCAGATTACAGAAACTCGTAATGCGCTTGAAACCGCGATTCGTGCCAATCCGAAAGATGTCGATTTACAGAATTTCTACGCAAAATACATAAGCACATCGGAACCCGACAGGGCGATAGCAGTTTCACAACAGATTTTGAAAATGCAGCCGAATGTTTCAAATGCTCTTTGGCTCGGAGCGTTGGCGATGGATGTTGGCAATCAAAAAACCAATGTTGATCCGCAAAAGAATCCATATTTTGAAATCGCGATGAACGCTTTTAAGAAAGCTTATGAAATTGACCCCAATGATATTCGAGTTCTTAATGGTTATTCGGAATGTCTGCGAACTATCGGCAAAGCCGATGAGGCGGAAAAATTATTGGGCGGGAATGCTGATATGCTTTGGCGGTTCTATGCTAAAATTGGGAAAATTGACGAAGCTCAGAAAATTCTGAGCAAACTATACGAAGCTAATCCGAAAGATCCTAACAACATCAAAGGTATGTTGTATATTGCAAGAGCAAAAAGCGATGAGGCTAATATCCTGAAATATTCAAATGAACTGGTAAAATCTGATAAATCGCTCGAAAATCAGATTATCCAGGTTGAATCGCTACTTGAAATCGGATTGTCAGATGAAGCGAAAACCAAACTTGATAGTTTGACAGAGAAATATCCCAATGATCCCAAACTGGCATTCTTAAATGCATGGCTTGCAGCAAAGCAAGGCAAAATGGCAGAATCATTGAAACTAGCTAATAGAAATCTCGAACTTGATACAACAAATCCGAGAGTCTGGCGTCTTCGCGGCCAGATAAATAATGGCATGGGTAAGTTTACTGATGCGATAAGTGATTTTCAGAAGAGCAAAGCGCTTTCTGATAACGCAGATGTGCGAATCGATCTTGCTCGTGCATACGCACGCACGAACTCGGTAGACCAGGCTATAGCGGAACTAACAATTGCCGCTGACGACCAAGGTTCTTTAATAGCAAGAAATATGCTTGAAGAAATGTACTATTCAGTTGGAAATGTGGAACGTATCGCAAAGTTCTATAAAGATAGCATTGCTAAATATCCTAATGGAGTATATTGGTACAATCATGCCGGTAATTTTGCATTGAGAAACAAACAATATGAAGCAGCGTTCAAATACTTTGATGCCGCATTTCAGAACAGTGTTAAAATTGATAATGAAAAGCCAGATGCTGAAGCGTTTGACGGCAAATTGAGAACTCTGCTTATGTCGAAAAACTATGACCAGCTTCAGGCTGAGGCAACAAAGCATCTTGATAGTCCTTTGGCACCTATCGCCTATGAAAGAATGGCTGAGGCAAAAGCGGATGTTGGTGAAAAAGATGCCGCTTTGCAGTATTTCAAAAGATCACTGGAAAAAGCAGGTACTGATGAAACATATCTCATCGGTATACTCGGATTGATGAATAGCGTTATAGGTTATGATGAGACTATTAAATGGTGCAATGAAAGAATACAGACACAGCCGGATTCACTTGCGGTTAATCTTGCATTGTATAATCTTCATAATATCAAGCAGGAATACAATAAGGCTCTTGAGCATATTGAAAAATGTATAAACCTTTCTGCCGATGATGAACAAAAGAGTTACAGTTTGCGACAAAGTAAAACAAAGTTGCTTATGACTATGTTCACTAAAATGTCCGATAAACAATACCTTGATAAGGCTATAAAAGAGTATGAAAGTATACTTAAAAAACAGCCGACAAATGTAGAGGTAATGAATAACCTCGCTTATATTCTGGCTGATAACAATGTAAGCGTTGGTAAAGCTCTTGAGTATGGCCAAAAAGCTTATCAGGCGGCACCAAATAATGCCAGCATTTTGGATACGTATGCTTTTGTGCTCTTTAAAAATGAAAAATATAAAGAAGCTGACGAGTATATAAACCGTTCTATACAGCAGTATGAACAGAATAAAATGAATGCACCCATTGAAGTGTACGAACATATGGCTTTGATAAAAGAAAAACTCGGCGAAAACGACAAAGCACTTGATGCGTATAAGAGAGCTTTGGAATTCAGCGGTACGGATGCTTCGCCGGATGTTAAGAATAGAATTACAGCTTCAATAGAAAGATTATCTAAATAAGAATAAGAATAGACAAATGCCCATTATGGGACGTTATTAGAAAATGGCAGGCTAAAAATGATAGATAATAAATTACCAATGTCAGGAGGACAAGCTATGGCAGGACGCCCAACGCAACGTATGGCGCCTATGCAGCAAAATGCAATGGCTTTAACTCCGAAAGAGATATTGGACATCTTTCGCCGGCACATTTTGCTCATATTTATTTTAACTTTTTTGGGTGCTGTTATTGGAGGCGGGGCATGGTTTGCAGTTGCAAAATACGCCCCAAAATATACTGCGAAAACATACATTGAAGTATTGTCTCCAGGTCAATCTGACCCGACTGTCATAGGTTCGCCTATTGCAAGTAAAGACATTTCTTATGAGTTCAGGTTTTCTAAAGCTTCTCTTTTGAAGCAGCAAAGCATGCTTCAGGAACTTGTTCGAAGAGATAAAGTCAGGGAAACAAAATGGTTTAAGAGCTTCGATGAAGATGTTCTTAAAATTATGGAAGATCTCGAAGATAATTTAGGAGCAGTTGCCGACAGGAATAGTAATTTTATCCTCGTTAGCATGACTTGCGGTAATGCGGAAGAATCAGCACTTATAGTAAATGAAATGGTTGATTTGTTCATAAGAACGCAGCAGACCAATGCTGAAACCGATGTAGGTGCGAAATTAAGCGAACTTACACAGCAGGAAAATACATTACGCGGTAAGCTTCAAAGTCTTAACGGCGCTCTTACAGATATCAGGCGTTCTACAGGTATGACGCAGCTTGAGGGCGGCGATGATAACTTCCGACATACTATTACACAAAAGTTGGGTAACCTCGAAGTTGAAAAATCAAAATTGGAAGCTGACATTGAAGAAATTCGTACCAGCGTTGCCAACTACGAAGAAAGAAATACTACTAACGAGGTTGTTCAGCGTACAACCGAAAATGACGCTGTTATTTTAGGTTTGTTGGAAAAAATAAGTGCTTATGAAGCAGAACTTGCCCGCAAAATGACGAATCTTGGTGAAAACCACAGAGAAGTTCAGCAGATCAGAGAGTTATTAAGGCAGACTATTGCTGAAAAAGATGGAAGAATTGCGGCAAAAGCAAAACAGATTCGAGATTCTGACATAACAATGGCCAGAGATCAATTTGCGGTGCTTACAAATCGTTTGGCAAAACTGGAAGAATTGCGAACGCAGACAGAAAGTCAGCAAAGAGACCTTGATAATACAAGATCTTTGTATGACCAGCATATAGCAGATAGAGAAGAAACCAAAACGAAATTATTTGCCACACAGGAGCAAATAAGCAAATATAATCTTTTAAAACAGGATGCTGAAACTGCGAAAGTAAAATCGGTTGGTCTGGCTCCTGCTCCTTTGAAGATGAGTTCGCCTATTATTTATATTTATGTTCCAGCCGGAACATTCATGGGCTTTATGCTTGCTCTTGGACTTGCATTCCTGATTGAACTGCTCAATGATCTGCTCCGCACGCCGAGAGATGTTATGAAATTCACTGAAGTTCCGCTGCTTGGAATGGTGATACATAAGAATATCGATGCAGCGACCAGAAAAGCTGATATGTGGAAAGTTGTTCGTCAGCAGCCATTCTCTATGATGAGCGAATGTTACAGGCAATTTAGAACTAATCTTAAATTGACTGCACAGACCGACGGCCAAAAAGTTATTTTTGTTACCAGCGGCAACGCCGGTGAAGGCCGAACAACTGCGGCCGCAAATTTAGCAACTACCTTCGCTGCTGAAGGTAATAAGGTTCTGCTGATTGATGCGAACTTCCGCAGACCTTGTGTAGATAAGATTTTCCTTAATGGCCACGATGAAGGCGTTGATCAAAATGAAAAAGGCTTGAGCGGTTATCTTATCGGAAAACGCGATATTCAGCAAGTTATACGCCATACCGATTTGGAAGGTACGGATGTTATCGATAGCGGCGTTTTGCCGAGAAACCCTGCGGAAATGCTTGGCAACCAGCGTATGCGTGAACTGCTCGATTACGGCAGAAAGAATTATGACCGTGTTATTATCGACGGCCCTCCGATGCTGGTCAGCGACGCGAAAGCTCTTGCATCAAGAGCCGATGGCACAGTGCTTGTATTTAATACCGCAATTACACGACGCGGCACAGCACAGCGTATCGTTCGTGAGCTTAAAGAAATAAATACAAATGTTCTTGGCGCGATTTTGATTGGCGTAAGAGTTCTTAAGGGCGGTTACTTCCATGAGATGATGGAATCTTACCATGAATATCAGGATTCGCATACTAAACGCATTGAATCGGTTAGTCCGGCAAGTGTGAATTAAATTAGTAAATCGTTGAAAATAAAAGGCGACAG
>JBDKUM010000271.1:0-5960 GCA_039679715.1 Phycisphaerales bacterium
CCTCCTAAACCTGTCAACCCCATGCCATAATAATTTACATCTTCTACGCCTAAATTTTTTATTGTTCCCTTTGATACATAACCAAACAATCCGACATAAACCGCGGGCTGGTTGATATCTACATTCACTATTTTGTGACCATTGCCGTCAAAAGTCCCTGTAAATTTTGTAGTTGAATTACCGATAGGCGTTACATTTACATCCTGTAAATTTACATCTGCTGTTAATATGAAATTTTTCCCCCAATCAGCAGATGTATGCATCAAATCGTTCCAGTCGGAAACGGTGCTAATCTGATATGGAGAATTGGGTTCACCAGTACCGCCACTATATGAGCCGAAAGAAATGCTATAAATTAAGGCTAATATAACAATCGTGATTCCCGTTTTCTTCATTATTCTTCTACCTCTAGGTAATTATAGATATTCTCCTCCTAAAATACAAGATTAAAATCTTAGTAAAATTATGGATAGAAATGAAAGCCATGATGAACAAACCCTTATTGTCGCGAAATGGCGCAAGATTGTTATTAATCCGCAACAATGCCTTACAAAACTACATAATAGCAATTTAAAGAACAAACCAAATCGGTTTGAAATTATATTATTTTTTTCTTGTCAAGGTTTCAATGCAATTGGGGCTCCAACCCTCAACTTTCGGTCCGATGCTCTATCCCACCCTTACGATCGCCTCCATTGCTTTCTGCTGATCCATTTCTGCATAAACTTCCGTTATAACCGCTGACCTATGGCCGAGAATAATTCTGGCTGTATCGATCCCGAACTCTTTACGCAGGAACGTAGCCGCATTGTGTCGAAGTTGATGCGGGTGCCAATGATATTGTTTGTACCATGTTTTTAGTTCAGCTTTTTCCTTTTTAGTCAGACGTTTTCGCCACTGCTTTTTGGTTTCATCATCTCGCTGACTTAAATGTTGGGGGGCAGGAAAAGCCTTTTTAATAGCACGCGTAATTGCTAGGCGATATGCTGCTACATCATAACATTCTCCCGGCTGCCATTTTGGCTCATCTTTCTGGTTTGAACCAGGAACATTTCCACACGAAAGCCGCGTCTTGCGATTGGCATGAAGTAAAGCCAATCTCTCAGCATATGCTTCAGCAGGTGAGAAACAATATGCATCTGCCCTTCTGGCTAAAAATGGTTTAAGTACTTGCTGTGCTTTTGGCCCAAAATAAATTTTACGCTCATGACCGTGGTGTGCTGTTTTATGATCACAAAGAGAATATACCCATATTTTACCGCTGGTATCAATATCACATGGTTTCATATTTAATATTTCACTTGGCCGTGCACCTGTTAAAAGCTGTAATTGAATAATTGCCCAAATATGTCGGCTCACATAAGGTTTGATAGCATCAATATGTTCCTGTGGTACAGGTTTCTTTGGCTGCGTCTCACGAGCATCTGATCTTCCTTTGCGAAGTCCTTGTACCGTGATAAGCGCCTGATAAACAGAGCCAGGTAAAAGTTCTTGTGATACTGCCCATTTAAAAAGCATCTTAACTCGACTTAGTGAGCGATTGACATTATTGCGGCACCAACCCAGATCGACCATATTCTTCTGCACTGCTCTCAAGCTTCGGGGGCCAAATGCAGCAGCTTCAGTATGACCATATAAATTAGCTAAGGGCCGCATTGCATATCTTAAACTTTCGATCTCGCTTGTCGGCGTACCATCAGGATTGCGATAATAGCCTTCGGCATATACCCAGAACCTGGCGATTACTTCATTGATTGAAACATTGTTATTATCAGCGGCTGTTTGTTTTCCGTTGGATAACCATTCTGCAATTGTCTTGTTGTAATTTTGCTGGGCTTCAGGATCATCATATCTTCCAAGCCATATATATATCTTATTGAGTACAACATAAGCTTGACCTGTTGCTTTGTGATGACGTAATTTGGGGATGAAATTTTTGTTTGTTTCTGCGATTTTCACGATTCACTCCTTTCAAAAAGTGTAGTACTACCGCTTTAAGAATAAGAGTTACAACCGCGCCGCCACATGGCAGGTATCCATAAACGCCGGATTCAGCGTAACTTAGAACAATGGAGCCAACAGGGATCGAACCTGCAACCTCTTGCATGCCATGCAAGCGCTCTCCCAACTGAGCTATGGCCCCGTGTCAAAACATCATATCACAATTTACTTTCTTTGCAAGATTAACTCTCGTGTTTTTTTATCCAATTTTCAACCCATCTTACCGCATCTTCTTTGCTAATAACATGTTCTGAAAGCTGTTCAAAATAAAGTTCCTTACTTATATGCCCCACCATTGGCCCTGCCATCGCCCCAAGAGCCATAATCTCATGCCCATTCAGCAATGGCTTTGGGTTCAAATTCCTGCCTTCGAGCTTTTTAGCCCTTTTACCTGTCGAAATCAGGGCTGTAAGTTTCTTTTGCTCGGCTTTTAAAATCGCCTTCTGAAAAGCATACAAATCCTCATAATAAGGCTCAGCCGCGATCATTTTAAGATGCCCCAGCGACAAATCTGTTGTTAACAAATCTCTCTTCACCAGCAAAGCATGAATATGCTTCAATTGACAGCCGCTCAATCGCAGAACTTCCAAATTCTCGCTCGCATCATCAGTCTTACATCCACAAAACAATCCCGCGACCGCCAGTTCAAAGGTCGTATTCTTTGGCAGATATTTAAAAACCTTCATTGCGAATTGAGTTTTCGCATTATCTTGCAGAATCGGAAAAATTTCCTTTGCCAATCCTGTTTCAATAAAGAGTTTCAAGCCTTTCATTCTCTTTTCCGCCGCCAGCAGAGATTCCAGCTCCATCGCGATTCGTTCACCGCTTATTTTCGTAATCAAACGATGATGTTTTTTAATTGAAGCAAGAGTATTTTTTTCAATTTTGAAATCCAGTTGTCCCGCAAACCTCACCGCCCGCATCATCCGTAAATAATCTTCACTGAATCTCTCATCAGCATTTCCGATAGTACGAATAATACGCTTTTTTAAATCTTTCCGCCCTTCTACAAAATCAAGAACTTCATTTTTCAGCGGATTATAAAACATCCCATTAATTGTAAAATCTCTGCGCATCGCGTCATTTTGCGACGAAGTAAAACTCACCTTATCAGGCCTCCTGCCGTCGCTATATCCTGCCTCTGCCCTGAACGTCGCCACCTCAATTTGATGACCTTCCAACATCACGATGATAACGCCGAACTTCGCGCCAACGCGAATTGTTCTTTGAAATACTTTGCATATCTGTTCAGGCCTTGCTTCTGTCGCGACATCGTAATCCTTGGGCTCTTTGCCCAAAAGCATATCGCGCACGCATCCGCCCGCAAGCAGTGCCTCAAAGCCTTCTTTATGAAGAACGCGAACTGTATGTATTGCAGCCTGTTTGTTAGTCATTCTTGACATTATACTGTTATTTTTCAATTTTTAAAGTCCGTCTCCGTCCGTGTTTTCGTACATATCAGTCCGCATCTTGCCAAAGAATGTGACCGACATTTTCCCCCAAATACGATTATCTATCGTATTTAAAAGACCATACCTCTCGGGCATTTTCACCATTTTTTCCGTACGCACAACAACCAGCCCGTCATCCGTAATCTGCTCAGGCAAAATCTCCATCAACTCCGCAAGCCTGGAATTCACATCCGCTTCTCTGCTTAGCACATAAGGAGGGTCGACAAATACCAGAGAGCATTTTTTACCCACGCCGATTGGTGCTCCAATTTTGAACGCGTTACCGCACACAACTTTAGACTGTGCCTCAAACTTTGCCTTTGCAATATTCTGACGAAGCACCTCGATCGCTCGCCTGTCCTGATCGACAAACACCGCCTCTTTAGCACCCCTGCTCAATGCCTCAAGTCCAAACGAACCTGTCCCGCAGAACAAATCACCAACACATCTGCCTTCGATTAAATTGTATTTATATAGAACATCGAAAATCGATTCCTTGACCCTGTCTGTAATAGGTCTCGTCTCGCTTCCCTTCGGCGGCAAAATATTCATTCCGCGTTTTGTTCCAGCTATTATTCTCATATAAAAAGTCCGTGTCAGTCCGTGTTTTCGTCCGTGCCTATGCCAGTGTCGCTTCAAATCCCAGGTCTCTTACCATCTGAACATCATCAGCAACCGCTCTTCCCGCCGTTGTCAGGTAATTTCCGCTGATGATCGATGTCGCACCCGCATAGAAAATCCAGCTCTGCACATCACGCATATTCATCACCCTTCCGCCTGCCGCTTTAATTTCTGCTCTCGGCAATATAAAGCGGTATAATGCGATCAAACGAAGGATCTCTCTAGGCTTCATTACCTGCATATTTCCCAAAGGCGTTCCTTCAATCGGTGAAAGAAAATTCATATTCACAGTATCAACGCCCAGTTCCCGTATCTGCAAAGCCATATCAATTCTATCGCTGTCTCCTTCACCAATTCCGAAAATACCGCCGGTGCACATTCCAAGTCCCGCTTTTTTCGCCGCCTGCACTGTATCTATTCGAGATTGATAATCGTGCTTTGTAACAATATTTTTAAAGTGCCTTTCGGAAGTTTCAAGATTATGATTATACCTGCTCATGCCCGCGTCTGCCAGCCGTTTGGCCTGCTCATAATTAATGATTCCAAAACCGCCGCAAACGTCGATTCCAATTTCATTTTTAATTTTAGGAATTAATTTTTCAATTCTCGCAAGTTCATTTTCTGTGATGCTTTTACCGCTGTAAACAATCCCGAAATTTTTTACGCCGTTAATCTTCGCGATCCTGGCCGCTTCAAGAATTTCATTGTCGCTCAAATATTTTGCCGCCCCTATCGCTGTTTTATAGTGAGACGATTGTGCGCAGAATTTGCAGTCTTCACTGCATCCGCCCAGCCTTCCCGGCACAATTGAGCAAACCGTAATTCGTTTGCCGAAAAATTTTTCGCGTATGCGGTTAGCCCAGTACATCAAATCTTCAAGTCTGGGATCATCCAGCGAAAATAAAAATTCAATATCGCTCCGCCCGATAAGTTTCCCATTTATTATTTCATTCGCGATTTTCGTTATTCGTTCATCCATAAATATTCCTATACTAAATGAGTTGAAAGTTTAATGAGTTCAACTCATCTACTCTTTTACAGTTTTACCCATCTACTATATTATTTGCGTTCTAATATTAATCTATCTGCATCAATAACGCATTGCCTAAAATACTCTGCCGACAAATGTAGCGTTTTCCATTTCATACTTCGCAAACTAGCTCCTGCCATATAATCCGCCAGCTTAACCGCAAGAAAAACATACCGCTTGCCGGAACATTCGAAAATTTCTCTGCCGTCTGTCTCTACATCGATATTCGTCAAATCATACGCGAATACGAAAATGCCTTCATATTGGCCTTGAAAAATTTTTATCCATTTTCTAATCCCCTCTATATCATCGTCCGTTACCCAATTTGGCAAAGTTCCAAAAGAGATAAATGTTTTGCCTGTAAACTTTCGGCCTTTAACTTCAGCTATGATTGCTTTTTTACCGGCTGTATAAAAAATGAAATCAAAACTTTTAATTTTGCATCGCGAAAAAGCGGTTCTTTTCTGCTGATCTATCGCAAGGTACTGAATCCCATTATCTTTCAGCCAGCTGGCAAATGCCCTTTCGTAATGATTTCCTCCATCCATCATTGCATTTCCACATCCTGTGTCATTCCCGCTTCCCTTGTGTCATTCCCGCGAAAGCGGGAATCCACGTTGTTTAGCCCTCTTCAGCACGAAGACGCGTTTAAATCTTTTTCAGAAACAACCATTTGCTGGCCGCTTGTCATATCCTTAATGACTAGCTCTCTTTTCAAGACAAATTCCTGCCCGACGATAACACACTTTTCCGCCCCAAGCTGCGATGCTTGTTTAAGTTGTTTACCCAATCCGCCGCCCTTATAGCTGAAATCTGTCTTCTTGCCTGCCTGCCGTAATTTCGCTGCGATTCGCACG
>JBDKUM010000272.1:0-3599 GCA_039679715.1 Phycisphaerales bacterium
AATTACTCGCAATAGATGCAATCTCACGCAATCGTACGCAATCCCACGCAATACTTTTGGGGATTTTCCTAAAACAACTTGCTATTCATCGAGAATTGTTGCTCATTATGTTTACAAGACTTATGCAGAAACTGCTAAAAAATGAGAGTTTGGTGTTCGTTTCACATGGCATGCAAGAGGTCGCAAGTTCGCGGTGGAACAAACTTTGCGTTTCCCGGGCGAGTGCCACCAATCCAGTTCTGCGAGGAGCGAATAATTCCAGGTTGTTTATCTGCCCCGCGAGCTCCATGCATAAGGTGTTCATGTATTCTGCAAAGAAGTTGCATGCAAATTGGCAAACCATTAGGCTTGGATATTTCAGATCGACCATAAGCAAGTGCCTGGACATAATTACAAACTTCTTCTATCTCTGCAGGCTTTTCAGATTGACCTGTGGCTTCATATTTGAGAACATCCTCGAGTGTTGCTTGTGTGCCTTCGATTTGAGAAGAAATAACAGCCTCCTTACGAACAAAAACCATAAAGGAACCATTCAACACTGGGAACTATAGATGCAGCCTGGGACAATTGCTTGATAGCCGATATCGTGTCATTATGCAATTTATCCAGCTTTTCCTCAATTCGCAAAGTCGGATTTTGGGGAGGCAATGGATAAGGAATAAACGCTTGTATCTTTTCACCGGCAATAGTGGTTGTCTTATATGTTCCCGTTTTACGAGTCATAATTGGTATCGTTTCCTTTCCTTACGAATATCGCTAGTAAAGATATGTTACCTAACAACTTGTCTAAGTCAAGAAAACTTTACTAAGAATTGTTTACGACAAAACCCCAGTATTATCTGGGGTCTGTCAAAATTAAATAGCATGAGCCTATTTTTTAACAATCGTAAATTTACCTCGCTCTGTTTTCGCGAACCGCGACTCAGTACCTTTTTCCTTGATCTCACGCGAGATTGCGGAATGAAGCGTGGAAGCAGGTGTCTTTCCACCGGTTTTCCACATACCCTGATCAATCATTCGTTTGACGATCTCTTGGCAATCGAGAGGTTCTTTAGCGTCAGCCAGGACCATAAAGGCTGCCAGAAGTCCGCCAAGTTTTTTGACCTGTGTAGGTTTGGCATCTTTGCTCAGTTGGGTTTCAGCAGGATTAGTATTTTCTTTATTGATTTGATAGAGCCCGATGAGTCTGTCGGCAGATCTGATAATAACCTCTTTGTTGGTTTTGATATTAGCGCCAACCCAGCCGCCATCTTTATGTTCACTCATAATACGAACACTGACAGTATTTTTGCCAACCTTCATTGCATAAACTTTACTGATGTGGATTTCTTCTTTTTTCATTCTAATTTCCCTTTCAAAAATGTGTTTTTATCTGCTTTGAATTATTGTAATTTGAAATTCACTGCCATCTTCTGTTCGAATTACAAGACCATTGTTTGTTGTAAGGACTCCGGCTTCTTCAAAAGTCCGGACTCTTGTAATTCCATCCTGGTCACTGATGGCATCTGTGATAATTTCCTGGATATCAGCTTCGTTCATTTTCTAATCTCCTTAATCTGCAAAAATTGTGATAAATCTCAGGTAATCATGTTTCATCGAATTGGTTCCGTGGCATCCATCAAGCTGGAATTGTATGCATTCAGCCATACTGAATTGGTCATCTCTATCGTCAGGCGTTACATGGTGGATGTTAACGCAGTTTCCATTGTTATCATAGATTTGACAGATAATACATTTCTCATCTCTGCTGATTGTTGCTGTGTATCCTGTCTGTCCATCGAGTGTGATTGTTTTAACTTTCACGATTTAGATCTCCTTGCAGGTATTTATTTTGATAACCATCTGTTTGGGTTGTGTGGGTTTCGGTTTGATGACGTTTATGTCGTAGCGGCCATCGGTATAAACTCCAACAACTCTGCCCCGGATTCCTTTGTATTTGCCTTTTGTAATTTCGATCTTCATTTGGTTGTCCTTTCATTTTGGTTTTCGTATGGGTTGTGGGTTTCTTCGAGTGATTCTTTGATTTGGTTTTCTGATATGCCGCTAAATACCGCAAGTGCCCGGATCAATTCTCTGCGGGCATCGATAGGTGAGCCGAGATTTGAATCTTTTTCCAATTCGCATTCAAACCATCCCAGCAGGTTTGCGATATCCGATTTTGCTTTTTTGTTATCCATGTTTTCCCTTTCAAGAAGACATGCATGTAATATTCTCAAAAACATGTAATAGCAAGTAATTAAGTTTATTATTTTCAAGGATTTATAATTAATTTTATGTGCCCGATTGATGATGTTAAACCTGTTAAAAATACGATAAATCCGGCGGTACTGTCACCCGAAACAGCGGCTAAAATGCTTGGATTGCAAGTTGAGATTGTCCAGAAACATATCTCCCAAGGGGCTCCTGTGGCAGACGATGGAACGATTAATTTAATCCATTATGCCGCCTGGCTAAATAGCAGGATCAACAATGGCAATTGATGTAAATAATCTCACGCAGATACAATTGCTTCGGCTTATGAATGCAACACCGCTGGGAAATGTTTTATCCCAGAATCAATTGCGTTGGCAGATGAACTCAGCGGCATATCGAATAGGTGATGGCCGGCATATAAATCTGGTCAGATATGTTTCGTGGTTTGCTAAAGAATATGAAAAACCAAAACAGCAAAAACAAACGGTTGAAGAATCAAGATTAAAAGATTTGATTGCTAAAAATGCCGCTCGCAAAGAGGCTCAGGATATTGGTGAAATACCACCAATTGAAAATCAAGAGCGTCGGGAGAAAGCCTGCAAAGATTTCAGGTTCTTTTGCGAGACATATTTTGCGGATGTTTTTTATTTAACCTGGTCTGAAGATCATTTGCGAGTAATTTCAAAAATAGAGCAATCGGTTCTTCAAGGAGGGCTGTTTGCATTTGCGATGCCCAGAGGCAGCGGCAAATCTGCCCTAACAAGATCGGCCGCAATATGGGCTATTCTTATTGGCGCAAGAAAATATGTATGTCTTATTGGTTCAGCCACCAGGCAATCGCTTAATCTTTTTCAAAGTGTCCAGGCTGCTATGCTGGGCAATACTCTGCTTTTAGCAGACTTCCCTGAAATCATTTATCCAATTCAGTGCCTGGAAAACTCTGCCCATAAACAGCGGGGCCAAAGATATGAAGGCAGGCTTACATATCCAGTATGGGGCACGCATAAAATTGTTATTCCAACTATTGCAGGAAGCATCGCATCAGGCTCAGTGATTACGGTTGATAGTTTGGATTCAAATATTCGTGGTCAGATACATACAACCATGGATGGAAAGATCATTCGGCCAGATCTGGTTTTAATCGATGATCCGCAAACAAGAGAATCTGCCAAATCAGTGGATCAGACAGGGCAGAGACTGAGCACATTGAATGGTGATGTTCTTGGTATGGCAGGACCGGGCAAGAAAATATCAGGGCTTCTTACCTGCACGAAGATTTACTGCAATGATTTAGCAGACCAGATTCTCGATCCAGATAAAAATCCCGAATGGCAGGGGCAATGTACTAAAATGGTTTATGCGTTCCCAACAGATATGAAACTTTGGGATAAATACGAAGAAATCCG
>JBDKUM010000273.1:0-2600 GCA_039679715.1 Phycisphaerales bacterium
CATTCCGCTAAAGAAGCTTTACTTCCGCAACCGCCAATTTGCTACCTTGTCGAAGGAATCATTTCACAGGGGTCTGTAACTATCGTTACTGGCGAAGCCGGCGACGGAAAGACCTGGTCTTTGTTAGACCTGGGCGTATGTGTTGCCGGTGGCATTCCTTGGATTGGTGATTATCAAACAAAACAGGGTAATGTGTTGTTTATTGACGAGGAAAGCGGATTAACCAGGTTCAATCTCAGGTTAAAAAAAGTTATGTCCGGGCATGGCGTTGATGATTCGCTGCCACTGTATTTTACGAGTCTCAGTCTTTTTGACCTGACAAAAAAGGGAGATCTTCAAGAGCTTGACAGACTGGTAAAACAATTGAATATTTCGCTTGTAATTGTTGATGCTTTTACCGACGTCATCCCGGGCGTCGATGAAAATTTGGTCAAAGATATTGGCCCGGTCATGGCAGGATTGAGAACAATTGCAGAGAGTAATAAGGTTGCAATCGTTTTAATTCATCACAATAACAAGCGTGGGAGTTACCGAGGGTCTACGGCGCTCAAAGGGGCAGTGGATAATTTAATTTCAATTTCAAAATCAGACTCTTATGTCACCTTCAAATCCGAAAAAACCCGCGATACTGAGCCTTTTAAGTTCTCCGCTCGAATGGTTTTTGAATCAGACAAATTTTATATCATTGGGGGGCAGAAAGAGAAAATACCTCAGGCGCAAGAATATGTAATTCAATTCCTTGCTCAAAATGGCGTTTCTTCAACCTCAGATATTAAATCAAAATATCCAAAACCAGAAGTGGCAAGAAAAGCAATCTTTGACCTGGAAAAAAACGGTATTACCAAAAAGATCAGCGGTTCAAACGGAATTGCTGGTTTTTGGGACCTAACAGAAAAAGGGGTTAAAGTTGCCTTACAAGAAAAATGGTTTATTGATCCTTGGAAAGTCGTAGACTATGCCTACCTGTACCTGTAACTTTCGTGAATTTATTTATAAATTACAGGTACAGCCTATTACTAACCTGTACCTTTTGTCCCCCCCCCTTAAGGGGGGGACAGGTACGGGTTACAGGATAGGTGCTCAGTATGGGGAATGATAAGGAATGATAATTTTTCGGAGGGTTACTTGAACAAAAAGATTACTAATCAGCAACGGGCATTTGTGGAGTTTTATTTGCAGACATGGCAAGCCGGAAATTCTGCAAAGAGGGCGGGGTATAAAAATCCCAGTGTAGCAGCCACCAGGTTGTTGCAGCGTAAAGTGATTACTGATTTGATTGATCAACGGATGAATGATGAGTCAATGATAACGAATGAAGTGCTTGCCAGACTCACCCAGATGGCGCGGGTTAATATTGGCGACTTCTTTGTTTTCGATGATCCTGATCCTAAGACTGGGGCGGTATCTAAAGTTTCGATTAACTGGGATGCGGTCCGCGCCTGCGGGTTTTTGATCAAGCGGATTACCTGGTCAGGTGGTTTTCCTGGAATAGAATTATATGATTCTCAATATGCGCTACAGCTAATCGCAAAGGCAAGAGGGATGCTTACTGAGAAAGTCGAAAGAAAAATATCAGTGGTGAATATCAATATCGTTGACCATGAAAAACTTGGGATAGAAGATGTCGACTGAATTGATCCGCTGTAATAAATGCGGAGCATTGATTGGTGAAATAGTCAGTTGGTATGATCGGGAATACCTGGTAATCTCTGGGATTTATGTCGCGACAATGCACGGCGTTTGCCAGTGCGGGAATGGGTTTCACTATTCTTTATCTGAAAAGGCACTCGCGAAGCTAATTCAGGATAATCAAAAACCAGGAATTGAAAATGACCGATGAGCTTTATCAGTTGGAATTGATCAGTTCCGAGGATGCCCCCCCCAATACTGAGCCATATTGCATTGAGGGTTGCAGCAAGGTACTTCTGGCAATAACCATCCGGGCGTTCCAAGATGCTGCCAGCGTTGCCCGTGGATATAACCCGAATAGGGTTGATGCTAGAAGGTGGTTATTGGAAGTTGGAGCTGCCACTCTTCAGTTTCTTGGTTATTCCAGGATTACGAAAAAGGATATTCAAGACTGGATAGATTCTGGATGTCGAAAAGCCAAAAATAAAAATGCTACTATGAATTTATCGGGTAGAAAACTGTTTCTGAGCAATCAAAATGCCGGCGGGCATACGCATAGGAGAATAGAAAATGGATCTAAAGAGTAAGTTATCACAAAAAGCTTTTGATTCGGTGAGCAAGCTTGAAGCAGAAATTGAAAAGGTGGTTGCTTCTGATCGGGTTCGTGAGCCGCAGCTAACAGCCGAGGAAAAGCAAATAATTGCCAGGCACGAACAAATTGTCGCGCAATACGCACCCTTGCAGAAAAAATACAGCCAGCAGCATGAAGAAGCGCAGGCGCGCTTGACAGAGCTGCAACGTATTTATCCCAGTTTAATCCTTGACGGGAAAGAAACTCCCGAATCAGTTGCAAATACCTTAGTTTATTTGCCGGTATTGGTAGATGTGTTAAGTGATGTGTATCAAAATGCAATGCGTAACGTGAACACGGCAAACGGTCAAATCAATATGATCAAGGAAAAAGCCCGTGA
>JBDKUM010000274.1:0-4560 GCA_039679715.1 Phycisphaerales bacterium
AGCAGAAGTTATCTGAAGAAGCAGTAGCATTGATTGAACGTATTCGTACTTCTGAGCCTTCGCGCAAAGTTAAATCAGGTCGACTAAACGTTGTAGGCAAATACCCCAGTTGTAAAATGGGTTTTACGGTACAGTTCGAAAGTCACCGTGTTGAATTACCATATGTAATTGAATTAGAAAAAAACGACGATGTATTAGAATATTACGACCAACCATTCCCCATAAAATTGCAATATGAAGCTGTGACGGGAAGAAAAGTTACTGTAAATCACACTCCAGATTTCTTTGTTATCCGCTCGAATAATGCTGGCTGGGTGGAATGTAAACCAGAGGAAGAATTACTAAGGCTTAAAGAGGAATCGCCCAATCGCTATGCCTTAGACGAAAATGGTAATTGGCGCTGCCCGCCTGGTGAGGTGTATGCGGCTAAGTGGAATTTAACTTACACGCTATTTAGTAGTAAGTCTATAAATTATACTTATCAGCGCAATTTAACACTTTTAGAAGATTATTGGAAGTTTGATCACATTAACATAGACCCCAAGATTTATATGATCGCAGTAACGTTAATTACCGCTAAACCAGGAATTACGCTATTAGAAGCAATTAACACATTGCATGAAGTCTCAGTGGATGACTGGTATGTGTTAATCCTAACTGGCGATATATATGTTAATCTCAGTGAATACCCGTTAGTTGAGGCAGACAAAGTAAAATTATATGCAGGAAAGTACGCATCGGCCTTAAAGCCTCCAGACACTAAGCCGTTGGGAAAAAGTCGTCCCATTGAACCGGAATATGGTCTAAAAATAGATTGGGACGGAAACAGATATATGATTTTGAACGTTGGGGCAAGTAGTATTACACTGAAATCCGAAGTTGATGGATCGGTGATTCCCCTTCAAAACGTCATTTTTGAAGATCTAGTTAAGCAAGGTGAAATCCGAGCAACTGGGACAATATCAAAAAGTGTTCTACCAGAGGAAGCACAGTCAATTTTAATGAGTGCAGGTGTAAGTCAGATAAAGAAAGCTAATCAAAGGGCTGCAAGCATAGAAAGGTATTTGACAACAAAGAAAAAGCCTCAATATGTCAAAGACAGAACACTTCGCCGATGGGTTAAGAGTTATCGGGAAGCGGAGCAAAAATGGGGTTCTGGGTATATTGGATTAATTCCTAAAAAATCGGGAAGCCCAGCCTCTAAACTCCCTTTAGATGTTCAAAATTTAATGGCTGAAATTATTAAAGAAGATTTTGCTGATTTGAGGCAAAAGAGAATCTACGCTTCCTATGCTACATTCAGCAATCGTTGCGTGGAACGGGGAATGGATGCACCTTGCTACAAGACTTTTGCAAAAGCGATTAAAGAGAAAATGAGCACTTATGAGCGAGAGAAGGCAAGACGTGGTAGGCGAGCAGCGTATAATTGCGAAGAATTTATATGGTATCTAAATTGTGATCAACCACGCCACGGCGACCGCCCCTGGGAACTGGTACATATAGATCACACGGAACTTGATATTGAGCTAGTTCATAGTAAAAAACGAAATAAAAATTTAGGACGACCTTGGGCTACATTTATGGTGGACGCCTATTCGCGAAGGCTATTGGCTACATACCTTTCGTTTGATCCGCCAAGCTATCGTAGTATCATGATGGTTATGAGAGAATGCGTTCGATTGCATTCACGGTTGCCTCAAACTATCGTTGTGGACAATGGGAAGGAATTCCATAGCATCTATTTTGAAAAATTACTCGCATTCTATGGCATAACAAAAAAATCACGACCACCTGCCAAGAGTCGCTTTAGTTCCGTCTGTGAGCGTTTGTTCGGAACGACCAATACTGCTTTTGTTCACAACTTGACTGGAAACACGCAAATAATGAAAGATCCCAGAATAGCGACAAAAAGTGTAAATCCAAAAAACCTAGCCATATGGGATATTGGGAGGCTATATACTAGGCTTCAAAACTGGGCGTACGTGGAATATGACATAAGAGAACATTCCTCACTAGGCGAGTGTAAGTGGTAAAATAAAGTATACCAAAAACGGCCATCAAAAACCGGCCAGTTTTGGCCAGCAACTAGGCCACTTTTGACCGCAAAGTAGGCCACCCTTGGCAATAGAATGTGCATAAAATAATCTGCCGATCTTATCAACAATGTGATAGACTTTTCCCATCACATTGAAAAAGAGGTGGCAGAATGAAGGAGTTAAAAATGTACATTCACATTCAAGAGTTAAAGGCGCTTAATTTCTCAAAGCGCAAAGCGGCAAGCATATTAGGCGTCAGCCGAGATACGGTCAGCAACTATTGGAACATGAGCGAGACCGAATACACCGTCATGACGGAAAGACTGAATAAAAAGAGCCTGTTGTTGAAATATGAACCCGTCATCCTGGGATGGCTACACCGGTATCCATCTATGACAGCAGCGCAAGTATATGATTGGCTGGGCGAACATTATCGGATTGCACTGTCAGATCGTGCGGTAAGACGATATGTTCGGCAGTTGCGATATGAGCACAATATAACTAAAGCCTCGCAGCCAAGAGAATACGAAGCCGTAGACGAATTGCCAATGGGATATCAAATGCAGATTGACTTTGGTGAAAGCAGTATGAGGACACCAAACGGCCAGTATGTTAAGGTCTATTTTATCGGCGTTGTCTTATCGCATTCCCGCTATAAATGGGGCTATTTCCTGGACAGGCCGTTTTGTTCCGTGGATTTAGTGAATTGCCTGGATTCTTGCTTTAACCAGTTAGGCGGCGTCGCTCACGAGTTAGTCTTTGACCAAGACAGCATTGTTGCTGTTAGCGAAAATCACGGCGACATCATTTACACCTACGAATTTGAAAAATACCGCAAACTGCATAGTCTGAACATTTATCTGTGCCGGAAATCCGATCCGGAGACAAAAGGCAAGGTGGAATCCGTTGTGAAATACGTGAAAGGCAATTTTTTGCCGAACCGCTTCTTTATGGATTTGGCCATCTTAAACCAAAGCTTTGTGGAATGGCTGGAGCGTACCGGTAATAGGAAGATACACGGCACTACAAAAAAAGTACCGACCGAGGTGTTCGAATTGGAACGCGTGCACCTTCGCCCGATACTTACAGAAATGATAGCATCTGATACAGACAGTATAAGCCGTAAAGTACGAAAAGACAATACCATACTTTATGAATCAAATCGCTATTCCATGCCCTTAGGCACCTATACCAAGGAAAAAGAGGTGTGCGTTGAGGTGCAAGGAGATAAGCTTATCATCTCTCAAATTTACGGGGATTATGTAATCGCTGAGCACAATCTGTGTAGCGGCAAGGGTAAGCTGATTAAAAGCACCAACCACTGCCGTAACCGTGAAAAAGGCATAGACGAACTGTTTGCGGCTCTTTCCAAACGGCTTGGCGGTGTCTGCGATTCATTCTTACAGGAAATCCGCCAGCGAAAGGGGCGCTATGTCCGAGATCAATACGGCTTGATTGATAGACTGACTGAGGAGCATGCCGCGCCGACTGTTGCCTTGGCTATTAAATATTGTCAAAAACACGAACTCTTTAGCGCCACCGACGTAAAAGATGCTATCGCGTATTTACAAAACAGCAGTGCTAAAGAAGAGCCTTCCCCCCACGTTATCCCCATCAAACCGGTTACGAACCCAGATGCAGCCTTAGTGATTACACAAAAGCGTAGCATAACAGCCTATGCAGGGCTAGGGGGTAAATCCCAATGATTCTTGATACGGTCAACCGCCAAATTAGCGAGCTTCGCCTAGAGCAAGTCGATTTTTCGGCATTATTCAAGGACGGGGCAACTCCACTGGAAAATATTTTGCAATTTCTCACAGAACAACTGCGCCTAAAAGGAAATAAGGCGGCCAATATGCGTATGCGCCGCGCCAACATGCCCCCGTGCAAGACTATTGAGGAATTTGATTTTGGTTTTCAGCGCAGTATCACCAAGAAACAAATGCTCCGGCTTTGTGATTTTACCTGGATTGAAAATGCCTACAACATTATGTTCCTTGGGCCTCCCAGTGTAGGTAAAACCCATCTGGCGACGGCGCTAGGCTACCGAGCGCTAGCAAGCGGGTATGCCGTTTCCTTTCTCACACTGGATGACCTCATGCGGCTATTAAAGACGACTGAAATTGCCTCTCAATCCAAACAACGGCTCAAGGTGATTTACAAATCAAACCTTGTGATTATTGACGAAGTAGGCTTTTTACCGGTATCAAAACTGGAAGCCAATTTGCTATTCTCTTTCATATCGACCCTTCATGAGAAGGTATCCATTATCATTACATCAAACAAGGGCTTTTCTGAATGGGCAGGCTTTTTGGGCGACGAAGTGATTACTACGGCAATTCTTGATAGACTGGTGTACCGATGCGAAATTTTCAATATGGTTGGAGATGGATATCGCCTAAAAAATAGGAAATCAATCTTGGGTTAAGCACGGATTACGTTACGATCTTCACAACAATTCTATTGCAAAAAAAGTGGTATACTTTGTGTCCGTTTTTGGCAGGTTTTACTTGACCGCTTACAG
>JBDKUM010000275.1:0-19094 GCA_039679715.1 Phycisphaerales bacterium
AAAAGAACTCAAAATCGCCAAAGGACGTTTCGGGCAAGGAAAACCTACACCCGATTTTTTATTTATGAAGTGATCTAAAAAAATATGAAGCATTATTGAAATTTTGTGGCACGAAAAGAATTTGTAAGCATACTAAGATTCTGTTGCCAAATCAAATAAATGCACTGTTTGAAAAACTCAAAAACAATTGAGGAAAGCAAAAGAATACTAGTCAAATATTAGTGATTAAACATAGGAGATTCGGGCTTTACTGCTCCCGCATACGAACCTTCGATTATATCATCACCATTTTCTAACTCTCCTTCAATTTTAATAAATATTAATTGAGCTATAGGTTTGCCTACCGATAACGCAACAGGAACATTTCCAGTGTTAGTTATTTCTAATGTCAAACATCCTCTATAAAATGGATGTACCCATGGTGCTGAAGCAATATTTATGAATATTCTAGCCCATGAAGATTTCGTTAATATTTGTCCGGAAACATCTTTTGGAATTTTTATATATTCCAGTGTACTAGCCAAGACTGCATGATGAGGTTGTAAAATTAGTGCCTCATCTTCTTTACGGCCATATGGTTTATGAATAAGTTCGGGATAATGCTGATTTATATTATTGAAGTTGTTATACGGTCTTATACATTCAATGCTTGTAGTGGCAGGAAGTCTAAAATAGCATCCTAGTCTTAAATCAATTGCATCATTACCAAAATCATCATCCAATAGAGGTGTAATTACGATACTTTGAGAATCATTTATGGGTCTGCTGAGACGCTTTCTAATTTCTTTTCCTGAAAGAACACCCATTAATGTTTTTCTCCTAAGATTTGCCAATCTTCAATAGCTTTTCCAAGCCATTCATTAAGTCTTTTTTCCCAATGCATTCTTTTATCAATTTCATTTATTTCTTTTTTAGTAACAATCATCCTAAGCAATCTTTGCATTTCATTTAGATAAAAGAAGAATCCTGAATTTAAGATGGTTGTAGGACATGGAGTAAATTTTTCTCCATTATCATTGTACACAGTTGATGGAATCACTCCGTGAGTTAAATATTCTCTAACTAACTTATCATTATTAACAAAATCATCAAATGGTTTCTCAAAGTTTGTAAATAATTCATGAATTTGTTTTTCGATTTCGATTATTACTTCTTCAAACTCTTCCAGCATCCATTCATGCAATTCTTTTTCTAAATCCAAATTATTTTCTAAAGGAGGTTTACAACTAATCCTGAAATCTTTATGATTTATTTGAAGTTTTCGACATTCTTTTAATTTTTCATAAACTTCAGGTACATGCTCTTCTAATATATTATCCCAACCACCTTCATTAAGCCATTTCGCATGCATATTAAACCTAAAATAATCTGCCGGGTGGGTATTTGAAAAACTTCTATTTTCTCCAATGTTAATGGGTAATAATTGTTCTATTTCCAAATAAGCTAAATGAAAAGCTGGTCCTAGAATACGTATAGCAAATATATCTGCAAATATCTCATCTGCCCAAGTGCGTAATAATTGGCAAACATAAACAAGTAAATCTTTTCCTGTCACCAATGGCAAATTAAGTTTGGCGACCATTTGAGTTTTATTAATGAAATTAAAAAAATCATTTTCAATTCTTGCAGCGATTTTTATTCCAATCTTGGAATTTTCATAGAAATAATGCCCCATCTCGTGAAATAAACTACAATTCATTAATACTTCACGAACAGCGCAATAAGGAAACATCAAAATTCCTAAATCTTTTTTGAGAAGTGGATAATTTTCAATACAAGTTGATAAGGAATCAGCTAAATTTCGAAAATCCAACAAATGTAATTTATAATAATTCAAATTACCTGTGCTAAGAACAACGAGTGACACTTCTTCCGAATTTTGTAATTTTCTCGTTAATGAATTTATAAAAGTAGCTAAAGAAAAAGGGATGGAAAGGGAATCAGAATCGATTGTCTGTTTTGTAAAAATATATAACCACGATATAACTTTTCTAATTTCCCCCAATTCTCTTAATTTTGATTTGATTAATTCATCTTTAATATCGCTTGCAATCATTTTTCTAATATGATTATTAACTGCAGCTAATGATGATTTTATATAATTTAAAAATTCATCTGTTTCTTTCAAATATGTATTTTTGGAGCGACCATTTATTAGAAAATCCTCTAGATCCGCACACAATCTTAATAAAGAAAATCCTTCATTTTGAATCTGTTGATTCATCTCAAATGATATTATCCTCTGTATAGAACAAAATCAGCATCTCTCTGACACTCTCTACTTGCATAAAAGCTATGATCACCTAAAGTATCAAAAAAACCTTGAAGTTTTTCAGCATTTGATTTTCTTTCTTCCATTGGTTTTTCTTCCATTTGGACAATTGAAAGCCAATCTATAATCTCATTTAGATATTTTTCAGGAGTACCAGTTCTCGTGGCCATCATAATTTTGAAGGATTCTATTTCTTCATTCGTATTAAATAATGCTGCAGATTGCCCTATAGTAACATTTACATCTCTTTCTTGTGGCCATTTAAGGGATTTAAATGCTAATGTTGCCATTTCACAAATTTGTTTTAATTCTTTTGCTTCTTGCCCTATTCTAAATCTATAAAATATCTCAACACATTTATTACAGAAGAAAGTAAGTCGCATAGCTCCCACCATTTCTTCAATACCCATTTTATAACCCTTTCAGTTTTTATATGTCCGATAATATATATCGGTATATTTCTGTAATAACTTTCGTACAACATTATATAATTTATATAGAAATATACAAATTAATTCATAAATAGCTTTAAAATAATCAGTTATAACATTATTTCCATATTTATCATTTTAAAAATTTAACATAATGCATGTTAAATTATACGAATTATATTACGTATCTGATTACTATGTTTTTTAAAGTTATGAAAATATAAAATGAGATTTCACTAAGGAGAATCTTATTCCCGATTACGCTCGAAATGACGGCGTGCATTACATGGTTTGAAAAGTGATAATGTATGAAGGTGGAAAAGGTGAGAAAGGGGTAAAAGCATAAATGGATTCCGGCTTGCGCGAGAATGACTCATTATTTAAATTATCGAAGTAACCTGATTGATTGCTTTGATGATTTCAGAAATGTTTGAAGCGTCCGTAAGGCAGGAATCATAGCCCTTCTTTAAAACCGCTCCGATTTCGTTTGGCTTAAGGCCTTCGGCGAAGGCAATTACTTTTGTGGTCTGCAAATCACTGTTATTACGGATATTGCTGCATATATGGTCCGCGTCGATGCTGGCGGCCATGAGGTTAATCAAAATTACATGCGGCTCGAATTTCTGAGCGATAAGGCCGGCGTCAAATCCGCTGCCTGCCGTTTCGACCGTGTAGGTCGGCAGTTTGCGAAGTTCATTTGCCGTGTTATTTGCCAATTCCCAATCGCTGTCAACGATAAGGATTCTGATTTTATCGTGTTCGAGCTGGTCGGTTGGCATATTGTGGTTTTTCATAAATCTAAGCAGCTCGGATGTAGGGATTCTCCTGTCCCGCCCGCCGGGGATTCTATAACCTTTAAGCTGGCCGCTGTCGAACCATTTAGTAACTGTTCGCGGAGCGACTTTGCAAATTTGGGCTACCTGCCCTGTTGTCAAAATGTCTTTTCGTTTACCATTCATAGCTTGCCTACATTCTTTTTCGACTTAAAAAGTGCCTAATTTAACACAAGTTCCCATTTTTTCCACATAAAACTTTGCCTACTTTACCCAAAGTCCGATAAATTGACATTAGTCTTTTGTCATAAATGAATTAGCTGTTAAGGATAAAATTTTTAATTTTTTATTTGACAAATAGGAATGATTCCTATATAAGAATTGATATTATGAATATAAAACTTGAAAATTTTTATAAGGTTTGCAAACAGCACGGGTTAAAGCTGACGCCGCAAAGGATTGAGATTTATAGGGTTCTTTTAGAATCTAAAGAGCATCCTTCTGCCGAGATGGTTTATGAAAAGATTCATCAAAAATTTCCCAACGTTTCATTTGATACAGTCAACAGGACTTTGAATACTCTAAACGATATAGGGGCTGCCTTTATTGTTGAAGGCAGCGGCGATGTAAAGAGGTTTGACGGCAATTGCAGCAATCATCAGCATTACAAATGCGTAAAATGTAAAAAAATTTTTGACTTTTCGCACGAAAACTTTGACAATATACATGTACCTGAAATTCTTGCAGGCGATTTCAAAGTTTTGCGAGCGACAGTTTATATCGAGGGATTGTGTAAGTCATGCCAGGAACAAAAATAACGATTAACAATTAGATACTATATTGAAAGGTAAACTATGGAACTCAAAGGAAGCAAAACGGAAAAAAATTTACTAGCGTCTTTCGCGGGGGAATCTCAGGCACGCAACAGATACACATATTGGGCATCGGCCGCGAAAAAAGAAGGTTTCGAGCAAATCAGCGCAATTTTTACAGAAACCGCAGAGCAGGAAAAGGAACACGCAAAACGATTATTTAAATTCCTCGAAGGCGGCGAAGTTGAAATTACAGCAGCTTTTCCAGCCGGCGTAATTGGAAAAACGATTGATAATCTCAAAGCCGCCGCTCATGGTGAAGATTACGAAACAACAACCATGTATCCTGAATTTGCCAGAATAGCGAAAGAAGAAGGTTTTGGTGAAATTTCAGCAGTGTTCAAAAGCATTGCAGTAGCTGAAGCAAGGCATAGAGACAGATATCTGGCACTTGCTGCAAATATCGAAAATAATAGAGTATTCAAACGTCCGGGGAAATCGAAATGGGTCTGCAGAAATTGCGGCTATGTTCATGAAGGCGATGAAGCACCAAAGTTATGCCCGGCATGCGCTCATCCGCAGGCTTACTATGAATTAGAAGCTGCAAATTATTAATTTGAGATTTGAGATTTTTTTACGAGGTGTTTTATGGAAAGAAAAGGTATTGTAACGATGAAGGGCAATCCGATAACGCTTATTGGCAACGAAGTTAAGGTTGGCCAAAAAGCGCCGGATTTTGAAGTAACTGCAAATGATATGTCGCCGGTAAAATTTTCATCTTTTGGCGGAAAGGCGTGTATCATCTGTTCGGTACCTTCTCTTGACACTCCCGTTTGTAATACAATGACGCGCAAGTTTAATGAAGAAGCAGGCAAGATGGGCGATGATGTAAAAAGCATCACTATCAGCATGGATTTGCCATTTGCGCAGGCTCGCTGGTGCGGCGCTGCTGGAATTAAGAATGTACTTACCTTAAGCGATTACAAAGATGCGCAATTCGGCAACGCTTTCGGAATGCTGATTAAGGATTTGCGGCTTCTTGCCCGCGGTGTCTTTGTCGTTGACAAACAGGGTATTATCCGTTACGCAAGCATAATGCCGGATATTACAAATGAGCCGAATTATAACGAAGTACTAGAAGCAGTAAAAAAATTGAAATAAATATTAAACATTGAGATTGCCGCGGCTGTCTGCGGACAGCCTCGCAATGACATGAAACGGAGCATACTATGAGAATAGTGAAACCGGATGTATTTGAAGTCGGTGCAATTGATTGGGACAGAAGATTATTCGATGAAATCGTACCTTTGCCTGACGGCACGAGTTATAACTCGTATTTAATTAAAGCCAGTGAGAAAATCGCTTTGCTTGATACCGTTGACCCCTCAAAATGCGATGTGCTTTTGAATAATCTTGCGCAAGCCGGCGTTCAAAATATCGATTACGTAATTGCGCATCATGCCGAGCAGGATCATTCGGGTTCTCTGCCGGTAGTTTTGGCAAAATTTCCGCAAGCAAAACTTGTTACAAACAGCAAATGCAAAGGTATGCTTATTGATTTGCTTCATATCGCTGAAGACAGGTTCATGGTCATTGAAGATGGTCAGGAAATATCGTTGGGCAATAAAACGCTGAAATTCGTTTTTACACCCTGGGTACATTGGCCTGAAACAATGTGCACATATTTGAAGTAAGATAAAATCCTGTTTTCCTGCGATTTCTTCTGCTCTCATCTGGCCGCAAGTGAATTATTCGTACATGATGATGAAAAAGCGAAAGTTCTGGAGTGCAACAAGCGGTATTATGCCGAAATAATGATGCCTTTTAGAAATATTATTGTGAAAAACATTGAAAAAATCAAACCATTGCAGATTGATATAATTGCGCCAAGTCATGGCCCATTATATAATGAACCGCAGTTCATAATTAATGCGTATAAAGAATGGATTGACGAAAACCGAGTGAAAAACAAGGTTATTGTCGCGTATGTTTCAATGCACGGCAGTACGCGGATTGCGATTGATCATTTTATCAATTCATTGATTAAAAAAGGCGTTGGGGTACAGCAATTTGACCTTGTAAAAGCAGATATTGGAAAATTAGCTATTGAAACTGTAGATGCGGCGGGTATAGTGCTTGCTTCGCCGACTTTTTTGGCGGCTTTGCACCCGGCGGCAGCTTATGCGGCATTTTTGGTTAATGCCCTTCGGCCCAAGACGAAGTATCTGGCTTTTATCGGCTCCTTCGGCTGGGGCGGTAAGACTGTTGAGCAGCTAACGCAGATGGTTGGAACCATGAAGGCTGAAGTTTTAGAGCCTTTGATGATTAAGGGTCTGCCAAGAGATGAAGATTTCAAAAAGCTTGACGATTTAGCAGAAAAGATATCCAATAAACATAAAGAATTAGTTAGGACATAAGACAGGATGCTCGAAAGAATCAACAGGGCTTACAAGCAGATAGGCAGAGCAACAAAAACGCTCGGACGCAAGATTAATATCATGGAAGTTTGCGGTACTCATACAGTGAGCATATTCCGCGCGGGATTGCGCGACGCGTTTCCTGAAGGGTTAAAACTTTTAAGCGGACCGGGCTGTCCTGTTTGTATCACAGACCACGGCTATATCGATGCCCTGATCGCACTTTCAGATAGAGACGATTGTATTATCGTAACCTATGGCGATATGATTCGCGTCCCCGGCAGACAGGGAAGTCTCGAACAGAGAACAAAGAAAGGCAATATTAAAGTTGTGCTGAGTGCCGAGGATGTTTTAAAAATCGCGCAAGAAAATCCGGCCAAAAAAGTTGTATTTGTCGCGATAGGTTTCGAGACAACCTCCCCCGCCACCGCCGTAATTGTTAAAGAAGCGCAACAAAAAAATATTAAAAATCTATTTGTTTTCAGTAATCACAAGCTTGTTATCCCCGCGATGAGAGCTTTGCTTTCCGATGTAAATAATAACATCGATGCTTTTTTATGTCCCGGTCATGTAACGGTTATTATCGGTTCTGACGCATATCAGCAAATTGTTCATGAATTTAAAAAACCTTGTATTGTAGCAGGTTTTGAGCCTATGCAGATAATTGATGCGCTTGCTGAAATCTGCCGCCAGCTAGCGGATAATACTGCGACGGTTGGTTCTGTTTATCCGGCGGCAGTGAACGCAACCGGCAACAAAACCGCGCAAAATTTAATCGCTGAAGTTTTCAATGCGGTTGACGGATATTGGCGCGGACTTGGAAGTATCGCCGGCAGCACATTAAAATTAAAAGACCAGTTCAGCGATTTTGATGCTGAAAAACAATTGGACATTAAATTTATTCCTGAAGAAGACCTTACCGGATGCAGATGCGGTGAAGTATTGTGCGGTCGTATAGAACCAACTCAATGCGGCATGTTCGCAAATCAATGCACACCTGAAACGCCAATCGGGCCTTGTATGGTAAGCAGCGAAGGGGCTTGTGCGGCATGGTATAAATATGGTCGCAGGCGGAGAAAGAAAAGATAATGAGCGGAGATATAATTTTACTTGCGCATGGGGGAGGAGGCAGACTAACTGACGACCTTATCCGCAATGTAATCCTTTCTGCTTTCGGCAATTACACTCTAAATAAACTCACCGATTCGGCTGAGATTTTAATCGGCCAAAATCTTATCAATTTCACAACAGATGGGTTTGTCATCAAACCGCTGTTTTTTAACGGCGGCGATATAGGCAAACTCGCGGTTTGCGGAACAATTAATGACCTCGCGGTAAGCGGAGCAAAACCGCTGGTGCTTAGTTTATCCCTGATTATCGAGGAAGGACTTGAAGTTGAAATTTTGCGTCAGTTAATGAATAGTGCCGCAAAGATCGCGAAGGAGGAAAATGTCGAAATCGTTTGCGGAGATACAAAAGTTGTCGAGGCCGGCGCAGCGGATAAGATTTTTATAAATACTTCGGGCATAGGCTTAAAGCTGCCAAAAGCGAATATCGGTTTTGAAAGAATCATTCCAGGCGATAAAATTATAGTCAGCGGCACTATTGGCGATCATGGTATGACGATAATGTCACAAAGAGAAGGAATGAAATTTGAAACGGAAATTCAAAGCGATTGCGGCAGTGTCGCGCAAATATGCGCAAGTGTAATCGAAGAATTGGGCGAAGATATTAAATTTATGCGGGACCCGACACGCGGCGGAATTGCCGCAACGCTGAATGAAATTACCCGCCAGACAAGCATGGGTATAGAAATAGATGAAAATTTGATTCCCGTACATCCTTCAACAAAAGCGGCGGCGGAAATGCTTGGCTTCGATATTTTGAATATAGCCAATGAGGGCAAGGTCGTGATTGTTGTTTCGGCCCAAAAGGCGGATAAATGCCTGGAAATCTGCAAGAAATGCAAAAACGGCAAGAACGCGGCAATCATCGGGCAGGTTATGAAATCCGATGAGCCGATTGTGGAGCTTATCACGAAAATCCAGGCAAGAAGAATTGTACAAATGCCATACGGCAGAGAACTTCCGAGGATTTGCTGATGCATGAGGCAATGGTAGCGGAAAGCATTATCGAATCGATACTCGCGCAGGTGCCGAAAAAAAACGGCAGAGTTATAAAGGTCGTTATAAGCTGCGGACAGATAAACGCGCTGAACGATGAGGCAATGGAATTCGCTTTCGATGCTGTTGCAGAAGGTACGATTTGCAAAGGCGCGCAATTAAAAATCAGGCATATCCCTTTAAAAGCAATCTGCAAAACGTGCAATAAAAAATTCGATTATGATTTGTATAATCCCCAGTGCCCAAAATGCAGCAAAAGTGATATCAAAATCGGAGAAGATGCGCCATTATTATTAGAAGAAATTGAATTCGAAGAAGACACGGATTAACGCGGAAATTTAGACACGGATTTACACGGATTAACACTGATATGAAGATAAAGATTGAAAAACGGATTTTGGCGAAGAATGAAGATTACGCTTCGGCGAATAAAAAATTCTTCAAGAGAAATGGAATTTTTTGCATAAATATGATTTCGTCGCCGGGGAGCGGCAAAACTACAATTCTCGAACAGACCGCAAAGGCAATGAAAAATAAAATTAAAATTGCTGTTATCGAAGGCGATCTTTATACAGAATATGACGCCAATAGAATCCGCAAGACAGGTTTGCAGGCTGTTCAAATTGAGACAAAAGGCGCATGCCATCTAATCGCGGAACAAATTACCAAAGCAGTCCATAAATTAGACACCGATAACCTGAATGTTATAGTAATAGAAAATGTCGGCAATCTTGTTTGCCCATCGGATTTCGATTTGGGCGAACTTGCGCGAGTCGTGGTGCTGTCTACGGCTGAAGGCGATGATAAGTGCGCAAAGTATCCCAAGTCATTCGCACAAGCAGATGTTCTATTAATAAATAAAATTGATCTTGCCAGGCACCTCGATTTCAAAATTGCTAAAGTTAAACGCGATGCGCGTAAATTAAATAAAGATTTGAAAATTTTTGAAATTTCTGCTAAAACATCAGCCGGTATGGATAAATGGTTTGACTGGATTTTAAAGGTAGCCACCGAGAACACAGAGATATAAAAGGATAATAGATGGATTTTTTCCAATATAAAAACGGTGAATTATATACTGAAGATGTAAATGTGAAAGCAATAGCTGATGCTGTCGGGACACCGGTGTATATTTACAGCAAAGCGACAATACTCGATCATTTCAATAAAATAAAAAATGCCTTCGCGGCTCTTGACACGACAATTTGCTATTCAATCAAAGCATGCGGCAATATTAATATTCTGAAAATGCTGGCGGCAGAAGGAAGCGGATTCGATATCGTCAGCGGCGGTGAACTTTTCCGCGCACAGCAAACCAGTGTCGATATGAAAAAAATCGTTTATGCGGGCACAGGTAAAACTGATGAAGAAATAATAGCAGCTCTTAACGCAGGCATAGGCTATTTTAATATCGAATCTGAAGCTGAACTTGAGAATATTATCAGCCTGGCAAAGAAAACCGGCAAAAAAACAAAAGCCGCTTTGCGTGTTAATCCGGATGTTGATCCGAAAACACACAAATTCATAACAACAGGCAAAAAAGAAACAAAATTCGGTGTTGATATCGAACGAGCGGAAAGAGTTTTCGCACAATACGGCAAAAATGAATTCGTAAATCTCTGTGCTATTCACGTTCATCTAGGTTCGGGCGGGAAAACTATCGACCCTTATTGCGAGGCAATAAAAAAAGTTTTGCCTTTAATTGATTCACTCCGGCAAAAGGGATTTACTATTGAAATGCTTGATTTGGGCGGAGGATATGGTGCCGCTTATGTCAGCGATACGGTACCAAGCGCAGCAGATTATGCACAGGGTATTGTTCCACTTTTGAAAGATAAAAACTTGAAGCTTGTACTCGAGCCCGGCAAAAGCATTATTGCTAACGCGGGCATTTTGCTGACTAAAGTTTTATATCTTAAACAAGGCGGAAGCAAAAAATTCGTAATCGTCGATGCGGGGATGAACGACTTAATCAGGCCGTGCCTGTATGACGCATTTCATTTTATCTGGCCGGCGAAAACAGAGGAAAAATTCGCATCAGTCAAGAGAACTGAAAAGCTCGATATCAAGGGTTTGGAGTTCGTCGATGTTGTCGGGCCGATTTGCGAAGGTGCGGACTTTTTCGCAAAAGACAGAGCTTTGCCGCCTGTAAAACGCGGAGATTTAATCGCGATTTTCACAGCGGGAGCTTATGGCTATACGATGGCCAGCAACTACAACGCACGAAGGCTGCTGCCGGAAGTGCTCGTTGACGGCAAAAACTTTTCAGTTATTCGCAAACGCCAGAGCTATGAAGATTTGATCGCGCTGGAAAAAATTTAGCGTTCTGTTTTGAGCATCTGGTAAGCTGCAAATAAACAAAACAGGATGACCATACTATAATAACAGAATAGTTTCCAATGCTGAAAAAAAACATTTAATGATTCAATAAGAGATATGCAAATATTTGCGATTGAATGTCCGGCGGCGGTGATCAAAAATGGAAAAGCAAACATTGTTGCCAATACAAGCAAAGGCAATAACATAAATGCTGCTAATGAAGTTCTTTCCTGTATAATAATTCGATTAAGAATCTGCTGCTGCTGGATTTTTTCAACTTTTGCGTAAAGCTGTCTCGCAAAATCATCGTTTATCGGTTCACAATGATTTTTTAAACCGCATTTCAGCATTTCATCGAATTTCTTTTCATTATCTTTCGGCTGCATTGCCAAGCCTTTCAAGTTTACCGCTCAAGAGGTCTTTAAGTTTTTCTCTACCCCTGAATAAATCGGTTTTAACGGTATTTTGATTCTTATTCATTATTTTTGCAATTTCTTTTATACTTTTTTCCTGCCTGTAGAATAAAACTATGGTCAGTGCCTGTTCGGGAGGCAATTTTTTTACGGCATCCCAAACATAATCATTATTTTCATTAAAATTTTGATTTGGACACTCTTCATTGTAGTTTTTTTGGAGATATTCCTGAAGATTTTGGTTGCGAATTTTACCGCGCAAATAATTTATGGCTTTATGATATGTTATCTTCCAAAGCCAGGTGTCAAGTTTGGATTTACCTGCGAATCTTCGTATGCCCTGATAAGCCCCCAAAAATGCCTCGCTGGCTACATCCTGCGATTCATCATAATTAAGCCCCAGTGTTCGGCAGCAGAGAAAAACATCTTGCTGATACTTTTTGACAAAATCAGCAAAGGCCAGTCTATCGCCATTGACGAGCCGGTGCAGAAATCCATCTTTCTCATTTTTGCCTGAATCTAAAACCAAAATTTATCCCTATTTACAGGTTAGTCGCTTGAGAAATAAAAAAGTTTCAGTCATTTTTTTGAAACCTTCAGAACAATTCTTGCGACTAACAGGTAAAATCGCAACAATAATTTTGAAAGAAAGGACATAAAAAATGATACCACAAATTTTAGCAATGAAAATTCAGGGCGATTATGATGGAGGTACAATCGATATTGGTTCATGGCCTTTTATTATCGGTTCATTGCCCTTTATCGTCGTTATAGTTTTTATTATTGCATTTTTCTGGTTTTTCTTAAATAAAAAAAGGCTTGAGCATCAACAGATTATGGCGGCAATTGAGAAAGGCACACCTTTATCAGAGCTAACGCCAAAACAGCCTAAAGGTGCGAATTGGATAATCAATCTAAGTGCAGGAATTGGGTTGATTATAATGGGTTTGGGGTCAATAACGGTCGTATTAACAGCTACAAGGTGTACATTAAATCAGCATGTACCCATAGGAATAGTATTTTTTGGTCTGATATTGTTGACTGTCGGCATTACCAGATTAATTCGTGGAATTCTTCAACACAAAGCTGAAAAATTATTAGCAAAAGAAACGTTAACCCTTAACACAAATGAGCGGAGTTAATTTTGCGATTTTTTTCGCAAGGCCTGCGTTTGATGTTGCTTCGACAACTGCGCTGACGTTTTTATAGGCATCAGGTGCTTCTTCGGCAAGGCCTCGCATGGAACGAGATTTAATTATAATTTTCTTTTCCGCAAGCTGGCTAATCAACTGTTTGCCCTGCCATTTTTTTGATGCGGCTGTTCTGCTCATGCTTCTGCCTGCGCCATGGCAGGCTGAACTGAACGCGAGATTTTCGCTTTCCGATGTTCCAGCCAAAATATAAGACGCTGTTCCCATGGTTCCGCCAATAAGGACAGGCTGGCCAAGCGATTTATATTTTGGCGGTAAATCTGGACTGCCCGGACCAAAGGCACGAGTAGCACCTTTGCGATGTACGAGCAGTTTTTTCATTTTATCGCTGACCTGATGATCTTCCATTTTCGCGGTGTTGTGGCTTACATCGTAGAGCATTTTCAAATCTGAATTTGAAAATATTTTTGTGAAAACCTGTCGAACAAGAGCTGTCAAAATCTGCCGGTTTGCAAGCGCACAATTAATACCGGCTCTCATGGCGCCAAG
Organism: Phycisphaerales bacterium; assembly: GCA_039679715.1. Classification (GTDB taxonomy): domain Bacteria; phylum Planctomycetota; class Phycisphaerae; order Sedimentisphaerales; family UBA12454; genus UBA12454. Next base: position 13,261 of record JBDKUM010000275.1, read on the forward strand.
ATAGTCCTGACCTAACGGGCTATTTACAGGTACTGACGCAAGTTCCCGGTCGGGCAGCTCGATTCCATATTTAGAAGCTTCATGTGCCATTTGGCGAAGGTAATCTGTGCCGATTTGATGACCCAAGCCGCGCGAGCCGCAATGAATACTGACCAGTACATCTCCTTTTTTTAATTCATAACCTTCCGCGATTTGGGAATCGCCGAAGGTTTCGGCGACTTTCTGGATTTCAAGATAATGATTGCCGCTGCCAAGTGTGCCCATTTCTTCGCGCTGCCTGCGCTTGGCGTCTGGAGAGACTTTGCCGGGCATAGCACCTTTCATGCAGCCATGTTCTTCGATAAAGTCGAGGTCTTCTTTTATACCAAAACCTTTATCTACCGCCCAGACTGCGCCGCCTGTGAGCATATTATCAAGCGCTTCACTGGTGAGCGAGATAGTGCCTGTGCTTCCAACACCTGCGGGTATTCCATGAAATAAAGCTTCGGCAAGTTTTTCTTTATATTTTTCAAGTTCATCGACTGTTATGCCGGTATGAAAAGTTCTGACGCCGCAGGAAATATCGAAGCCTACACCGCCGCCTGAAATAACTCCGCCTTCATCGGGGTCGAAAGCAGCGACACCGCCTATGCAGAAACCATAACCCATGTGAGCATCGGGCATGGCATAAGAGCCTTTGACAATTCCTGGCAAAGCTGCGACATTACGAATCTGCGTGAGCGTTTTTTCGTCCATGTCATTAATCAATGTATTATCGGCGAAAATCACACCCGGCACTTTCATATTGCCGACAGGATCGATTTTCCAGCAGTATTCAGATACACGTCTTAATTGAGGTTTATCCATATTGACCACCGTTCCTAGACATCAATCACGCACTGAACTGTCCATTTGCCTTTTTCTTCTTTTACACTTAATTGATTTAAGGTAACAGCTTTTGGTTCGACTGCGGGCGAATGTTTTTCAAAGTTTACTTTCTCGCCCCATGCAATAGCAGAAAGATTTAATTTATCAATTTTTACCTCGTATCTGCCGAAGAGCATTTTTCTGATATCCATTTCAAAAATTAATCTGCTCATCCAGTTGAAAAACAAACCTTCTTCGTTCTCACCGGTACATTCAATATTAACAGGTTCAACGGTCTCGACAATTGAGGGCTCGGTTATGACGGCAGTAAGACCAAGGCCGGCATCTTCAAAAGCTCTTGATAGAATTTCGGCTTCTGCTTTTATGCCAATGTCTGATTGATGAGAAAAAAGCTGCCACATATTGAATAATCAATAACCAAAAAACAGATTCCAATTATCACATGAGATGATAATGAATTATTAATTTTTTTGCCATTAAAAAAAGCAATGATTAACTTGCGGCAACAACAAGTTCCACTATTACCCAGCCCTGCTTGCGTTCATCGAATGCCTCGTAAGCCTCGATGCCGGCCGATAACGGCTGCACATTAGTAATAATCTGCGAAGGTTTAATTTCGCCTTTTTCGAGCAGCGTAATAAGCATGGGGATGTACTTTCGATGATTGCAGTTTCCCATATTTATCTTGAGATTTTTATTCATCACGATGCCGATGGGGAAAAATTGTGCGACTTGAGGATAAACGCCGATAATGGAAAACGTTCCACCTTTTGCGACAACCTGCGCAGCCCAAATAAGGACCTGGCTCGGGCCGTTTCCGGGGAGCCAATTAAGTCCCTTTGGATGAGTTTCAGGAGCAATTTTCTGCATTTCGTCAGTAAATTCCTGCTCCATAGTTTTTTCTTTTTTCCATGCCGGGCCGCCCTGCGGATGAACTGCATCAATTCCCACTGCATCAATAACCCTGTCCACACCAATTCCGCCTGTCTCCTGAAGTATCGTATCTTCAGGGTCTTCATGCTCGAAATCAATAATTTCTGCGCCGAGTTTCTGCGCGATTTCAAGACGTTCAGTAATTCTATCTATCGCATATACCTGTGAAGCGCCCATCAACAGCGCGGATTTAATCGCAAAAAGACCGACAGGCCCGCAGCCGAAAACAGCAACTGTGCTGCCCGGTTTAATGCGTGCCATATCAGCGCCGAAATAACCTGTAGGCAGAATATCCGAAAGAACAATCGCGTCAGAATCACTCAAATTATCGGGAAGCTTGACAAGTCCGATGTTCGCATACGGCACTCTTGCTTTTTCAGCCTGCAAACCATCTATCGGGCCGCTTATCTTCGGGCCTCCGAAATAACATGTTCCCGCTCGAGGGCCGTTAGGATTTGCATTATCACATTGCGAAAAATAACCAGCCCTGCAATACGAACAAAAACCGCAAGCTATTGTCGAAGCTATGACAACGCGATCGCCTGGCTTGAAATTACGGACTTCTTTTCCAACTTCTTCGACAATGCCTACGCCTTCGTGTCCGAGGATTGTACCTTTTTCCATAGGGCCAAGTGTGCCGCGCACCAAGTGCAAATCGGATCCGGAAATAGCACTGGCTGTAATTCGCACGATTGCATCGGCGGGATGCTTAATTTTCGGCTCATCGACATCTTCAAGACGAATATCACCAATACCGTGAAATACAATTGCTTTCATCGCGCACCTTTAAAAAATAACCAATAACCAGGATATAAATCTCAATTGATTTTATTTTGAAGTAGTCACAACGCTTCTTGCTTCATCATAGCGCTGTAAAGCAAATTCCCAATTTGCGAGCTTCATGAAATTATCAACCCATTTTTCACGTTCATTTTGATATTTAAGATAGTACGCATGTTCCCACACATCGCATACAAGCACCGGCATGACGCCCCAAATGGCAAGGTTCTGATGTTTTTCACATTGCAGAATAATTAATTTGCTGGAAATAGGATCGAAAGCGAGGACTCCCCATCCATTGCTTTCTACGGCTTTTGTCGCGGCAGCGAATTGCTGCAAAGCCGCGTCGGCAGAGCCGAAACTATCATCGAGAGCTGATTTGAATTCTGATGGAAGTTTTCCGTCATTGCCGCCGGGTTTCATCGAATGCCAAAATAATGTATGCAAGATGTGACCGCTGCCATTAAAAGCGACAGCGTTTGATAATGCCATAATGCTTGCATAATCATTGTTTTTGCGGGCTTTATCAAGATTTGAAAGTGCCGCGTTTAAATTTTTAACATACTTGGCATGATGTTTATCATGATGAATTTTAACGGTCTCTTCATCATACAACGGCTCAAGTGCGTCATATTCATAAGGCAAAGGAGGAAGTGTATACTCGCCGTTTTCATAAGCTGAAAAAGCATTTTGCTGCATGAAATTATCCTTTCCAATTAAAAAATTTGTTTTTTCAGGTTCTGCCCAAAGCTTTTTGGATGCAGCGAAAGTTACCGCTGCGGCAGAAAATTTTAGCAGGCTGCGTCTTGATAGTTTTGCTTCATTCATTATTAATGAACTCTAGGCCTATGCATAAAACCAACAAGCAGAAGAATCAGGAAAACTACAAGAAAGATGTAAAACAAGATTTTAGCTATTCCTGAAGCGGTCGCTGAAATTCCTGTAAAGCCCAGCAGACCGGCAATTAACGCAACAACCAAAAAAATCACGGCCCAACGTAAGAGTCCCATTTTTACCTCCGCAAAAAAGAATTACATTATTAAACAATCATTAGGCTATCTTAAAATCAGCTTTATAAACAGCAATCAGGTATTTCCTGAAAAATCCGGAGACATTGGTTACTTTTTGAAAATGATTAGGGGTTTTGCCTATGCCGGATTATGTTAAACCCTGACTTACATTTAACATAAAATCCTTTGGAATACCTTTTTGATTAAGGGGAATTACTTTTGAGTCTGGAAATTAATGATGATACGGCTTTTCAGAAAAAAATCTGGTTCATAGAACGGATATTCTGGATTGCGATGTTTATATTTGTGATTTTGTCATTTTTTGGTTTCTTTGGACAGGGTCCGGCGTCAAAAACCTGTATAGAAAAGAATAATATTATAGTAAATTATAGTAAATTTTTGAGATTTGGCGATTTTACAACAATAAAAATACGACTTCCTCAGCAATCACATCCCGTTATCGGTTTGCCTGAAGATTATGTAAATAATCTCCAATCCATAACAATTGTGCCGGAGCCGGAGAAAACTTTTTTTACTCGTGAACGAATAAAATATATTTTTATGATAGATGAAACCAGCCCGGCTGAAATCAACATTACCTTCAAACCCGCAAAAAGAGGCCGGTTAAATGGTTCTATTGAAAATAATGGTACTTGCATTAATTTCTCGCAATTTATTTATCCATGAAAGGCCAGCTAACATGGAACCTGTAATAAGAGCCTTTGTTATTTATTTATTCCTTTTGATTATTATTCGTTTCGCGGGGAGGAGAACTCTTGGCGAAATGTCGAATTTCGATTTGATTCTTTTGCTGATTATCAGCGAAGCAGCTCAAAATGGTTTGACCGGAGAAGACTATTCAGTCCTCAATTCAATAATAATAATCACCGTTCTGGTTTTTATTGATATTTGTTTTTCTTTATTGAAGGAGAAAATACCCTCGTTAGGAAAAATAATAGATGGCGTTCCAACAATCCTGATTTATGAAGGTAAAATCCAAAAAGAAAATGTCAAACATTCGAGAACAGACGTTGAAGACATTCTCGATGCCGCAAGAGCCACCAGGGGTATTGAAAACCTGGAACAAATAAAATACGCTATTCTTGAAAAAAACGGCAGTATCAGCATTATTCCATTCGAAAAAACACAGTGAAGCATATTTCGGTTTTTTCCGCTTCACGCTTCACGAACGACGCGCCACGAACCTGTTAATATCTATAATGCTCTGACTTAAACGGTCCTTCTATTGGGACATTGATATATTTCGCCTGTTCTGGGGTCAATGTCGTAAGGCATGCATTTAATCTTCCCAGGTGCAGTCTTGCGACTTCCTCATCGAGTTTCTTTGGCAGAATATAAACTCTTTTTTCCAGCCCGCCTTTAGCCAGCATCATTTGAGCAAGACATTGATTTGTGAAGCTGTTGCTCATAACAAAGCTCGGATGGCCTGCGGCACAGCCAAGATTTACAAGTCTGCCTTCGGCAAGAACGATAATCGATCTGCCTGATTCGAGTGTCCACCTGTCAACCTGCGGCTTGATGATTTCGCGTTTGCATTTTTTATTATTTTCGAGATATGACATTTGTATTTCGTGATCGAAATGCCCGATGTTGCAGACGATGGCTTCATTCTTCATTTTTTCCATGTGCTCTGCGCGAATAACACCGCAGCAGCCGGTAGCGGTAACAAAAATATCACCTTCCTCAACGACCTGCTCGAGAGTTTTCACTTCATAGCCTTCCATCGCGGCCTGCAAAGCGCAAATCGGGTCAATTTCTGTAATGATTACTCTTGCGCCGAAACCTCTCATCGATTGAGCACAGCCTTTGCCGACATCGCCGTAACCGCAGACAACGACGCATTTGCCCGCAACCATAATTCCTGTTGCGCGTTTTAAACCATCGGCTAAAGATTCACGGCAGCCATAGAGATTGTCGAATTTCGATTTTGTTACCGAATCGTTGACGTTAATAGCCGGGAATAATAAAGTGCCGTCATTTTGCATCTGGTAAAGTCTGCCGACGCCGGTTGTTGTTTCTTCTGAAACGCCTTTAATTGATTTTGCTATTGTTGTCCATCGTTTCGGATTTTCTTTAACGCTTGCTTTAAGACGATTCATGATAATCTGCATTTCATGATTATCGCATGGTTTATCCAATAGTGAAGGATCTTTTTCAACTTTCACACCCTGATGAACGAGTAATGTCGCGTCGCCGCCGTCGTCAACAATCAAGTCAGGCCCT
>JBDKUM010000276.1:0-3009 GCA_039679715.1 Phycisphaerales bacterium
GATCAGGTGTGAGATCAAGCAAAAACGCCATGTGTGGGGCGAGAGGGGGTCGAACCCTCACGATGTCTCCATCGACGGATTTTAAGTCCGTTGCGTCTGCCGATTCCGCCATCGCCCCGAAATTGCCTATTTCAAATACGAAATTCTACCATGCAACCCATTTTTGATAACCAAAAATGCGCGATTTTTTAATAGTCCGTTGTGTCTCAGATGAAATATTCGATTGACAATTTTTAAGATTACAGGATCAAAACTAATGTTACTCAGTAGGGCGGAAAAGTCAAGCGAAATTTGGTAACACTCAGTAGGGGCGGGGGTATTCCCTCGGTGGTTACATTATTCTTGCTTTTTCTTGATATTTCTTGATTTTTCTTGATAAAGTATCAATAAAATTAATATTTATTGTTTCAAACCTTAACATTTCTCGAATTCTGTTAAATATACTGATCGTTTTCTCTCGTTTTGCCTTATAATTTGTATAAGGTTATGTATTGCGTTTGGGAATTTGAGAAAGGACAAACGAAATGGACAAGCAAAGAAAAGATGAGCGGTTAAATGTCATGCTTGATAAAGCAGGACACGTCAAGCTCAATAATCTTTCTGAATGTTTGGGAATGCCAAAGTCGGAAATTGTACGGCGCATGATTGACCGGGCAGCCGGTGATCCTGCGTTATTGTTGAAAGTAAAGACCAATGATGGCCTATCGTATTAAAACCAAAAACCCGCTGCCGGCGGGTCCTGGGTCAGAAAAGGAAGGGGCATAACCTACATGCTTATTATACGGCACATTAGCGAAATTCGCGTTGTAAACGTCAATTTAATCGCTCCAAAAACCTTTTTTCGATACAAAAACAGGCAAATTTACTCATTCGATAAGTGGCTTGCAGTCGTGCAAATTTGCCCATATTGCCATAAACCTCATTTACATGGTGGGTGCGCAAATCCAAATGAACTAGGAAGTCGTAAAAGCCATTGTGAACCTGGCGGATTGTACGAGCTCAAAGTAGTACAGGTGCAGTCATGAATAAACCCATAATTCATATGGCACCGGATGCTTTTCTTCCGCAGCAACCCATAAAAGAATTGATTGAAGGATTTTTAGCTGAAAGTCAAGTTATGGTATTCGTAGGTTTTGGGGGGGAAGGAAAAACACTGTTTATGATCAATGCAGGCGTATGTGTAGCCGGCAATCATCTATTCATGGGAACCAGGAAAACCACCCAGGGGAACGTTTTATTTGTCGATGAAGAGTCCGGTTTATCTCAATTCAATTTGAGACTGCAAAAGGTGATAAATGGGATTGACGGAGATCCGAATATTCCCTTTTTCTACACTTCATTAAGCTTATTCAATTTGACTACCAGAAATGATTTAAACGAACTGGAAAAAATAATCATTGATCTATCAATCAAATTCGTGATCATTGATGCTTTTATGGATGTTACGCCTGGGGCGGACCGCAATAACTCAAAGGATGTTTCGCCTGTCATGCAAGGGTTAAGAGATATTGCGGAGCGGCATAAATGCGCAATTGTGGTAATCCACCATAACAACAAGCGGGGGGGATATACCGGGAATACTGCAATCAAGGATGCTGCAGATTCGCTTATTACTATTAAAAAACAATTGAACGTCCTAACGATTAAATCAGAAAAATTTCGCTATGGTGAACCTTTTGAATTTTCCGCGAAATTGATCTTTGAGCTTGACAAAATTATCCTTTCAAACGCGCAAAAAATCACTTTTGGAGCCGCCCAAGAATTCGTAATTAAATTCCTTGCGGAAAATGGTAACTCTTCAATGTCTGACATCAAGGTTCATGCAAACGGATGTAAACCAGACGCGGCACGGCTGGCAGTCATGGATCTATGCAAATCTCTTTACGTCAAAAGAACTGACAACGGCGGACCTGGCACAACGGGATTTTATGATCTTGCAGACGAGGGTAACAAGGTTGCTGCAGAAAGGAATTTTTTCAATGATCCTTGGAAAATTGCGGATTATGCACCCTGTAGCTTGTAGGATGTACTCAAAAACCATACGGCTACAGGCTACACCCTATAAGCAACCTGTAGCCGGAGACACACACTCTTATAAAGAGTGTGGGGCTACAGGTTAGGGCAACACCCCTCCTACTGAGCAACGCGGTATCAACCAGGGCAACCTGGATAAAAATTAGCCGGCGGGCAAACGCAGAAAGAGTTATGAGGTATCGAAATGGAAAACTTATCAAGAGCAGCACAGAAAACATATGATGAATTAGCAAAGAAAATGCAGGATCTTGTTTCTGCCGACAAAAAGCGGGAGCCGAAATTGAACGAAGCGGAAAAGAATGAGATCAATGCACTGGAAACACGGATTCAATACCTGGAGCCGCGTAAAGACAATCTAGAAAAGATCCTTGCCGGAAAGGATGCACGAAAAAAATATATTGAAGAAAATCTTCTCAATTTGATGATTGACAAACAGGATGAAATTGACGCGCTAGTAAATGAGTATATGCATTTGGGCGTGGCTACGAATTTAATCAGTGAAGCGTTTTTGGCGAATCATCAAGAATGTGAACTTTCGAAAACAAAAATTGGAATCATCAAAGAACGCGCCCGCGCTCGCGAACTGAGAGAAGAGGCATAAAAATGGATGACAAATTAAAAGCATGGTTGGATAGCCTATCCGCTGCAGACCAGAAAAAGGCAAAAGCAGCCCTGGGTGATCTGGTTGGTGAGGTAGAAACAGATCCAATGCTCAAAGCAGCACGCCGGGCAGCCGGCTTGTCAGAGCGTAAACCCGAGGAGAGTAACGACGTGGATAAAATGAGACGGTCCGCGGGACTGGAATAGTACCATGCGTATATTCACAATGGTAAACAAATACAAAAGAGATAAATTTCGAAGACTGTTTTCGAAATATTATTCTTTGAACCCTTCCGGTCAAACATGGTCCGCAATGATTGACGTTATAAACCACGTTGCGGACCGGGAAGAATTCCGACATTCTTTCAATCTTTC
>JBDKUM010000277.1:0-26731 GCA_039679715.1 Phycisphaerales bacterium
GCAAATAATCAGAGATGAGTATGGCCTCGTTTAGCCATGCCTGCAAAATGCGGTCTAAAATAATAAGTGCCATGTCCGCCTGATCCACCCTGATGCTCTTGTAATATGTTTGATGGTCGAGCCGGCCGGAGGCATAGTTGTATCCCGATGAATTACACGCCGCGATATTAAATGGCATATTCAGGCAGCGGGCGATTTCATTTAGAATCTGGTTTTTAAATTCACCGTATGTGGTCGTAGGCTGGTGCGCTTCAATTTGTCCCAGTTTCCAGCCATCAGGAAGCGTTGTCGCCATCCTTTTTTCTAATGCAACTACATCCATAGGCTCTAAATTTGCAGCTTCACCATTTGCCGGGCTGTCTGTATATAAAACCGCAGCAAAATCGGCTGCAGTTTCGGCGGCTGCAATAACCGCCAGCGTATATCTGCGAAGCTGTGCAAATAGCGGAAGTGCCGGTGTGATTTCAGGAATTCCCCTACTTTGGCCGGGCCTATCGGCCCTGAACCAATGGATCATGGAATCGGCATCGATAGTGTTATATTCATAAAAAGCAGCATTCGACACAGAGCCGGGATGATTTTTTAAAACATAATAGCTCGATGGATTGCCAAACTGGTCAAACTCAATACCGTCAACCAATGATTGCCAGTTATGGAATTTTGACCATGGTGTAGTTATCTGGTCTGCTTCGATTAATCTTAAATTAAGTTTTACAGGTGAATTTAAATTCCTGTTTATTGAAAGTATCCCGAAAGCTTCACCATCACTAGCTCGTGCCATTCGCATAGTACGGAGCTTTTGGGCAAGTTTGACTTGCGAAGCCCAGTTCATAAATTCAGTTTCGATAATTCCGTTACCAAGATCATCATCAGTCAGCATCTGGAGCCTTGGCCCTGTACCGACAACATCATTAGCAAGTGTAGAAACAATGCCCCTGGCGTAACTGTTATTGGCAACTTCATAGCGGCTGCGGTTTCGAAGAGTTTTTCGAACATCGGCGTTTGTTGCAGAATCTGCCGATAGAGAATCAGCATTGGCCCAATGCCGCTGATTATCAGCGGTGGTCTGGGCAGCATCAAACCTTGCCCGCAGGATTCGTCCTGCCGGCTGGAAGACTTTTTGCTTTTTATTTTTACCGAAAAACCACATATATTTAGTCCTTAGCTATCAGTCCTCAGTCGTCAGCAAAGATAGCGTTTTTAGCTGAATGCTGAGGTCTGAAGACTGACATCTGTTTATTCCGTTCCCGATGGAGATAGTTTTGAGAATTTAATGCCGAGACCTTTTCGCCTGCTCGCAGTTTTACTTGCCAGGTACTTATCCACGGCAATCTGCTCAGAGAGCGGATGCTGTTCGACGGAACAACTGTCGCTAGTCACTTTTGCAGGCGATTTTAAATTTTCTTCAATTGTCTTTTCCAAATTTTCAGCCATAAAAATATATGTCCCTCTATAGGTTATTTATTAACACGAGTGCCTTTTTTGTAACGCTGATTCCGGATGAGTCGAAATATTGTTACGTATATGTAACTTCCTATATAATCTGGCCATTGGGGTTTGAATCTTCATTTTGTGCTACCGTGATTGCACAACAGTCGTTGCTCTATCTCGGCAAAAGCAACTAAGTTTTGCGATACAAAAAAATAAGCCATCCGGGTGTTCGGCCCCGAACGGCTTTTATATTTTTTCTGAGTTACCTGCGAGGATCAGTCGCAGTTACCCGCGTTATTTAGTTGTCGATTTTGATTATGACATGTGAATTTTGGTATTTAATAGTGATTTTGAAAGAAATGGAAATTGTTATATATATATATATATATATATATACTTATGGCTATCTCCTGCGTAATTTCTATATATGAATTTGACATATTTTACTAAATGTAGGAACTTGTCGTTAACTCCCGACATTTAGTAAAAACAACAATTACATAAGCATTGATAATTCCAATCCCATCTTTGACATACAATCCCTAATTATTGCTATATAGGGACTGAAAGTAATGAAATATTATACCCGGAATGATTTCTGTATCGCATCCTGCATTTTTTGAACTTCCGTCTCAGTAAGTTCCGGAAAATGAGATTTGAGTTTCTTTGATGAAATCACGCCTTTGCTCTGAAGGCTCAAACGAATGAATAAATCAATCCTATTGTCAGGCATATCGATTATTTCCTGAATAGCTCGTTTGGTTACATCATAATTTTTCAGGAAATCAAGTTCTTCGACCATTTCCTTTTCGATGGTTGCCTGAATGAAGCCGAATAACGCCTCAGCAATAGCAGTCATATCCGGGTAGCGATAATGAACAGATGTCTGATTATTAACCTTCATCTTGCCATTCTCATCGAGTGCATAATCAATTAACGCAATTAAGGGCTTTGAAAAACTCTCAAGACAAGCATCATAGGCTTGGATGTTATTGAGCATTGCAGCTGATATCGGAAAAATCATCCCTTTCGGGGTAAAACCACTGCGAGCCAGTATGTTATGAATCAAAAATCTATGTATTCTGCCGTTACCATCACCAAATGGGTGCATAAAGACAAAACCAAAAGCAATAACTGCTGCATGGATTACAGGATGTACATCGGATTTATTCATTCGCTGATGCGTGAGAATAAGACCTTCCATTAAATCTTGAATATCTTCAGGTTTTGGTGCAATAAAATGGATTCTTTCTCGTTGCCAGGCTATTGTTTCGCCAACATAATTCTGATCATTCCGATAATCATTGTTTGCGTACCTGGGATCAACGATCCGATTTTGTAATTCAATTAAAGAACTTTTATTTACAAAATCATCTTTTTCTGCAATCTGCAAAAGAGAAATAAATCTCTCGGTCCTGCTTGCATTTGGCGTGATACGTTCGATAGCAAATGAAGATTTAGTTTCTTTCGTATATAAGTAACTCAAAGCTCGTTTTAAAAAATCACTGGAGTATTGGGCCAAAAGTTTGCGACATTTATCACTTAAATCAGAGACTTCAAACTTATGAACCATTTCTGTTCTTCGAATAACGGGACAGAATTTAGAGTTTCCTGGCAAATTGTTGCGGACACGATGGCGGCTGCTAATTTCACTTTCCGCAGTATAATATTTTTCTTTATCAAGAAGATCGATGCTATTGCCACTTGCAAGATCATCAATCTCAAGCCTTTTGTTTTTTATCCATTCATAGAGATACCAGATTTTACGGGTATACTGCCCATGCCGTTTAGAGATGATCCATGAGGTTAGTTCTTCAATATTTACCTTATCAAAAACTTCTGAAAGTATTTCAAGGTTGATGCCATCATATTTTAGAGCAAATTCAAGATGTTCGAGATAAATATCTCCTGGCCAATATTTATTTGGAAATGTTTCACAGATACGGCCATCAGATTCGATTATTTGCTGATGTTTAGAGCCGCCTACCTGAGATTTGTGCCAGTATGGCAACACCTGCAAATTGAAATGCTGGACAAGAAGAGCATATCCAGCTAGTTTTACGTTATCTGCTTCTGACAAATTATTTACCATCAGCTTTATTCCTAAAAAAATGCTTATTTTTCAAGAAATATACTTATATATCGGCTATTTTCAAGAAAAACAGTTATAAAAAGCTATAAATCCAGAAAAACGCTTATTTTACGCAGAAAAACAAGAAATTTTGTTATTTACCTTGCAAAACATAGTGAAAAACCGGGTTTTTTGCAAAAACTGTTATAAAATGCCATCTATCGGGTGCTTTCCCAAAACATCGGCATATCTCAATAAGAGCCGATGTTTTGTACCACCTAAAATTGGCTACTGATTGCTTACTTTGTCATTGTCCAATCCTCTTTTCCCAAGTCATAAATCTCCAGCCACAATTTCGGCACTCTCTGCGTCGAACCACTTTTTCGTCTGAATCCGCACGTGTATAGATTACGTGAAATTGCCTGCTGCCACATTTTTGACACTCAAATCCTTTTGTTTTTTGCTGCAAAATCATTCCTTACCCCTTTTCTGTAAATCTGACAATTTTATTCTTTCTCTTTTTGTAAATGTCTTTACATTATGCCCGCTTAGACTGCATCCACACATCGATGCTGCTACTGAGCAGCCAACCATGCAATCAAGCCAGTGATTATCTATACCTCCTACCTTCGGTGACCATTGGTAAACCACCCTGCCATGTCCTTCAGTTCGTACCCAACATTCCGAACCTGCTATATGCTCAGCAAATAATGAATGCTGATGACCGCTTTTGCCGAATAACGTCATACTGCCATGATCGCCAGGAGCGACAAATAATCTCTCATGCACAAATGTCTTCCAGTAATTTGTATCTATAGCCACATGAGTAAATTCACCAGTCTTGTTTATGTTCGGGACATACCAATGATGACCATGCCGCTCACCGGGCTTGCGTTTGTAGGTAGACATCGGTTTATTTGAAGCTTTAATACCCACTCCTTTTGAAGCCATTAAACAGGAGCCAAGTTTATGGCGAATATTTTCTACAATGCCAGGCATATAACCGCTGTCAATTAAACAGCGATCGATTTTCATAATTCCGGTTCCTCGGTTCCAGTCTCGATTTAAATAGTCGCTGCAGAGTTTTTCTAATCCTGCCTGTATCGCACCTTCTTTTTCCATACCGCGATAAATATCCTGCAATGTGATTTGTGCTTTTCGAAGTGTAAACGAAGCTCTTCTCTGGTCAGGATACGTACCATAGTCAACAACAAAGCCTGTAAAATCTTCAGTCCACGCACATACTGTATAGAACAATAATTTATCATGCACATCAATAAACATCGTAAGATATTGACAAGAAAGTGGAACATCGCCTCGCTTTCTACCATTGGTTTTTTCGATAACTTGTTCAACAGTTAAAACCTGTTCATCAGATTGTTCAGCAATCGGATCATTTTGATATTCCGCATAAAATGCAGCCTCATCTCGAATCATTAAATTCATGGCATGCTGAATTGCTGAAATCTCATCTTCGTTGTATCTTTGGGGCCAGGCAACATTGCTGCCAAAATCCATGGCGGCTCGATTTTGAATATAAAACTCTGTTGCCTCTTTTCCGCCGTTGCCGCTGCGCAGACTTTCGGCCCGGATTTCTTCGTACTTTTCCCAGAGTTTAGCCTCTGTAGGGAATGCATAAACCATCTTTGAACATTGTCCCTGCCATTCGGGATTCTTATCAGGGTCGAGAACCTGATCGGCCAAATCATTGCAGTAAATCTTGGTACAGGTAAGCAGTCCTGATATTTTTTTGCCCGGCCCCGCCATACCAAGTACATCACCATTTAATGTACTTAGTCTCTGATTAGTCTGATCAACTGATTTAGCGGATTCTCTTGTTTGCGGATCATCTACTAAAACCAGATCAGGCCGAATGATCTTGCCATCAATGGTCGTATGAATCTGACCTCTGATATTTGAATCCAAACTATCTACAGTGATCACAGAACCAGATGCAATACTGCCTTCGATAGCTGGAATGACAATTTTATGTGTTCCCCATACCGGATATGTAAGCTGCCCATTGTACCTCTGCCCTCTTTGTTTATGAGCAGAATTTTCTAAACACTGTATCGGATAAATTATTTCTGGGAAATCCGCCAACAGCAACTCATTTCCCAGCATAGCAGCCTGGACACTTTGAAATAGATTTAGAGACTGCCGCGTAGCGGAACCAATAAGACACACATATCTTCGGGCACCAATCAATATTGCCCAAATTGCAGCAGATCTTGTCAGTGCTGATTTACCACTTCCACGAGGCATAGCAAATGCAAATAAGCCCCCTTCGAGAACCGACTGCTCAATTTTTGAAATTACCTTTAGATGGTCGTCAGACCATGTTAAATAAAACACATCTGAAAAGTAAGTCTCGCAAAAGAATCTAAAATCTCTGCAGGCACGCTCACGCCTTTCGGTATTTTCAATTGCAGGAATCTCACCTATATCCTGGGCTGCTTTACGCGCGGCATTTTTTGCAATCAAATCTTTGAGTCGCGATTCTTCAATAGATTGTTTTTGCTGTTTTGGTTTTTCATATTCGCGAGCAAGCCATGAAATGTACCTGATCAAATTAATATGTCTGCCATCACCAATTCTATATGCAGCGATATCCATCTGTCTTCGCAAATGCGAACGATCTAATACCGGCCCAAGCGGTGTGGCATTTATCAATTGCAGAAGCTGCGATTGTGAAAGTTTATTTACATCAATTGCCATAATTTTCTCTGCTGTTTAACCAAGCTGCATAAGAAATAAGACTGATAGTTCCGTCTGCCGCCCTAGGCGCACCTTGCGCGATATGTTTCTGGACAATCTCAACTTGCAATCCAAGCATTTTAGCCGCTGTTTCGGGCGTTAGAGCCGCCGGATTTATCGCATTTTTAACAGGTTTAACATTATCAATAGGGCACATAAAATTAATTATAAATCCTTGAAAATAATGAACTTAATTACTTGCTATTACATATTTTTGAGATATTACATGCATGTCCTTAAAGACAATATTTTTGAAAGGGAAAAATATGGAAAACTCAGAATACAAAGCAGCAAGATTCGATATCGCAAACCTGCTTGGATGGTTTGAATGCGAATTAGAAAAAGAATCAAACCTCGGTTCACCAATCGATGCCCGGCGCGAATTGATCCGGGCATTGGCCTTATACAGCGGCATATCAGAAAACCAGATCAAAGAATCACTTGAAGATATTAACGAAAGGTAAACCAAATGAAGATCGAAATCACAAAAGGTAAATTTAAAGGAATTCGCGGCAGAGTTGTTGGAGTTTACACGGACGGTAGATACGACATAAACGTTATCAAACCGAAACCCACACAACCAAAACAAATGGTCATTAAAATAAATAACTGCAAAGAAATTTAAATAAAGGAAATCACTATGAAAGTTAAAACAATCACACTCGAAGGCGAAACAGGATTTAAAGCAATCATTAGTCGGGAGGTTCCAAGTCAGGGGCCTGAATGTATCTTCTCTGAAATTATAGATAATAATGGAGACCGCATCGCAATCCACCATGTTATGCCGGATGATAAAGATGATCAATTCAGCCTGGCCGAATGCATTCAGTTCCAGCTTGATGGCTGCCGGGGCACTAATTCGATGATACATGATTATATGGATTACATTAAACTTTTTGCAGATTAAGGAGCTTTGAAAATGAACGAAAGCAATATGGAAGAATTTATGCAGGAAATTTTGGCCCAGCAGGATGAAATAAAATCTATCCTGACTTTCGATGAAGCGGGAATGCTTACAAATGATAAAGGGCTTGTCATTCGAACCAGCGATGGAAATGAATTTCAAATAACAATAATTCAAAGTAGATAATAAACAATTTTTGAAAGGGAAATCACAATGCAAAACGAAGAAATCAAAATCAGTAAAGTTTACGCAATGAAGGTTGGCAAAAACACCGTCGGTGTCCGTATTATGAGTGAGCATCAAGATGGCGGCTGGGTTGGTGTTAATATCAATACCAACAAAGAACTCATAATCAGATCTGCCGACAGACTCATCGGACTCTATCAAATAAATAAAGATATTACTAAATCTGCTGAAACCCAGCCGAGCAAAGATGTCAAACCAACAAAGGTCAAAAAGCTCGGCGGGCTTCTGGCAGCTTTTATGGTCCTGGCCGATGCCAAAGAACCGCTGGATTGTCCGGAGATTGTCAAACGAATGATCGATCAGGGTATGTGGAAAACAGACGGCAAGACTCCCGCTTCCACCCTTCATTCCGCAATCTCGCGCGAGATCAAGGAAAAAGGTACTGAATCGCGGTTCGCGAAAACAGAGCGAGGTAAATTTACGGTTGTTAAATAATGCAACCATTACTTTACTCTCCAACCCCGGGCTGATACCGGGGTTTTGGCGTTACACAATATCAAAACACTAGTAAAGTTTTCTTTACTTAAGTTTTTAGCTAGGTAAGTTTCATTTACTACTCTCATATATCCCTCTTTGCCTTCTTGCCTGTAAACTTTTCCCACCTATCTTTAATTACATCACAGTATGCTGGATCGATTTCAACACCATAACATCTCCGCCCAATCTGCTCGCATGCAATCAATGTGCTTCCGCTGCCAAGAAAGCCATCAAAAACAATTGCGCCTGGTATTGAACTATTGGTTATTCCTTTAATGCATAATTCAACAGGTTTCATTGTCGGGTGAAGTTTTGAATTCAGCGGACGATTGATTTCCCAAACTTCTGTTTGTGTACGGTCATCACCAAAACTGCTTTTTTCCGCCCAGCCGTAAAAACATGGTTCATACATTCTCTGATATTTTGCCGGGGATAAAACAAGCTGTTGTTTTTTCCAAATAATCGTTGCCGACCAGTGAAAGCCCATCTCCACAAGCCAAAGTCTCATTCTCATACCTTCCGGGCCTGAAGCTCCCCACATGTAAATATCGCCAGTATTAAATTCCCGGAATATTTCATATATCTTATGACAGAAGATACTCCACTCATCTGTTGACATGGAATCATTTTCGATTGATCTGATTTTGTGGCGTGGATTTTTAGATGCTCCATAATCGACATTATACGGAGGATCGCAGAAAACCATACCTGCTTTGTCGCCTTTCATTAATTTAATTACATCGTCCCGATTGGTGCTGTCACCGCATAAAAGTCTGTGCTCACCTAATATCAAAATATCGCCAGGTTTTGTTACAGGCTCAGTTGGCGGTTCTGGTACATCGTCAGGATCAGTCAGGCCATCTTGTATGCCGGGGTCAAGAAGTTTGGCAATTTCATCACTATCAAAGCCAAGTAATTCCAAATTAAAGTTCGCATCCTGAAGTTGAGATAATTCAAGCGGCAATAATTCATAGTCCCAGCTTGACAGTTCATGAAGTTTATTATCTGCAATTCGAAATGCCCTGACCTGATCTTCAGTCAGATCATATGCCCTGATTGCAGGGATAGTTTCCAAGCCAAGCTTTTTTGCTGCCAATACTCTCGTATGGCCGGCAACGAGAACATTATTTTTATCAACAATCACCGGCACCTTAAAGCCGAATTGCTTTATTGATTGAGCCACAGCGTCAACCGCCCCGCTGTTATCACGTGGATTGTTTTCATAACTTTTTACTTCTTCTATTTTGAGCATTTCAATTTGCATATAAATACTTCCTTTTAAAATATGTTCACTTGCGACCGAATCTCTTATTAGGATTGACCGTTCCCTGCGGCCATGCGAACATTTTCGCACAGGGAGGACCCAAATCGCTTCACGTTGCAACACGTTGCGTCAGATTTGCTTTTATGCGATCCATGATGCAATATCTGAACAACGCAACGTGCGCAAACGTGGGCGATTTGTTACCAACTTACGATAATGATCCAACTGCCTTTCTTGCTTCACCAATGTTTTGATACAGTTGTGTTTCAACAGCTCGAACGTCCTGGATATCTGATTGCGATACCTGCTTCATAGTCAGCTCAACACCTTGTTTATGTGCATCATACTTTGCTTGAGCTTCAGCTGCTTTCTGTGCATTGCGTTTCGCAAGTGCTGCTGCCGTTGCCGCTGCAAGACCCAAACCAATCTCAATTAGTGGTGCATAAGGATTAAACGGTGCACTTGCTGCATTCGCTGCTCTTGCACCTTCCAGCACTGTAGTCAAACCATCCGAACCGCTGTACTGTGCGTTCTTTAATGCATCCGCAATTACAGCGGTTTTGTTTTGAACTGCATCAATACCGCTCTGAAGCTTTTCAACTTTTGCCAAAGAGTTGCTGTCAATGACTCCGTTCTGTTTCAGCGATTCCAGTGTTGCTTTTGTCTGCTGCTGGAAATCGTCGATTTGGCTGCTTAGCTGCTGAGTTTGACTTGCCAGATTTCGAAGATCATCCGGCTGGACATTCGGCATTTGACAACCGCCAAGCCATAGACTAAAAGCCGTTACAACGATAATTGCTGCAATCGCTACATCCCATTTACTGATTTGTTTTAATGATTTCATTTCCGTACTCCTTAAAAAAAGTTGATTACTATTTTCGGCAACGCTTGCCGATTTATTTGTTGAACAACTGAGGACTTTTTTGCTGCCACAACGAACACAAGGTTTGAGTACATTTTTCTCTTTTCCGAAATACATCATTTCGCAATCGAGACAATAATGTGCGTAGAATGTCATAGAATGTTTTTTGTCGGATTGCTTATTTACAAAAGGTAATAATATTTTTCTAATTGAACTAACCGCTGCCTCGCGCACGCGTACACACGAAAACGCCCGTTTTAGAGTATATCGCGAGAGGGGTGACAATATGTTAATAAGTTGTTGTAATATATTTAAGTTTTTATTTTTCATTTACTTACGTTCCTTTTTACCTTCTTCAACTCTAAACTTATTGCGCGCATTAGTTGACTTTTCAAAATTGCCCTTCGCGCAATAAGTTCGATTTTCAGCTGTTAATTTATAAAGCTTTTGTGGTTTTCCTCCGGTCTTGATTTCCCGGTATTCGATAAGCCGCTGGTTTTCCAGCGCTTTGCGTACATCCTCATGAACTCCATCAGACCATGGAAGTTTGCGGTTAAGCTTATGAAGGGGCATTGGTACATTGCCCTGCTTCTCATGCCATTGTCGCAATACTCGTATAAGGCGTTTACATAATGCATGAAAATCATTCTCACTTGCATGCTCATGGACCATAAACAACATTCGCTTTGTCATATGCTCGACAAATTCAGTTGCCCATTTGACAGCGGATTCACTGATTACAGGTCTGATCGCATTCTCGCTGCAGGAATAAATCAGAGCCATTCGATGAGCCTTTTCAGCGGCACGTGCCCAAATTGACATGAATGCATCATTGTTTTTATCTTCAGAAAGGTCGTATTGCTGATCAGCAAATAAACTGAATTCAGTTAATAAATCCTCGGCCTTGCCGCTAAACTCAACTAAAGCCGGCTCCGGATGGAAACCGCTCATATTTCCGGTGCCCGGTTTAAATTCGGCCCAATATTTAGCAGTCCGCTTGATCGAATCAGGTATTTGAACTGGTGTAAGCTTTTGTGCCTTTCCTCGTTTCTGGCATTCGAGAATGAGCATTCTTGCAAGAAAACCGTTATCAAGCATCTTTGTCGAAAGAGCTTCATAATAATGCTGCGGTGTGGCGGTCCCAAAAATGACAAGCGATGGCTGGTCAATAATCCCAGGATCAGTTTTGCCTGCTTTTACACGCATGGGATATACCGAATTGGCCGCCGAGTACATCTTTAAAAGAAGGCTCATAATGCTGTCGTAGCGACCATCTTTGCCTTTGTTTATCTGGTTTATGATTGTGTCAATCTCATCGGTTTGAAACAGCATCGATGGTTGACAGAAAAGTTTATCCTCGATACCTTCGCCGCTTGCAAATGTGTCACCTGTACAAGATGAAAGCCCGACTTCGCATAAAATACGGTTGTTTATTTTTCGGGCCTGGTCTTTTCCGGTTCCCGAACGTGCGAGGCCAAGCAGATATATATTTGTACGGTTGTCATAACTATCGCGAACTTTGCGTCCTGCCGCAAACGCCTGTAATGAAAACGCCCCGCAAAAAGCAAGCACTGGTTCCGGATGTGGTGACGTTTTCAGCGTAAGCTCTTTAACTTCATTGATAAATCCGGGTACATTAAGAAGATGCAGAGGAGTTGCGCCAGGGTCATCTACTTCTTCTTCATCTTCGTCATCAAAATCATCTTCTACAGATTGCGGTGCCGGAGGTGACTGTAGAATAACTCCATCGCTTGCAGAGGCTCTGGCTTGTGCAATAGTTCGTTGCATGTAATTGAGCCGCTGCGATTTTTCAGGATTTTGGCCATGCTTGCGCCTTGCAGCAATGATAAGGTCGGCTACTTCCTGGTCAGACCAGCCAAGATATACTGCAATTGTTGCAAGACTTAAATCATAAGCACTCTGCGACTGGTCTGACAAATCCGTTCTCTGACGATTCCATGTATCACGAAACTTTGGACTGAATTGCATTGCCTCAAAAAATTTATCCGCCGGCGGTTGTACATCCAAACGCAGTGATAAATTTACTTGCGGAATAGAAGCAGCCGTATCTGATACTTTCGGAATTAATGGTTCGATTTCGTCGATGCTATATCGAATCGATTCATCGCAGGAAATAATCTCAACTGGCAGCGGTTTTTCTGGGATTTTATAATTCCACGTACCAGGAACTCTCAGGATTCTTGTAATATCACCGAGATTAGGCAGGCTCCAACCGAATTTACTGCTTTGGCTGCAAACAAGCCCATGCCAGCCCTTAGCCAGTTTAGCTCCCCTTTCTCGATCCTGATTATTTGCGAAGATAAATGGTTCTTTCAAAAACCAATATGCATGAACACCATAACCACTTTTAATTATTGCAGATGGTCTAAGCCCAAGAGCTTGAAGTATTTGGCCGACATCATCAAGTGTTTCCGGCAGACTGCTTGTCGAATGAACATCACAGGCCATATCGATATCAGCCCATAGACCGCCAATAGCTGCAATGTCATTAAATGCCCCGCGTCCCTTGGGATTGCCTCCGACAAGACCAAGCCCATAATAAACATCACATTGCGATGATTTGCTTTCAGAATATTTTATTGCAGCAGAAATATCGCTGAAGAATACCGTTTGTGCATTTTGTACAGTAAAGATAGCGATTCGCCGCTGGTCTGAGATTGCTTTATCAAATAGTATTTCAAGTAAATGCATTTATCTGCTTCCTATTCTTTTACCAAAGTTGTGTTTGCCCATACGTTCTATCATGCCACTTTGCCAAACACGCATGACAAGCTGATGACCACAATATAGATATAGCAACCCATCTTTTATTTGGGCGGTTCCGATATGATTTTGTGCCATAACACTGGCAATAGCTTCAACCTGCTGGATAGCGCTGAAGATAAATGCATAACTTGGTACAACAACCACACCGCCAACAATCTTCCAGCCGCTATTTAGATAATCCCAAAGCTGACTTATTGCCGGACCGATTTTTTCGCCAGGCCGTTTGACCTCAAAAACAATTGCACCATCACTCCATCCCATTGACAGGAATTTCTCAGATGGCAGTGCCAGGATATCGGCACGACAATTTTGATATTCCTTGAAATGACATAGTTTGAGAGGCGAACCTTCAACCTGCTGATAAATATAAAATAATCCCGTATCCTCCAAAAAGTCTACTAAGGCATTTTCAGCATCAGCTTCAGTTTCCCATGTGCCTGTTGTGACATTTCCGAATGTTGGATTTTTGAATTCATACATTATTAAAGCTCCATCAAAACGGGATTTCATCGTCTGCGGGAACATACTGAGGTTCTTGTTGTTCTAACTGCCAGTTATTAATTTCAGGATCGTCGAATTTATATCCAACTATTTTGTCAAATTTCTGGCCCGGAATATGTTTGATGGTTATTTCTACAGGTTCTTTCAATCTTCCATTTGTGGCAAAAAAGACGGCCATTTCGGAATCATCGGGAATAGTAGAATCTGAACGCTGTATCCACCAATTGACAGCCTTTTGCCGTGCGAAACCTGTGTGCTCAAAACATATCCATTCTGAAATATAAGAACCGAAACCTATTTTATATTGCACTCGCATGGTTCGAGGTGATTCGGTTTTAGCTCCCTTCTTGGTGTGAACGTTGTATAACACCTCCTGGACTGCATATTCATTAATAGTTGACTGGTTGGATAGAATACCTTCGGTAGTGGCAGTAGTTTCATGCTTGGTTTTCTCCGGCGGTGGGAACTCGTATCCACAAGCGGGACATCTTGAATAGGCCGCGTGAATGATCTCACAACATCCGGGACATTCCTTTGCTGGTGCATCTCCGTTTCCTTTAATTGCTGCATCTGTGACCCGCAGGCAATCGACGGGACCATGACGAAGAATATTTCCACCAAAATCCAATACCAGACAATCATTTTTGTTTTCATGTAATCTAAAACCCCTTCCTGTCATTTGATAATATAGGCCCGGCGACATCGTCGGGCGCAACATTGCTATACAATCAATATTAGGTGCATCAAAACCTGTGGTTAAAACATTTATATTGCAGAGATATTTGAGTTTTCCGCTTCGGAAATCCTCAATCATCTTCTTTCGCCAGCCATCGGGACTGTCGCCAGAGACAAACCCGCATTCAATATTGTGGTTTTCCTGGAAAATCCGCTGTATATGCTTTCCATGTTCCACACCCGCTGCAAAAATAAGAACTGCATTTCTATCATGGGTATATTCGAGTATCTCAGCACAAGCGGCTTTGACCCTCGAATCGGTATCCATCAAATCTTCAAGTTCATTAGCAATAAATTCGCCACCGCGTATATGAACACTGCTTGTGTCAACCCTTGTTTTTGATGCTTTACTGCGAAGCGGACAAAGAAAGCCATCTCTAATTAGTTCTTTTATTCCTACTTCGAAGCAGATTTCATTTAAGATATTATCCGGCCCGCAAATCATCCCTGTGCCGGTTCTGTAAGGCGTCGCTGTCGTGCCAACAATTCGAATATTAGGATTTACAAATTTGGCATCTCGCAGGAATGATAAATACATTCCCTCACCACTTGTGGCGATAAGATGAGCCTCATCTATTATGATTAAATCAAATGGTTCAAACTCAAATGCCTTTTTATAGATGGATTGAATGGATGCCGCAATTACCGACTGGTGCATATCTTTCTGTTTTAAACCGGCAGAATAAATACCAACGAAATTATCACCGAGAAAATGTTTTATTTTTCCGGCATTTTGCTCGATAAGTTCCTGAACATGTGTAAGAACAAGTACTCTTCCATCCCAAAGCGAAACAGCATCGCTGCATATCTGGGCAAGGACAACACTTTTGCCTGAACCTGTTGGCAGAACGATACAGCCATTGCCTGTGCTTTTTCGCATATAATCGTAACATGCGTTAATTGCTTGTTTTTGATATGGTCGAAGTTCTATCATTGATTACTCTTATGGTTACGATTGTTTTTCCACCCTTGATTGGTTCTTTCATAACGGTTGTCAGATGCTTAATCTGACAATCATTAAAAAAGGCCCTGCCTTTTTCTAATGCATCGAGTAGTGGTTTTTGAATATTATCGATGTCACGCTTCCGCCTGTCCGGCGGGTATGCCCTGACTTTCATTGCGAGCATACCCGCCATCGGTTTTACATTTGCTGCCATAAGAGCAATACAAACTCTTTTGCGAAATTGCATACCCTCAGAACCAATAAATGTCCTGTTTCCCCGCCGTTTGAAATAATGATTAATACTTGGCGGATATGGCAACTCTATGGTTAGCGTTTCCAGGGCGCGATTCCTTTTGCAGCTGGGCTGCTGTTTTGAACAGGAGCAGTTTCTCGGCTTGAATAACCTTTAATTTCGTTGACCAACTCACCTGTGTCATTGCGTTTTTTGAGTTTGACATTGATGAGCAATGGCAAATTATGCAACTCGGCAGAATCCTTTGGTGTAAGGACACCAACTGCCTTGCAAATCGCTGACAGCTGCCCACGTGAAATCTTGGCGGTTGTTTCATTTGGATGGTCCAGATTTAATCTTGCCCAAAGAAGCCTGTTCTTATACTGACCATCAATAACTTGGAATGTCAGTTCCAGATAATTGCCGCTATTATTTTTTGTTGCTTTAAATTCCGAGTTTGTGATAACCGCCAGATATTTCGCTGCTGGTATCGGATCAAAATCGGTTGCCGGTTCGACATTGTTTGCGTTAAATCCATTAAGATTAGCCATTGTTTACATTCTCCATATTAGTAGTTTCTTGATTTGAGTTATTGAGCGCGTTTATAAACGCATCCCACGACAGAGGAATTTCATACGGAAGATCGTATCGGTTTTTGGCAATACACGATGGACCGCCTACTGTGCGAATAACCCGCTCACCACCATCTTTGCCAAGGCCAACAGCTATAGTTCGCTCTTTTCCAAATCCCATATTTTCAGATTCAGTTCTGAATTTGCGAGTAGCAAATAAAACCGCATCCGCCCATTCGGTTAAAAGTGCAGTTGCATGTTTATGCAAACGTGGTGAATATCTATCGTAAGCGCTAGATTCCGGGTCTTCAAATCTCTCGACTCTTGCGTGAGCAATGAGAATTACAGCCATATGCCTTTCGGTTCGCAGTGCGTCCAGAGCATCAACAATTTGACGCCAGAAGCCTAACGCTGCAATGTAACCTTTCCCGTAACCGCCATCGCATTTTTCAATTGTGCTGACTCCTGAAATCCTGCACAGTTCTTCCCATATAAGCTGCTCAAGCCAATCGCCTGAATCAATAATAACCGTTTGATAATCGTGTTGTTCAATTGCCAATGCTGAAAGATATGCTTCCACATCGCTGTATTTTTTAGCAAGTGGAAACGATGCACAGTCAATTTCACCCAAGCCATCTTCGGTTGGAATAAAAATCGGATTAGGTGCGTTAGCACCAAATGTGCTTTTGCCGACACCCTCAACACCATAGAGCATCAATCTTGGCGGCATTGAACGTTTTCCTTTGTGAATTTGTTCAAGTATGTTCATTTGTTTTCCTTAATTAGTTTCTCATTACATTTTTTTCACATTTAGCCGGCCGGCCAAAGGCAGGTTCCGGAATTGAACCGGAAAATTCCCTTTCCTGCCTGATGAGTCCGCATGCCTGTTTTTTGATGCCAGACTCAATAAAAAACATATCTCCCTCTATAGGTTATTTATTAACACAAGTGGCTAATTTGTTGCATCGCCATGCAATCTCTCGAATCCGGAAACTAAAAAATACTGGCGGATTTTTTTCATAGCACGACTGATAGTTGAACGAGATGTCTTAAGATGGGATGCTACCTGTGCTGGAGAATTAGTTTTGAGTAATTCTGCTATCTGCTGCAAACGCAGGGGTAATTTGCTCATAACAGTATTGACATCACCCTGTGTTTCAAAATCAACCTCATACGTTGGAATGACGTCAGTATCATCTTTATCAAGCAAATCAATAGCTGTGATATTCCCTAGACATTTGCACGCCAGCCTGTATTCCCGCCGGAAATTACAATAGCGGTTATTACATACTCTGGATATGTAGGTTCGCCATGTACTTCGAGCAGGATCAAAGTTTGGCATAGCCTCCATAATGGCCACCAAAAATTCCTGACGGATATCGCTTTCTGAAAGTTTCCGCAATTCCATCACTTTTTTAAGTTTTGGAACTCTCGTTTCGACTTGTTTATCGAAAAAAGCCTCAATTTTTTGTGGCGACTCTGATATTGCTGGATGCTTGAGGAATAAATCTGCGATACTGAAGTTACTGTTTTCTAAAGTTTTCATAAAAATCTCCGATGGAGGTTGTTAAAAGTTGCGAATCACACTGATCCGCACAACCCCCGCTGCGTTTGCAGCAAACGGGAAAATATTTTTTATGAAAAATGTAAGTTCTTATTTTTAAATAAATTAGCGCAATAAAAAATCCATTTGCAATTGCAGAAAACCCGTGCAAATGCAAATGGATTAGAAATTACCAAATTATAATAATTACAAACGCTTACCGAATTTTAAAATTTCATCATTGCTATAGCTTATTTTAAGTAACGTTTTTAATTGTGGTTCAGCTTTGAAAGCTCTGGTTACCTCATCAGGACGAATATCTATCATTTGCCCTAATTGCTGTTTTTCTAAAATAGGTGCAGACTCCGGATCACGACCACTATCTATTTGGTGATTAATTCGATCATACTGGCTTCGAATATGCTGAACAATAAATTCCTTTAATTTCCTGATATTCGAAGCTGTTTTTTGTCCTTTTCTGCTCGGCCTATTCGAAAAGTTGCTGCGTCCCTTTGGATTTACGTTTTGTGCAAATGTTGAAAGACACTGGCACCAATTTTCATTAGATAAAAGCTTCGAATCGGTATATTCAAATATATCTTCTAAAGCCACAATCACCGATTTCTTTTTTTGCAGCTGTTCGATAACAGTTTCAGGACATTCTTTCAGGCTTGTTACCAAAAGTATAAATGGAATATCTGTTTTGCAAAGTTTGTCTATATCAGTCAAAAAAGACCTTTCCTTCACTATTGCCAGGTACACAGGAAATTCCGCAGCTGCCTTTGGCCTGTATTTGCCAATTAATATGACATCCGATGTTTCATCTATGTCGTGACATGGCGACCGCAAACCCAATGAATCGGCTAATAACTTCCTTAACTTATCCATTTGCAATTTCCATTGCACAATGTCTTGGTACTTTAGTCGCATGCGAATGCTCGTACGTTCATCAGATACCGCAACAATGTTGTCATCTGAGTGTATAACTATTCTCAACGGCAATCCATACCGCTCAGGATTTGGATATACTTCTGCCAATTCATCAAGCGGAGACAGTAACGGTTCAATGAATTTAAACTCATCGGCAAGCTGCCGATTCCATTCAGACAAGACTGCTATCCGACTATCACGAACTTCAAGAAACTGCCACAGCTTGCTGAATCTGGTCATCTGCACGCTCCTGAGAAATTACTTCATTTATAAATCCGCGTTTTTTCAACCATTCATTGACCACATCCGCATCCGAGTCACGCCCGAATATTGCAGCAGATGGCAGCCGTATAGTGACAGTTCTCGTACTTTTGCTGCCTTTGAATTTTATCTTGAAGCTTGCCTTCGTTAATGTCGCATCCTTTGGTATTGTGAATTTTTTTACTGATAAGGCTTCGAAAATATCATTTGCTTTATGCATCTGTATATGCATTTGATTAGAATTATATCGCCAGTACAATTCTGTGAATGATATGTGTTCAATACCGTCAACATCTGCGCAGCTAAGAGCCGCCCTGCCATCGGTTCGTAGAGGCTCAAGAGTATATTTTTCCCTTCCGCTTGTATCAAAGAACGCTTCATTATTAAAAAGATGTTTGCCTAAAATTTTACAGTATTCTATCTGATCCTTTTCCGATGTAGAGTGAATGGCCAATTCGCCATATTCAGGCCAATAAAAAAGTATATCATATTTTTCTGGTCGATAAAAAATACTCGCAGATTCACTTCCGTTGAGCACACCTTCCCTTTTAAACAGTTCACCGTGTCTGACAAGAAACCATATCTTATCATCTCTTTTAAATTTAAATATCTTGCTGCCAATCCCGCGTTTTCTTTTCTCAAACCATTTGTTAAGATCCTGCTCAATAGTTTCAAGCAATTCATCATTCTCTGCAGGATAACAGGGAAGACTCATCGATGTTGTAAAATAAGAATCAAACTTCTTGGCCTTTACGATATAACCCTCAGCGTGAATTGCCTCAAGAATATCAGGATTTTTTAACCAGACCGCAACCGCCAGGTCCGCTGATGTGGCATTTGCTAAATGGCCAAAATCGATATTATATTCTACCGCTCTATCCAGGATTAAATCCGGAGACTCAATACTGGCTGTTTCCTCAATCAGAAACAGTGCTTCCATCAGCTGCATCGGTGTGTCCAGACCAGGAGACATTAAAATTTTAGCTAACCTCTCATAATCAATTTTTTCACCCACAATGACCTGAGGATCTCTGGATTTCAGAAAATCATTAAATGGGTACAGAAGACCGAATAATGACACACGGTCAATTTGTTTGAGTGCTGCCGGATTCGAAAAATGCTTTAATCTAAAACTTGTTGCCATACTAAATTCCTTATAAAATAAAGAGTATATCGTAAACTAAACACTAAACATATGTGTTTAAAAAATTTTGCTAAAACAATTTCATCTCTGGCCGTTTAGTAAGAATAAGACCTAAATTCACAAGCCTTATCTGCATAGCCTGCCCAGAAACATTGAATACTTTTGCTAGTTGCTTAGCTACCTGTGTTGTAGGTTGGCGGTCGGTTTGTCCGAATCTGGCATTGATATCTGAAATTTCAGCAACTGCATTGTATGGTTCGAGACTCCCATACCTGAGTTGCCATTCATTTTGTACTATATGTTTGGGCATTAATAAGAAACTGGCAAATCTATCAGCCTGTATTTCGATTGGTTGTTTGGCAAATACTTTACGGCAGACAATTGCAGGTTTTTGTATTGTTTCAAAGAGGTTTTGATCATCTTCCAATAGCTGAGCCCGATGAAGCTGCCAGTGCCCGATTTCATGAGCTGCGGTAAAGCGGTACCTGCCAAGAACTCCGGAATCAACTGATGGATCAAGAGACTGATCAATACAGATTTTTTTGAGTTTGACCCAGGTTGCGCCAAGCACATCCTGTGTATTAAGCAATTTTGAAAGGTCATCAAAACCATAATCCAATTGAAGATAAGATTCTATTATCTCCTCAACTGGAATAGGTGGTTTCCTGATTTCACCGTACTTTACACCGTATTCAACTAATAGTTTAAATGCTGCGGTTTCAAGTTGACCGTCATGTATGTATTTTACTTCCATCCGTGCCTTTGTTTACCTGTCATTCCTTTTTATCAGGGAGTTTTTGAATAATTTTTTTAAATTCTTTTTCTGAAATTCCGCTTGCCTTACGCAGAAAATCAGCCATCATCTTTGGCTTTTCCATTATTATTTTCTGGAGGTCAGGATCAAACTTACCCGCCAAAGCCAGTAACTCGTCAGCATCCGTTTCAAGCAGAGCCGCCATTCTTTTTATTGTTTCAGGTGCCGGAGGATCGAAATCGCCATTTTCAATCCTGCTCATATAAGTTGCACTGACACCGACAGCTTCAGCAAATTGGCGCAATGAAAACTTTGGATTTACAGCCTTCTTGGCGTCTCGTAGCTGGCGAATTTTGTTACCAAACTGGCGATTTAATAGCATTCAATTCCTTTGTAAACAATAGAATTCTTAATGTTTAGTTTATACTAAACACATTATTATTTTGCAAAGAAAAAAATGCTGAAAAAGATGTGAATTTTTTAAATGATTGAAATGTAAGAAGTTAGATAAAAATTATTTTTTAAGAAATTT
Source organism: Phycisphaerales bacterium (assembly GCA_039679715.1). Classification (GTDB taxonomy): domain Bacteria; phylum Planctomycetota; class Phycisphaerae; order Sedimentisphaerales; family UBA12454; genus UBA12454. The sequence continues at coordinate 20,947 of JBDKUM010000277.1, forward strand.
ATTCCACAAAATTTTCTGCTGGCTCCATTCTACTTTTGCTACGATAGGACGCAGATCTCGTTCTGTAATTGGATCATCTCCCTTTTCAATTGGCGGCAAAAACAGAATTTCTTCCTGAATGTCGGGTGCCAAAAGAAGCAGATTCATAATCTGTGATACTCGTGCCCTGCTGATATGACCAAGCGATGCCAATTCGGCATAATCGAGAATCCCACCTGCACGAATAAGATTATCAAAGTGGATGGCCAAAGCCATGAGCCTGGAAATCCGGCAAATCCGGTGGTTTGGCAGATCTTTAATCGGTTCGGGGCCATATACTATCTGGCGTTTTCCTTTTGAACGGATAGCAAAATGAATCTTTCGAACTACTTTTAAATTCTCACTCATACGCAAACTTCCTCTTGCGTTAATGATTTTATGCCAGTTGGATGGAATATAACAGTAACTTCCTGTTTTTCGCCATCAAACTCCACCTGCTGAACCAGAAGCTTAATTAGCTTCCCCTGTTCATGTGGTGTCAGGGATTTCCATATAGGATCAAAAGCCTCTATAGCCCCTGTCATCTCATCGGTATTAAGCATCCGCTTTTTCGCAGCTATGATTTTTTCATTTAAACTTGTGATATACTGCTCTTTTTGTTTAATTTCTTCCTGCAATTCTGAAAGTTTGTCGGCCGCTTTTGAATCAAACACAGCCTGTGCTGAAATCTGACCTAAAGATCGTACCAGTGGTTTTACTTCCATTTCGGCCTTTTTATGCAACTCTTCATTCTGCTCGAGCTGTGCATATAATTTTTCTTGTGCTTTTTCTAATACCTCACTTAAAAACATGTCATCTTTCCTTAGTGAACGAATCTGGCCAATAACAAATTCCTCCAGTTCACTTGCAGGCAGTGACGGCGAAGCACATGTATCCCATCCCCGCTTTTGAGCATTGATGCATACATAATAGCGATACCCTTTATTGTCTTTCATCACAGTATGATGGCTCATTGCACACCCACAATGTTTACATCTGACAAGTCCTTTGAGCAAGGCATTATATTTATTTCGATGCGGTCCTCCAGATCGCCTGTTCATCTTCAAAAGCGATTGAACTTGTGAAAACAGACCCTCATCGATAATTGCCTGGTGCTCACCTTCATAGACATTTTCTTTATGTGGGATTCTTCCAATATAAATAACATTAGTTAAAAGCCGCTGCAGCGATGATTTTGCAAAACGTGCTGGTGGTTTTGGAATACCTTCTTTTGTCTTACGATATTGCTTGTTGCTCCATTTCATCTCATCAAGCCACTTAAGTGTTGCCATCAATGAACCTGTTTCGAGATATTTTTTAAATATCTGCTTTACTCTTTGGGCTTCGGCTTTATTTATAACCAGTTTTGAGCCGCCCGGCTGCCGCAGAATATCATAACCAAGGATTGGATATCCGCCCGTCCATTTCCCTTTCCTTCGTGCACCTGCAATTTTGTCTCTCGTTCGTTCCGATATAATTTCCCGCTCAAATTGCGCAAAAGACAAAAGAATATTAAGCGTAAGCCTGCCCATCGATGTAGTTGTATTGAATTGCTGTGTTACCGAAACAAACGAAACATTATTTTTATCCAATATTTCGATTATCCTGGCAAAATCCATAAGCGAGCGGCTGAGCCTGTCTACTTTGTAAACAACAATGCAGTCGATTTTCCCATCTTCCACATCTGCCAACAATCTCTGGGCCGCAGGACGATCAAGATTACCACCAGTATATCCGCCATCATCATATTTTTCAGGCAGGCAGACCCATCCTTCGTGTTTCTGGCTTTTTATATATGCCTCTGCGGCATCACGCTGGGCATCCAAGGAGTTATAATCCTGCTCCAACCCTTCTTCTGTGGATTTTCGCGTGTAAATTGCACATCTAACTATCTTCTTTACATTCATTCAGTACTCCGTTTTCCTAATCTGAAGAAGTCGTATCCGTTCCAGTGCGTCCCTGTAATTTTATGCGCTATCGCAGAAAGCGATTTGTAAAGCTCTCCATCAAATTCAAAACCCTTGGTCAATACATTTACATGGAAGAAATGTCCTTTGAAATTTCGTGTAATCACTGCCCCCGGCATTGGTAATCTATCATCCTTGGGAATTTTAAATGTTGATGGGACTGCCCGTAGACCAATGGCAGCCGGCATTTTCAGTTCATGCGGCGGCCTGATTCTCAAATCAGCCTCACGAGTCAATTGCCTTGCCCTTTCTCTGGCCCGCTGAGTTATATCACCTTCGACCAACGCTTGAACTCGCCATGCAAGCCGTCGAAACAGCCATTGGCGATTGCATGATCGGGTAGGTTCCCCAAAAAGCTCAACATGCTTTTGCTGCAGATCTTTTACTGTCATTTTTCGTAATGAGGCTATTTCGTCTTTTATATCCATACAAACTCCATTATATCGTTATTAATTAGACACATTGAGCTGTATTTCGCTGGAAAGTTCAAGTTCTTTCTGCTGAGAATTTGAGAAATTTTCTGTTAATGGTTTGATAGCCGGTTCGGCTTTTAACATGCCGGCTGCCAGCAATAATGCTATTTCATTTCGTCGCTGTTTTGGCGATTTTTCGATTTGTTTTAAACCCATAGAGAATCCTTAAAAAATATGTCTCTCTATAGGTTATTTATTAACACAAGTGGCTAATTTGTAACGCACCCTCCCGAATGAGACCAGGATGTAAACCAGCGGTGGAGAATTTACAGGCAGTTTTGCCGATGTTCACGATACAATCCTATGACAGAAATCAATAAGTGTCATTATATTGTAACAATAATGGCTAATTTGCAGTTGCGGTAACATTGTTTAAAAATAGTGGAAGAAATTTGAATGCCCAGAAACTTGAGATAGGCAATCGTGTAACTATATAGGGGCTTATGGATATTACATGAATAACCAACAGAAATAATTACATCGAGATTATAGCAATCAATCTGCCGTTCAATTATTCATTTGCCCCTTATTTGAACTATCCGGAATTCCCGGACAGTTAGTTACTCTGATCTTTTCAGAAATGGTACGTTTATCTTTACTGAAAAGCTCTCCCCATCTGAGATTGGCTTAGCCAACAGTCTTATCCTGCAATTTTACTTCAAGACTGGTTTTGCCGCCAACCTGACGATAAATAATTATTTCGCCCTTAGATTCTTGTTTTATATTCGCCATATTTACTATTTTATTTATTTCTAATTTTTATTCAACACACATTTATTTAATAGACATTCTATTGATATTTTTATTTTAACATTCAATATATCTGCTGCAAACAATAAACCTTTTACAAAAAAATGGACTGCTGGATGAACGTGGAACTAATTTATAAAATATTCTAAAAGGATAACATTAATGGAGCGTAAAAACATATTATCTTAAAGATACGTCTAAAATAAATTCTCTTATATCGAACCCAGGTTTCGACAACTGTGCAGCTTGCTCTTTCAACACTCCCTTCAAATCATCGACTGAACTTTTGCATTGGCGTGTTTTACAATTTGTTTTTTCACATTGCGGACAGCCAAACCAACCAACAAGATATATACCATGCTTACATTGATTATCCTTTAAGTAACGATTCGCAAGTTGTTCCTCCATTGCAGTCAATAATTCCCGATTCCAGCATCCTTTAGATTCAATAATTACAACAATTTGTTTTTTTTGCTCTGGAAAGTCTCCGGGAATTGTTGCCATTACATAAATATCAGTTTCTTCTCCCTTATTGCCTCCCAATTTACCTCTGCGAATCTCTACTTCTCTTAAAGCCGCAATACCAAAATTTCGAAGGTCTTTTTCCATATGCCTTTTTATATAATCAGAAAAATTATTTTCGTCTTTTGGTTTCCATGAATCTTCAGTATTCCATAAATCTGGCGCTGCATATGTTTCACCTTGGAGTTCTTCCTGAAATTTTTCCAACCATTTTATGACTACTTCTTGCAAATCCTTTCCATTTCGAACAATATACAGTGCATTCCTATTCAATATTGAAAGTAATTGTTCTGGCATAACAGGAACCCAGGTATTCCTAAGAGCATTCTCCTTTGCATCAACCATAATCCATTTTATCCAGTCAGTTTCAGGGAATTTTTGGCTAATATGCTCTAACTGCCTGCAAGCTTCAAAAGTTCCTCTATCTCTTAGATTCATTATTAAACCACTACGAAATCGTACAATGTTATCCCTGTAATCTGGCGTATATACTCCTTGATGAACAGGATCGTTTTTATGAGGATACCGAAGCTCTATCCACAAATATAACTTTGCAATTTCTTCTTCCGTGTATTTATTTGCGAACGTTGAAACATCCCCAAGCATATACTTTCTTTCATCAGATATTCTTCTTATTACATCATTACCAAATTTTTCATTCACATAAATTTTAGGAAGAACTACTTTACTTGCGATCTCCGGTGAAAACAATATCAAACAGATTGATAAATGTATATATAACTCATATGAACTATCAGCGAGAGGCATTGGTTCTTTTACAAAGTTTTTAGCATATTCTATCGCGGGAAGATATTTATGTTCAAAAAGATAATTAAACAGATTTTGTTTAGGTTTAACTTTAATACCTGGAGCTTGAGCTTTTTCAAAAAGCAAAGATGCAAATTTATCATCCCAGCAATTTAATAATCTTTGTCTTATAGTAATAAAACCATATTCATTATTCTCGAAATCCATTATTAGACTGAATGCTGATAATATTTCTTTACCAGCATTTTCATAAGCGAACCTCATTAAAGTGATATGGGGTTCATTATTCTCATCTGAATATAGGGGAAATTCAATGAAAATTGGAGCCCACTTTTTCCAGACTGTTTTATCAAGAGAAAAAACAAATTGTGATCAAAATTCATTAAAAGAACAAATGCTCTATATCCCGCCCTATAAGCCCTATCAAACGTATTCGTTCCTATCCAACTGGTATCCAGAGATGGAGGCGACTTGATATATTCGGCCGCTGCATTTAACAATCTATTTTGCATCTTGGAATCAGCCTTTTTCCAAACTGGAAAAGTTCTTATATCCGATTCGGATTCATCCCCATAATGTGTACTATTTGGCTCTAGCGTCATTTCACGATTCAACAGCCACCATGCATTTTTATCGCCTTTTTCAAATCTATCAAGTAACTTTATTACCCTTTGAATAGGAGACGGTTTTAATAGCGGTTTAATATGTTCTTCTTTTAGCCGTTTGTGCCACCTTTCATTTTTTAAATATTTTGCTTTTATTTTTCTGCCTTCTGGTGAGTTTATTGTTATGGGATCAAGGAAAGCAAGTGCTTTAGATAATTCTAAGTCTTTGGATTTTGCTTCGAGTAAATCACCAATATATTTAGAATTAAAAGTATAAGAAAAATGGCTTATAAGTTTACACCATAATATCTTTTCATTTTTGTCAATAATTTTTTCATATTGGCTAATTAGCCAAGGCAAGTCATCTTCAACGATTAAACTGACATACGAAAATAACAAATATATATTTTCTTGTTTTGAAATGAATAAAGGTATAATCGCTTTTATGACTTCATGCCTTTTATGTTCTTCTGCAACCATTCTATTGTTAAATTCTTTATCTTCCTCTGGATATATACCTTGGTGTTTTTTTAAGACACTATAAAGGGATTCTGCAAATGGTTTCACCAATTCTGGAACATCTAATAAATAATTCCATGCTCGACTCATTATGGAATCTTTTATTTTTTGAGACCTGAAATCGTCCCATAGACCTAATTGAACCCAATTTAAAGCATATACA
>JBDKUM010000278.1:0-20912 GCA_039679715.1 Phycisphaerales bacterium
CAACTGCTGACAGCGATTGGGTGTCTGGTACAAATGATGTTAACTGGGCACAATTTACCAACAGTCAGATACTTCCAACAGCTGCAAGATATGTAAATTTCTGCCTTTTAACGCAACGGGTAAATGGTACGGATTGCGATGCAACGTTTGATGATCTTGCTTTGGAATTTGAATTTTCTCCGAGTAACAACTGTCCAAGCGTTCCCGCGGCAACGGCAGCTCCAACTTCCGGTACGATAGGCAGCACTTTGAGTTATACATTTGTATCTACTGACCAGGATGCCGACCAGATTCGTTATCAGATTGACTGGGGCAATGAAGTTTCAGCTTGGTCAACTTTGCAGACTTCTGACGCAGATTACATCGAATCACACTCATGGCCAATAAAAGGTACTTATACCGTCAAAGCAAGGAGCAGTGACGGCTATGTTACCGGTGACTGGTCAACGCCGATTACTGTTACAATTTCCGGTGATGCGGCAGGTACGTTCCGATCTTTGCCTTATTTACAAAATGTCAGCAAAGCTGCGATTACAATAGCGTGGGCAACGGATCGTTATGTTTATCCTGTAGTTGATTACGGCTTGACAGCCTCTTACGGCGGTTCCGCAGTCGGACAATGTATTAACAATGGCGTTTCGTACACCTGCAAAGTTCGTATTACCGGATTAACCGCTGAAACGACGTATCACTTCCTGGCTCACAACGGCTCAACATCAGGCACAGATGCAACCTTTACTACTGCACCGAATGACAACACGCCTTTTGCTTTTGCGGTATGGGGAGATCTTCAGCAAACTAAGGATTTCCAGACGGCGATGCTCACGGATGCGGCAGGAGCAGTTGATTTTGGTGTTACCACGGGAGACATTGTTTCCAACGCCACATCCGCACAATTCGATAGTCCTTTTATAGCAAAGACATGTAATATATTTGGCAGCAAAAAACCGTTTTTTGTTGCGTTTGGCAATCATGATCAGCCGTTAAATAGCCCCGTACATAAAGCTGTTCAAAATGCCGGAATGCATAGCTTTTCATTCAATTATGGCAATGCTCACTTTACGTGTATTGATTATGCGGATTGTGTAAGATGGGCAAGCTTTTTACCTCTTGATTGGATAGAGCAGGATTTGGCATCCGATGATGCGCAAAACGCTACCTGGAGATTTGTGTTTATTCATGTCCCGCCTTATTGCGAACGCTGGATTGCCGGCAACAGTAATCTGCGAACATATCTTGTGCCGCTTATGAATCAGTATAATGTGCAAATATGTTTCAGCGGCCACACGCACGAATACCAGCGTGGAATGCTTGATGGAACATTTTATTTAATCACCGGGTGCGGCAGTTACCTTGATACGGTAGAATCTCTCACGGCAAATTGGCCGCATATGACTGTCGGCGGATATCAAAATATTGGCTCAATTTCAGGCGGCCTGATATACGGCTGGACAGAAGTGCAAATAGACGGCACAGAACTCTACATTAAACAACACGCCTATAACAGCGATGGTAGTTTATATACAGTTCCAATAGTGGACACAATACGGTTCGCGTTGTCCGATTTTAACTCGGATACCAATGTTGATGCGATTGACCTTTTAGAATTTGTTGATGAATGGCTTGTTCAGAGACAGCCCTCAAAATGTGATTTAGATAGAGATGGAAAAGCGAATATGAATGATTTTGCGATATTCGCGGATTATTGGTTTTTTAAAGGCCAATTTTAATAACGTTTGGGCTAAAAGCTTTTTTGGAGGTATTTAGAATGAAGAAAATTGCAGTTTATTTATTGGTTTTGGCATTGGCCGGCATGGTATCTGCCGTAACTTTGCCAACAGGATGCACCGGACTTTGGATGGCGATTTGCATTTAAAATGGCATAATGTGCAAATATTCATCGCATCCTAAATCGATGTGTGAAGGCGTTTTATGACAAAAAACTATATCAAATCTTATCTAAAAGTTCGGTCAGATGAGACAAATTTGATTTGAGAAAGCATCCTTTTGAAAATTTACATCGATTGTGAGCAGGACCGGTGCTGTCAGGCATAGCAATTAGTGAGTGGGCTATATAGTATCTGTTAAGCGGCTTTACGGTGGTAAGATTTTAATAATCCGCCATTTTTCAATACAGAATATATCACCTGTATTGTCCTCGTGTATTGGCTCAATGATTTTGCTAATTCCTTGGTGAATTCGGCCAACATGATAATAATCAAGAAATTTAGAAAGCACACATCTGAGCTGCAGTTCCGAACACAAGATTAAATGATTTAGGCATTCTTCTTTTGCAGTTTTTACAATCCTTTAACGAAAATTAAAAAACAGGTCAATCCGAGTCTTTAATTTGCAACAGAATTGCAACAGCCATGTACCTTTGAGCTTCTGTAGGCCTTCGGTTCGGCTTCGGCCAGGATGCATAAGTCTTTATTGTGCAATCATTAATCGTTTATTGACAAGTACTTACAAAATGCGAATTTAGAACTCATAACCCGGAGGTCGTAGGTTCGAATCCTGCCCCCGCTATTTCAGAAGTGATTAGCCGACAAGTAGTTATATTTGTCGGCTTTTTCTGTTTTAATTGTCCTAAAGGCACTTGCAACACATTTGCAACAGACATATCAGACATGATTCCCCACCATGTGATATTAGGTATAGTTGGATTATCTAGTTTGCAGAAAACATAATATTCATCTTTTATCTGGCCAGGATAGTCTTTCATCCAATTTAATAAATATGGTTCTGAGAATATAACACGGAGAGGTCTTTCCTCAGTATCGCCTGATTTATTTGCAGGCCATACATTGAAATAGTAACCGTTCTCATCTTTTTTGAGCTTGTTCCATTTTAATAGCCGCAATTCTAGGCCTTGCACCAGCGTCAAGGCCTTCATATGCGACAAAAAATTTATCTCTATAACTCATGCATAGCTTTATGGCCGAATGGATTGTTTCTTCTGTGGGCATCTCTTCTGGTAATCTTAATCTGCTTCTGCCTACTGGTCTTTTCATAGCCCGAACCTGTCTGGGGAATTCCTCATCCTCGCCGAACCAATGCTTAAAAGCCTGACGATGCATATATTCATCCTGTTTAGTTTTAATGGTAATGTCTTCTGATGCGAGTATGATATTCCATGCTTTTGTAATTTCATCCTTTGTTGCCGCATAAGAATTAGTGAGGCGTCTTTGTTGTACTAAATTGATTTCTACAAAATTTTCCAAAAACTGTCATATTTTGACTATATTAATAAAATTTATTTGCCATAATGCCGATATAAACGTATAAATACAAGATAATGTCATATTTTGACGGTATCTATAATAAATATGAATAAATTAACTGAAAAAATCTTTGAAAAAGCCCCATATGGCTATTTTACAAATCAGGATGTAGTTACTCTATTTCCTGAAAGTGAGGATAAAAGGCACGGCTTGGTTAAACGGGCAATTGCCGGAGATGAGATTATTCACGTTCGCAGAGGGCTTTATTGTCTCGCACCCAAATACCAGAAACGAAATATTAATCTCTATTCTCTTGCCCAGCATATTTATGGTCCATCATACATCAGTCTGGAATCTGCTCTTTGTTATCACGGCTGGATTCCCGAAGCGGTTTACACTATTACAAGTGTTTCTTATAACAACTCAAAAGAATTTAAAACGCCTTTGGGAATGTTTAGTTACAGCCGTGTTCCGCAAAAAGTTTTCTATGCTGGGGTTGAAAGATTGACTGACCAAACAGGGGATGTATTTCTTATGGCTCGTCCAATGAAGGCTTTGGTAGATTATGCGTATCTTTATAAGAAGGACTGGGAAGGCTTAAAACCTGCATCAGAGAGCTTGAGAATTGAACCAGAGGAATTTGAATCAGTAACCGCGGAAGATTTTGATATGTTGATTGAAAATTATAAAAGCCGGCGAGTTGAAAGATTTCTTAAAGGCGCCAAGAAGGAATTGAAATTATGAGTATCAAACTTATTCAGGAAAGATTAAATTCCTATAACTGTAGATCAGAGCTGGAGGAAGAGCATGCTATCAGAGAGATCACCCAGGAAGTTGCTTTGGCGGCATTGAGTAGAACAGAATTTTTTAAATACGGCGTATTTCAGGGCGGAACATGCTTGAGAATTTTTTACGGCTTGAACAGATTTTCAGAAGATCTGGATTTTATTCTCAATGAGCCAAATCCAAATTTCAAACTTCAGCCTCATCTTCAATCACTGGCAAGAGAACTTGAAACTTATGGCTATAAGGTTGATATCTCTGACAGATCTGAAGCCAATATCGCGGTTAGAAAGGCCTTCAAAGATGATTCTATCGGGAAAGTATTGCAGTTGAATCATATTGGCAAAAGCGGACCGTTTCGTAAAATTCGTATCAAATTAGAAATTGACACAAATCCGCCATCCGGAAGCCAATCAGAAATCAAATATCTGGATTTTCCGTTCGTTTCTTCTGTTACTGTGCAGGATAAACCAAGTTTATTTGCAGGTAAAACGCATGCTCTTCTTTGCAGAGAATATATCAAAGGGCGGGATTGGTATGATTTTTTATGGTATACAAGCCAGAGAATTAAAATCAACTATGACTTTCTTGCATCTGCCATAAAACAGCAGGGGCCATGGAAAGGACAAGATGTCAATGTTAATCTTGATTGGTGCAAGACAGAACTTGGGAATATAATCAAGCCGATGGATTGGAAAACGACAGTTGAAGATGTTCGAAGATTTGTCAGAGTTACAGAGCAGCCTTCCCTTGATTTATGGAGTAAAGAATTATTCCTTACCCAGCTTGAAAAGCTAAAATGAAAATTATTTTAGGCAATGCAAGTCAGGAACTTTAACAAATAAAAAACATGCGGTCTATTTTGGAGGATAAGGCCGCATGTTTAGTTTTAGAGTAAACAATGCAGTGGAAAAAGGATAATCCGTTTTTCATCTTTGTCTACACACAGACATAATTCCGGATTATGAGACATTGGTAAAAACTGATTTCCTTCTTCATCAGATGACAGCCATATCTGGTAATCATCGCCGATTTCATTTCCGAGTTCATTCAGGAGTTCTTTGAGCGAATCGATATTCATAATATTTGCCATAATATTTTCTCCGATAGAGTAAGATGGTGATATTAATAACTGCCAACATTTAGTTCCAAAGCCAGAAGGTTAATCTGCATATCAGAATCAACAGGCAGCATCCGAAGGTGTTTTGTAAATTGCGCCAGCATAAAACCTGTCGCAATATTAGCGCAGTAAATCGTGGATTTTGCAGTACATGCACCTGCATAGGCCTGTTCCGGGACAAAAAGTATCTGTGGATAATACGTCCTGCTTCTTTTATCGCAGGCGGTTATCACCCTCAAAACTTCAGCACTCATCCTTCCATCGCAGAAAAATAAAACCTTATCTTTTACTGCCTCCCATATTAACTGTCTTGTCGAAATTTTATCGACACAGCCTCCCAATCTTTCAACACAGAAGATATCACCTTTATTGCCCTCATGTATTGGCTCAATTATTAGCAATTCCTTGATGAATTCGTCCATATCGGAGAACCTCTTCCTTAACTTTTCAAAAAAGCGAAAAACATTATACGTTATCCTTTTCTTTAAGAAATTCTTCTTCGCAATCGATTATATTTCTTGCGACTTGCTTCATCCAAATACCATCAGGAGCTGATTTTATGCCGAGTATTTCAACCTTACGTGTTGATAGATTGATAGCAAATAATACCATGCACCTTACAAGACCTTTTGGGGTAAACAGCTCAATTGAAAAGAAATCGCATGCAGTTAGAACATTCCAATGAGTTTTAAGGAATTGTTTCCATGTGGTTTTCTTATTTGGTTCCGGATCATAGCCATTTGCCAGCAGAATATTTCATACAGTAGTTCTGGAAATATCAAAACCAAGATTCTGTAAACAGTCGCAGATTTTTTGACTACCCCATGAAGTGTTCTCCGATTTGAGTTTGAGGACCAAATCTATTTATAAGCAGTTACTTTTTTGGTCTTCCTACCTGCTTCTGTAAATATTTACTGCCATCATATTTTTTTGCTATCAACTTTCTATGCCAGCCGAGAATGGTATCTGGCGAGAATAGAATGGATGTTTCTTCGAGGAGCTTCTTTTGCTTTTCTTGCAAGCCGTATTCGTTGGCTAGCATATAGTAAAATCCGTTTATCTTTTTTCTGAAGTTCCTTTAGCACACGCACTTGCTCTTTAAGATATTCGATAGCCTTGTAGAGTTCTTTATCAATGCAATATACCAAACATGTAATGATTGTGAGCCATAGTTTTTGTTTCATAGTCAAAAAATCGTAACAATTCTGCAAACCTAACTCAAACAATTTCGTCGGAACAAACTCTAAGTCTTTTCGTAAAAGATAGTTATGTGTCTAAAATATTTGCCTATTACGGGAGTTAGAAAACTCAAAGGTAAGAACTTATAGGTTTTTAGAATATACGGAAATGTTTAAGTTGAGTCTCGTACAATCAATTTTGGTTTAATAGTGACCTGTTTTTGCTGGTCTTCATTAGGATGTTCAATGATGTTAATCAGCATGTTTACGATAGATTCAGCAATAACGTTATTTTGTGAATCAAGGGTTGTTAGTTCAGGTTCAATGAGTCTTGCTATATCGAGATTATCATAACTTGCAACAGCAACATCATTCGGAACCCTGAAGCCTCTGGATTTCAAGGATTTAATTATCTGAGCAGCCCAATAATCGGTTGCAGCAATAATGGCATCAACGCGAGATTTTATAATAAGATCATCAATAGCCTTGTCAGCAATTTCCGGATTAAGAAAATGGGGGTCTGGAGAGACAGGGTGCTGAGGAGCCCAGATCAAATGCTGCTCTGCTTTAATATTATTATCTATCAATGCTTCTTTATATCCTCGAATGCGTTCTCTTTGACCATACGCAACGATATCTGGAAGAGCCAAGCCGATTTTTTTATATCCTCGGCTAATAATATGGTCTATCAATTGATGAGTACCATAAGCTTCATCGATATCGACATAAGAGCTTTCAGCGAAAGGAGGCTTATAAACATACACTACATTTTTTTGATGCCTGATAATCTCGGGCAAAGCAGTGTGTTTAGTAATATATGAAATTATTCCATCTACACCTCTTCCAATAAAATCATCGACATATTCAGCAATTTGATGTGGTTCAATATTCGGATGTCCAATCACAAGATGATAGCCTTTAACGTTTATAAGACGTTCAATTTCTTCAAGCCTTTGATGGTTGATCGGACTTGCTCCGCTTCCAATTAAAACCGCAATCGTTTTGCTGCTTTTTCCACGAAGCTGCCTTGCTATAGGATCGGGCCTATAGCCGAGTTCCTCTGCTATTGTTCGAACGCGATTAGCAGTTTCGACGCTGACACGAGCATTTTTACCAGCACTCTTCAACAGGACATGCGCTACAGTTGTATGGGACACTCCCGCCAAATTCGCAATATCTTTAAGTCTGGTTCGTTGAAGTGTTTTAGATTCATTATCTTTTATGATTTTTTTAGTCATTATATTATCAAGTATTAGTATACGCCAAATCAGGATTTAAGTCAATAGGGTTCAACCAGATATAAATTGTCTGGCTTATAATGAAATAGAATTTCAATTAGCAAAAAGTTCTTTAGTTTTTTTGTCATCAGACGAGTTAGTGAAAATCGATTTTCTTTTTTCATAAATAAACTTTATATAAGCTGGATCCATGCAAACGCCATCTGATTTTTTTATTTTATCGGCAAAAGAGAGTAAAGCTGCTTTGTCAGCATCAAGTTTAGAATTGCGAGCGGCATAGTACAAATTGAAAAAAGTTATATATTCTGATATTCGATTGAGACGATTAAGCATGGTCAAATCAGTTTCATTTTTCTGCAATTTTATCAAATCAGTAAGTATTTCGTTTGAAGCTTTTTTCAATTCCTTCAATCCATCAGGTGCTATTACAGGATCATCTTTTTCGTTCCATGCCCTATGACATTTCAGCAATTGCGGGTTCTGCATTTTAGTGAATATGGAATTAAAAATGTTATAAACGGCTTGGGCATTTTTGCCTTAATATTGATCTCAATACATTTTAAGTTCTTTATCAATGTCTAATTGAGGATCCCAATAAGCACGGGACATGAAATAGAAATTAAAACAAGACCTCCACCAATTTTGAATCGGAAGAAATAACGGAATTAGGCCACGAAATCCTATTTTAGCACTTATATTTACAGTATCTCGTTCATATTGAGGACGAAGCCAAATATTAGAAGCCCAGTACCAGTTGTCCCCTGACCTGTAATCAAAATAATAAACACCTCTTTCATTCTTCATGGATTTAACCCAATCATCGGCGAGTTGGTCCGTTCGGCCACAAAGCAGGACAGAGACATTTTCAGGAATGTCGATAGTCGTTGGGACTGAGAAAGTTTGAGGTTTATAGGCGAGGTATTCAACAGTAAGGTCAGGACGAATTTTGGCAGTTTTCGCAGCTATGAGCGCTGTCATTTTAAATACAGTATCTGGTTTTTTACATTCATTACACTCACAATAGCCGCCGCCATCCATAGGCCATGTGCCCAATATGCTTATTTCAGGATGCTTTTTGATATATTCAATTTGACGATTAGAATAATATTCAATAGCGTGCTGGTTTGAATAACAGATTTGACCCGGTATCCGGATTCCCTTGGAGTTCATAGCAAACCAATCGGGATGTTCATTAAACAGGCTCTTGGGAAAAAACAGGTGTGTGGAATGCTCGCTCATGTCCAGGAGAATTCCTCTTTTTTGTACTTCGTCCAGCAATTTATTGGCTACCTGGCTCCATCTAGTGCCGTGAGCAGGGGAAACGCCTGAATCACTTGGCCTGTCTTCGGAAGTTAAAATTAAGTTAAAACGATTTTTAGCCATCCAATCGATTATATCTTTTCCAAGATTAATGGAATTCGAATCAAGTCCATACAACGCCAGGCCTCGATGTTCAATCTGAGGTTTTTTTATTTTAGTAGATTCATCAAATGTAATTCTTTTTAATTTTGGAATTATTTCTTCATTTGTACCCGGATAGACCCATGAACATCCAAGTTGATCGAGCAAATCGTAAACGGCATACAGAATGCCGCGTGAATAGTTTGACGATAAAACAATGGAATCCGGCTCAATTTTGATTTTATACGCATCAAAAGATAATTCACCGGATTGATCGGTTTCAAATCTGATGCAAACGCCTGGGCCCTTATGATGAAGTATAGGAACTTTAACTCCAGAAATTTTAAAAATATATGATTGCAGTTCAGCTGATGCAAAATTAAGTACTACATCTGAACGATTATCTAAAAAAATATAAGCATCGGTTTTCTCATTATCGACCAAAATAATTTCATGTCGAACTTCATTCATTTCAACGTTTGTATTAGAAAATACTGTTGAGCATAGAAATAATAAAACAAGTGACGATAATTTTATGTTTTTTTTGAAAATCGTTAAAAAAAACGTTTTATTAAAATGCTCAAACATTTTTAGGTATCTCCAAACCTGTAAAAAAATCCGGGAAGATTTTTTTGCCCACAAGAAATGTTTTGCCAATTGAATACCATAAAATATAGTTTTCTTTCTTAACTGTAAAACATGAACTCGAGATTGAGTTGTCTTTTTCAAATTGCTGATTTTTAAAATATCTGAATTCCTGAATCTTCCTTGATTTACTGAACCAAATTGGCTGTTCTGCGTCAGGCAGATAATTGCCTAAAATAATTGAATAGCCAGAGTTTTCCTGAGTTGAATCTGTAATAGAATCATTATGTATGAGGATATATTTGTCGTTTTGTAACTGATAAATACTACATTGTGAAGAGCCAAGAATAGGCTGGCCATGATCTCTTCTAAGCAGGGGTTTGGGATTGCACCATGTGTTTCCTGCATCTGTAGAAAGGCTATACCAAATATAGCCAGTCAGTGTACAAATCATACAAAAAAGTCTGTTGTCAGGCAATTTTATTATGCTTGGTTCAAACGCGACGGTAAAGAGCGGATCTTCAGGCAAAGGAACTCTTAAAGCTTTATTTCCCCAGCCAAGAAAACTAAGTTTTATATTTGTTGGTTCAGGGTTATTATCAATGTTTTCAAATCTTAAAAATTCTATTACGGATTCCTGTATTTTTTTTTCATTTTTAAGATTTTCTTTTAGGGCAGGACTAAGCACACGTGTGAATCCAACAAAATATTTATCAGTTGAAATACGCTGGGGCACTTGCGAAACTATCCAATTCGGAAGAAATTTAAAATCAGGATTGTCATAAGGACTCCTTGGCAAAGGAATAATTTGTGGAAGTGACCAGCTTTTACCTAAATCATCCGAGTAAACGCAATTCATCGTCCCGGTTAAAACTCTGCTGCTGTCAATAATACCCTGAAATTGATTGTATATAACATATATTCTGCCGGATTTCGATAAAAGCGGGAAGGGGTGACTTGCCCTATGTCCTTCACCCAACTTAGAAGGGCCAGCAATTTTTATCGGATTGGACCATGTTCTTTCGTCTTCAGTCTTTGCAAAAACGATTCTTTGATCGTTGGAAAATTCATTTGTACTTTGAGTCCAAAAAGCGAACAAACTTCCATTAAATTCAAGAAGCATCAGATGTTCATTGCAGGAATTCGCAAAAGCATTTCCATGTGACTGTCCATTATAAATAATGTAATCATGGTTGTTAGGACCTGATTTCAAATTTAATGACATATTAATATTCCCAATGACTGAACGTATCATCAGTGTATATAAAAAGGATTGATTTGTCAACCTAAAAGCATGTAAAGGTCCGAATATGATGATTGAATAAATGTAATTTTATTTTGAGAGAGCTTTATGGGGGCCTGATCGAGAAGTTCGAAAGTTCCGCGCAAAGAAACATCGATAAACTTTTCTCGATTTTCTTTCACAGTTGCGAGATGGATGATGATGTCAATATCTTCAAGGGCATTGCGTACAAACTGTGGATTTGTTATCGAGCCTTTTACTATTTCAACATTTTTGGCATTAATTGGGGAAGAATGTTCGACCAAACGGAGGTGGTAGTTCGTATTAAGTAGCTCTGGAAGCAATGACCGGCCTATTCTTCCTGAAGCACCGGTAATAAGGATTTTAGCATAACGAGACATATTGGCTCAATAAGCTCTAAGGGGTTTTGTTTGATGATGATACGTTAAAGCATGGAAAATATCAAAGCAAATAACCTGAATTTTATTAATTTTCCCTTGACTTAACGTGTCATCATGCTAAGATGGTAATGCAATGGTCATTTTTGGGTTGTTATTAGTAGCTTATAAACTCGGGACTTATGAAAAATATCAAACTTTTATCAATGTGCATATTTCTTTTTCCGACCATTAATCTTTTTGCCGGAACAATTTCGTTTTGGGAGTTTAACGAGTCAGCAGGTTTATCGGTACTGGACTCAATGGGGACAAACACTGGGACGATTAATGGATCGCCTTCGTGGATAACAGGAAGAACAGGTTTGTCAACAGACTATGGCTTAAGCTTTAATGCTAATGGCTATATTAATATTGGTAACAATATAAGTCTTGTCCGTGGTCTTGTAAATAATAAAGAGTTTTCAATGAGTGTTTGGCTGCGTACGACAGATGCGTCATCGACACGCACTTACTTGATGAAAGGATTAAACTCCAGTGATAATTTCGTGCTTGATATTTCATTGAACTTTTGTGCCGATCCATGGGGATCGGCGGCAGGACATACAATGTTTTATTTGCGTGATACTACCGGCAAAATTCTTGCGGGAAGCATCGGGCCTGAATCAGGCATTTACGATGGAAATTGGCACAATATAATTTTCAGTGTAAAAGCGGATACTAACATAATTAATATTTATGTAGATACAGTTCCGCAAACAGTGATAATTAAATATGCACAATCTCCAACATCATTCAGCAATTTGCAATATCCTTTAATAGTTGGAGCTCAAAACAATAGAGGAACAGTAGATTACATACTTTTTAAAGGCGATATTGATGAATTATCTATTTTTGACAAATTGTTGAACTCGCAGGAAATATCAGATATTTATCAGGGCAACATACATCAAGCTAATATTACAATTTCTATTTTGCCTTCAAATGCTGGGATAAATACTTTAAGTCCTCTACCCGGGGCTTATGTTTATGATTCAAACATACCTCTGAAACTTTCAGCATTACCATACCTTAACTGTCCTGTGCAATATGTTTTTGATCATTGGGAAGGTGATGTGGCAGATAATAATTCTGCAATTACGAGTACTGTCCCAAACGTGGATAAGACAATAACTGCAGTATTCCGGGCAATGCCGGCTGATTGCAATATTCCAGTTAGTACAGGCTTATCGGTATGGTTTAACGCATCAAATCCGGCAACAATAGTTCCCAACAACGGGAGTGTTTCGGATGGCTGCAAAGTAGCATTATTGGCAGATACTCTGATAGGTGATAATACAGAATATGACAATGCAATTCAGAGTATATCATACAAACAGCCTGTATGGGTTTCGACGGTTGAAGGATTGCGTGGCAAGCCGGCAGTTTTGTTCAGTGCTCCACCTGCCTGTCTGGATATAAACTCATTAACTATTGGTTCTGCAACAACTATATTCACGGTATTTCAAAATTCGGTACAAAACAGCACGGAAAGCAAAGTAAATCATTGGATATTAGCAGGTGATGCCAACAGCGTCGATCTCGGCAATGGATATGCAATCGGATTATCAGATGCAAACTCGTCCCCGACATCATTTAAGGCTGCTCTGGGTAATGGAACAACCATGGAATATGCCGCGACAACTAATCCACAGGATACAAGTTTCAAAGTTATGGCTTTTAGGCGAAATGAAACGCAAAGTGATAATGTTGAAATTTATATAAATGGCATTTCAGGAGTCACAGAAACATTCACTCGCTCAACGGGTTTTCACACAGGTTATACGATAGGGGGCGATCCTGTCAATCCAGTAAGAAGCTATAAAGGGTTAATTCCTGAAATTATAATTTATAATAGAGCGCTCAACAATTCTGAGATGATAAGTGTAAATAATTATTTGATTAATAAATATTTAACTAAACAGTGCGGCGATCCAGGTACAGCATATTCAACTGCCGATCTCAATAAGGATTGTGTTACTAATTTCAAAGATTTTGCAGTATTTGCCGCTGATTGGCTTCAATCAATCGAATAGAAAGACTCAGATGTTAGTAAATATGAAAAACCCGATGCTTCCATTAATTACAGCAATTTTATTATTTTGCGGAATTTCAAAGGCCGCAACAGCAGTGTCATATTGGAACTGTAATAATGAAAGTGGGACCGGTGTACAGGATTTGGCTGGTTTCAATTCGGGAACTATTATAAATAATGTTTCATGGGTGAGTGGTAAAAGCGGTCAAACCGGCGATCATGGGCTTGGTTTTAACGCAAATGGATATGTCAATATTGGCAAGGGTGCCACACTCTCACAAGGTCTACAAACAGATGCCAAAACTTTTTCAATAGTATTTTGGATAAAGACAACTGACCTGACTACCTCACGTGTAAATATTTTAAAAGAACTCAATTCGTCTCCTGACAGTACAGGGATAGAACTCAGTATGAACTTCAATGGAACAGGTACAAGTGCGGGATGTTTTTATCTCTGGTTAAGAGACGCCGCCGGTACCCAATTTGCCGGATGGATGCAGGACACAGGCGTTTTTGATGGTCAATGGCATCATATAGCATTTACAGTCACAGCAGACAGCACGAAGCAGATGAGAGGATATATTGACGGACAGGAAAGAACTATAACCAAAAAATATAATAACTCACTTTCAAGTTTTAATCCGCCTCAATATGCGTGGCTTTTTGGTGCCAGTAACAATCGTGGAACTATAGAATCCAACAATTTAAAAGGCTCTCTTGACGATATTGCTGTATATGATGTGATGTTAAGTTCAGCGGATGTCAGTGATATTTACCAAAATGGGGTACAGGCAATACCAAAATATATTCTTACGATGCAGGTTGAACCGAATAATCTTGGAATTAACACGATATCACCATCAGCAGGACAAACTAATTATGATGAGGGGACTGTGGTCCCAATAGAAGCCAATTATTATAAATCCGCTTATTCTTATAAGTTTGATCATTGGGTTGGAGCAGTTGCTAATCCAAATTCAAGTGTTACAACTGTAACGATGACACAAAATAAAACTATAACAGCGGTTTATGTATATGATCCCAAATGCGGAGATCCAAACAGTAATGTAATATTCAATCTTAGTGATATAAATAAGGATTGTAAAACAAATTTAGGTGATTTACAGATATTTGCAGAATCATGGCTGGATTGTACGGATCCTTCGCAAGCAAGGTGTGATGTGAAATGGAAAAATGCTCAAAACCAGACATTGGTTTTGAACGGAATATCAAAGGTAAATATTTTTCTTGGCGCTCATGCAACAATTGTCGAACAATTTGCCGCTTCCGAACTTCAGAGGTATATTGCTGACATTTCAGGAGCGACGGTTCCGATACTTACTACATTTGACCAGCCGACAACGGGTTCACAATGCGATATTTTAATCGGAAGAGCAGAAAGCAATGAGAAGATTGCTTCTTTATGCGAACAAAAGAGAATACAATTAAGCAGCAGTTTTCCAGGAATGGATGGTTATATCATAAAAAGTATCAATGTGGATGGAAGGCCATCGATTGTACTTGGAGGAAGTGCCGATAGAAGTTCATTGTTCGCAGTATACGATCTTCTTGAAAGGGGCATGTGGGTTTATTTTGGAGGTTATAAATTTACAGGAAATTCAAATCAGGAAGTTGTACCTGCATCAAGCAGCATTGTGCTGCCGATTTTTGATGTTGTTGAAAGGCCTGCATTTAAATATAGATTCGTTTCTGATAACGGTTATTATGATGGTGATAAGGAAGTATTGGTAGCAGATTGGGGAGCCAAGAACAGATGCAATTCTTTCAGCCTTACGCCAAGACTCCCAACAGAATCCTGGCAGGATATGCACCTTGATGAACTGGAAAAAAGAGGGTATATACTTTGGGGGCCGGGACATGCTCTTCCATTATTAACACCGAGCGTAAGTTTGTTCAGCACTCATCCGGAATATTTTCCATTACTTGGAGGTGTTCGGACTTCAACATACGATGCTGCTCTTGGAGGATGTAAAGCTTTCTGCTGGTCCAACCCAGATGCGATGGACATTTTTGTGCAGAATGCCATAAATTACATACAGGCAAATCCAATGATTAATATATTTTCTGCATATCCTGCGGATGGCTCTCAAACAGGTTATGAATGCAAGTGCTCAAATTGTGCGGCACATACAATAAGTGAATGGAACCTTATCAGAGCCAACAGGCTCGCCGAGGCATTTGAAACAATTAGGCCGGATTTGAAGATTCAATGGATATCTTACAATGAATGCTCAGCGGTGCCGAATACGAGCATAGAGCCTTATAATCATGGTAAAAATATGACTCTATTCTGGTGCAACGAAATTCGTGAAGCACACGATGCGATGACTGACAGCACAAATATGCATAAGGCGCAATTCCTGAATTGGCGTACAGACCTTATAGCAATAAAGACTGCCTATAAACCAAATCCAACCGATAGAGATCTTGCGTCATATTATCGGCTGCAGGATTGGCTTGATTATCTTAAAGCGACAGATTATGAAGGTGAAGTTACTGTATTAGAATATTATAATTCTTCTGTTGCATCAAACAGCAGCATACACTGGCTTGGATATGCTTCAAGCGGTCCATGGCCCAATAACGTAATGCAGCAGGATTTTCAGTTCTATCTTGAAAAAGGAATTTGCGGCTGGGTAAATTGCACGAATTACTATAATCAAAATCCCAATCCTTACTGGAACCGAATGGGTGCAATCCTACAATGGAATCCATGGGCAGATATGGGACAATTTAAAGCTGATTTTTATGCTAAATATTATGGACCGGCGGGAAGCATAATGCGTACTTATTATGAAGCGTTATGGAACGAACTATCTTTAAAAACGGTCGATTCAGGTGGAGCAAGCAGGGTGCAGGCACTTGTGAGTTATATAGATCAGGCCAACTCAATAATACAGACAACCGGAGATGCAAAACTTCTCAATCGCATAGATGCTGCTTATAGTTTTAACGATGCATGTGTGACGAAAAAGAATTCAGTGTATCAAAGTTATGATGCGGATGGATCGCCAAAATAATATTATCTAAAGACTAAACATTAAATCGTATTAATAGGAAATGAATAATGAGATATAGTTGTGAATTGATAACCATATATATGGAGGGTACAAGATGATGTTGACTACAATTCAAACGCGTTTAGGTATTTGTTTATTTTTGTTCAGTCTGGTTATTCCAGTCTTTGGTGCAGAAATATCTTACTGGAACTTTAATGAAGGAGGAGGTAATGTTGCGACAGATTCTGTTGGGGAATTCGACGGGACATTAATGGGGTCTTCGAATTACTATTCCGATGCACCTCCGGTAGTTGGAGGCGGCAGTTCTATCTATAATCCAAATGATAATATTTCGCATGTAAGAGTATCTGACGTAAATACGACTTTAGGCAGTTTGGCTTTTTGGATAAATTCAGATTACGATGTAACAAATACTTCCTATGATACCGCGAGAGTATTAATGCAGTTTAATGGGACCGGAACTTCCGGAGCCACAGTTTTATCAATGGGCAAATGTACATCAGCCAATAGCGGACTTCCGATGATGCTTTTGCGTAACGGTTCCGATCCTAATTCATGGAGCATGCTGCAGAATGTTACGATACCAAAATTTACATGGAAGCATGTTGCATTTATCTGGAACCAGAATTTGCTGCAATATGATTTATATCTTGATGGTATTAATCAGGGTGTGAATTGGGTTACACGTACCGGAAGCCCGGTATATCATCATTGCAGGCAATTCCATGTCGGCCCTCTTTCAATTGGAGGATACTACAATCAAAGCAACAATTGGCCGGGACTTATCGATGAAGTGCATTTATACGATCATTCAATTTCAGCTTCAGAACTTGCTGCATTGATACCTGGTAAAACAGTCTACAATTTAACAGTCTCTTCATCTGTTGCAGAAGCAAACACCATAACTCCGGCAGCAGGGACACATTCTTATGTGTCGGGCAACACTGTTACATTAAACGCTGCTGATATAATTAAATGTCCTAAAAAATTTGTATTTGATCATTGGGTCATTGATGGTGTGGTAATTACAACTTCTTCAGCTAATGTAATAATGGACAAGAATGTTGTTGCGACCGCTTATTTCAATGATACACGTGTTTGCGGCGATGAATGCCATCCAGTACCTGTAAATGATTTAAGCAGTCCGCCTGACTGCATGGTAAATTTTGAAGATGTCGCAATCCTTGCAGATAACTGGCTCAGTTGTACCCAACCTGGATGTATCTAACATTAAATTATAATAAATACTCTAATTTTCGGAGGAAATAAAAATGAATAAACGCTTTTCAATGATTTTGATTATATCTGCATTTATCATTATTACGGCAAACATCAGTTCTGCTGAACTCATAGCTTTGTGGAAAATGGATGAAGGAACTGGTAGTTATGTAAACGATTGGGGAACCGGATTAAATAATGGAACTATAGTAAAGACCACAGGTTCAGGGCCTCAATGGATTGCCGGACCAAGACCGGGAATATATGGTTTGCAGTTCAGCAGCAGCAATAACGGCTACATCAATGCAGGCAACGACCCGAGTCTCAATCAGGGGTTGCGTGGTGCAAATAAGACCATAAGCGTTGCTTTTTGGCTAAAAACAACAGATTCTACAACCCAAAGACAGATAGTTTTAAAAACTCTTAACCCAATAGGTGATAGTACCGGAATTGAAATTGCGTTGAATTTCAATTATACGACAGATAAAACCAATTCCATCTGGTTCTGGTCTCGTCATTACGCAGGCGGAAACGGTTACGGCGGGCACTTTAAGGACCCGGTTGCATTTGATGGAAATTGGCACCATGTAGTATTCGTACTTCGTGCCGATTCAACCGGAACAAAATTTTTGAAGGGGTACCTTGACGGCAAAGAAAAAACAATGACTATGAAGTATTCGGATGTGCATACGGCTGTAAGTCCATTTGCAGTACCATTTACCATAGCCACTGAAAATAACAGAGGCACTATTAAAACACCTAATCTTAACGGTGCGCTTGCAGAGATTGCGATTTATGATGTTAATTTAACTCCAACTGACGTAAATAACATTTATCTCAATGGGCCAACTACCGGAGCGAAATATAATTTAACTGTAAATGTAAGTCCGAGTATTCCTGGGCTTAACACTATATCACCTCCGGCGGGGCAGCATCCAGTTGGACAAGATCTTACGGCTTCAGTAAGTGCAGGAACTTTTGTCGGGCCATTAGGAACGTATGTTTTTGACCATTGGGTCGGAGATGTAAATAATGTCAATTTACCAAATGCTACTGTTGTGATGAATAGTGACAAAGTCATTACAGCGGTCTATACGCTTGCACCTGCTCCAATGGCCGTATCCTATTGGAATTTCAATGAGTCAAACGGCACTGTTTCAGCTGATTCACAAGGTTTGAATAATGGAAGTGATGTCAATTCGGTTGGCAGAGAACCGGGGGTTCCAGCAATTGGCGGAAGCGGGGCAAGGACTTTTACAAAAGGAACAGCAGTGAATATAGGCACAAGCCCAGACCTTCTTCAAGGGTTATTATTGAATCATAATTCATGGAGTATATCGGCTTGGGTCAAACAACAGGGAGTCGCTGAGCATCGTTACTTGCTGAGGGAAGCAAATTTAAAAGACCTCACTGCATTAGACATTTCTTTTAATATGCAAACTTCGCCTACGACCATTGTAAGTAAAGGTAAAACTATGTTTTATCTTAGGGATAGCGTGGGACGAATTCTTTCAGGCAATTTAGAGGTTGCAACAGCTTCAGAGCCGAACATTTATGATGGTAATTGGCATCATCTTGTATGGGTTGTTGTTGATGCTGCTACAAATCAGCTTAAAGCTTATACGGACGGAGTTGAAAGACCTGTAACATTAGGTATGCAGACACGTCCATCATTATTTACTCCTCCGGAATTTCCAATTATGTTAGCAGCTGATAGTAATCAGGGAATAATAGATTGTAATTATGTCGGATCAATTGATGAAGTTGCTGTTTATGATGGTCCTCTGACATCATCGATGGTTTCAAGTATTTATTCAAGCGGTGTAAATAATCCGGCAAGGAATATAGCTTTAACAATGCAAACTAATATTTCTGCAACAACAGTAATTCCGGCAGCAGGCACATATAATTTTGCACAGAATAGAAAAGTTCTTGTCTATGCAAAACCGTCAGCTGTTTGCCCCAATGTATATGGATTCAGTAGTTGGAGCGGCTCTGTGACTGAAAATTCACAGGCGATGACAACTGTCACTATGGATTCTCCTAAAACAGTCGAAGCTAAATTTATGAATGTTTCTGAATGCGGAGATGAGTGTCATCCTTATCCAATTGGTGATTTTAATAAAGATTGCCGCGTGTCACTAATTGATTTTGCTGATTTGGCACAGGCATGGCAGGAATGCACGGCACCATCATGCGATGAGTAAATAATATTTACTAATAAATTTCACACATGGCTCCGATTGTTTAGGAGCCATGTATTTAAAATAATATTAATAAAGATAATTTGCATTAAAGGATTGTCAAATGCTGAAAATCTGTCGATACAGTTTTTTAACGATTTTTTTATTTATTTCTTCTTTTGCCGCAGCAGCTCAGACAGAATGGTTTAATTCCTTAAAGCCTCAAGGACAGGGAATTGAAAAATTGATAATTACAAAGCAGGTTCCTCATATTGACCAGGTTGGAAGAGATGAGAAATGGGATCCGGGAAAATTTAAATGGATTGTATCTAACTACGACATAATTATTCCTGAAAAATCTACAACACAGGAACAAAAGGCAGCTTATGAACTAAGCAGATGGCTTGAAGAAATAACAGGTGTAGTGTTTGTAGTTAAAACAGATGTATCACCTAAAATAAAACATGAAATCAGCGTGGGAAAGACCAATCGTTTGGAATCTGCAAAGCTTGGTATTGATGATTCTGAACTTAAATACGAAGGATATGCCATTCAGGTTAAAGATGGAGATTTATATTTACTCGGCGGCAACAAAAGGGGACCTATCTATGCAGTCTTTGCCTTGCTCGAAGAAGATTTGGGATGTAGATGGTATCCTAACAATGTAACACGAATTCCAAAAACTCCGGAACTGAAATTTAATCCTGTATCGAGAGTTTTCGTTCCAAAGCTCGAGGGTAGGGAACCATTTTATTGGTCAGCAGTTTCGCCTGAATGGTCTTTGCGCAATCGAACAAATTCTTACCAGGTGCCGCTTCCAAAAGAATGGGGGGGGAATATATTGTGGGCGTGGCGTTCACATAGTTTTAAACAATGCGTTCCTCCTGAACAATATTTTCAAAATCATGCAGAATATTATGGGTTAAGAGGAACCAAAAGAGTCGATGACAGACTTTGCCTCACGAACCCGGACATTTTACCAATTGCTATTGAAAATGTCAGGAAAGTACTAAAAGAGAATCCCGATGCCCGTGTGATTAATATAGCAAAAGAAGATGGTGGCAGCGGCGAATGCGATTGCAATAACTGTACAAGTTTTAATAAAGCTCATGGCAGCGCCTCGGCTGCACATGTTGAATTTGTAAACAAAATAGCAGAAAAGCTCGAAAAGGAATTTCCAAATGTAATATTCTGCACTTATGCTTATACGTATACTCTGAAACCTCCAA
>JBDKUM010000279.1:0-6133 GCA_039679715.1 Phycisphaerales bacterium
CCCATCAAGTTTATTCCTCGCAACATTAGCCGCGGTTATAATATTATCAATCACCGGCGCATAAGGCGGAGCATAACATAAATCGAGATTCGCTATCTGATCGACTGTCATTTTAGTGCAAATCGAAGTTGCGGCCACATCTATTCGCTTGTCAGTATGTCCGCTGCCAATCGCCTGTGCGCCCAAAAGCCTTCTCGTATTTTTATCAACCACAAGTTTAAGCATAACCAACGCTGCCCCGGCAACAAAATGCTCCCTGTCCGGCGCAGGCACTAGAACTGTAACAACATCAAAACCCGCTTTTCTTGCGGCAAATTCAGTCAGGCCAGTCAATGCGACATTATAATCGAAAACCTTGCATGCGACAGTTCCGAGAATTGACGAGAAACTTGCATTACCTCCGCATATATTAATAGCTGCGATTCTGCCCTGCTTGTTGGCGGTAGAACCAAGCGGCAAGTAAAACGGCTTTTGTGTAATCATTTCAACATTCTCAACGCAATCGCCTGCTGCGTAAATATTTTCATCGCTGGTCTGCATTTGCGAATTAACTTTTATTGCGCCTGTTTGCCCTATTTCAAGACCCGCCAGTTTGGCAAGTTCTACATTCGGCCGATTTCCAACTGCGATAATAACCATATCCGCAGGATAAGTACCATTGTTTGTGACAACGGATTTTACATTATCATCGCCCTGGAATTTCTCCACGCATGTATTTGTCATGACTCTAACGCCATGCGATTCCAGTTGATTTTCAACAAGCATACTCATTTCAACATCCAGCAGCCTGAAAATCTGAGGCAGACATTCGAGTATTGTTACCCTGCAACCTTTGCGGACAAGAGCCTCGGTCATTTCAATCCCTATAAGTCCCCCGCCGACAATCACGACATCGCGTGCCTTGCCTCGCTCAAGCGCAGCTTTAATTCCTTCGGCATCTGAAACACCATGCAGCGTGAAAATATTTCCCAGCCTTATGCCCTCGACCACGGGCTTTATCGGCTCTGAACCTGTCGCAATTACAAGCTTGTCATAATCCAGCAGCGAATGTAAATTATCAATTAAATGTTTTACTCGCACACGTTTATTTTTGCGGTCGATTTCAACCGCTTCAGTCTGATTAAGCAGGTGAACATTTTTGACCTGCTGGAAAAATATAGGGTCGCGAACTACCCCGGCAGGCGAACTCATCAATTCACGCTGTTCCTTAACAGCACCGCTTATATAATATGGCAGCCCGCATCCTGCGTATGAAAGCAGTCTTCCCTTTTCAACAATCGTTACGTCCGCATCGGGCACAAGCCGCATAATCTTTGCAGCGGTTTTAGGGCCTGCCGCTACTCCGCCGATAATTACAACCTTCATCGGAGGCTTTTTAGTTTCAACTTCACCTGCATGCACCGATTTTTCAGCAGAGAGCAGATTGATAATTATTTCCGTTCCGCCCAGGTGCGATTTTTCGATATGTACATTTCCGCCCGATGCTTCGACAATCGCTTTAACAAACGCAAGTCCCAGACCAGTTCCCGGCCGAGCTGACGCCCTTGCGCCTGCAGTTCTGAAAAACGGTATGAAAACTTTTTCACGATTTTCTTCAGCAATCCCGACTCCGGAATCTGAAACGTGAATCTCGAACATTTTCATCGGCTCATTATACAATAAAATCAGCTCGATTTGTCCGTTATCTGGAGTGTATTTTATCGCATTGGACAAGACCGCTTCCAGCATTTCAGTTATAGCTGCCTCGTTGCCGATTGCATAAGCAGGCTCGATATTAATTTTGACTGTTAATGTGATATTGTTTTTTTCAGCCTGCTCATTAAACGATGCAGAAGATTTACGAACGATTGACGAAATTTCAACCTGGCTTTTAAAAGCGGAAGGTTCATTAAAGGCTCGGGATATTGAAAGCAGCCTTTGAGCTGTAACAAGACTTTCATCACAGCTTGCGATTGCGCGGGTGAGCAGGTCTTTTTGCTTTTGCGAGATTGGACCGGCAAATTCGCCCTGAATTGTTTGTAATATGGTACCGATTGAGGCCATCGGCCCTTTAAGCTGATGCGCGACCAAGGCCGCAAATTTCAAAGGGTCTGATATGATATTTTTCATTAAATGTTCATATTACCGTATTTTAGCGGAATTTCAATGGTAAATTAGAGACTACGGAAATCCCCTATTATTTATTGCTCGCTTATTGACAATGGTTTACACAATTTGTACAATATAATATTCAAATCAGCCTGAGCCTTTGGCGGCAGGTCAAAGCCGCGAATTTTGTCTTCATAACCTATTATTTTATAAACGGTTATAAGCCGGAGTATGTTTAAATGGTCGATAAAAAACAACCGATTGATACCCATGTTCATTTGGAGATTGAGCCGGAAATAAATAAGTTTTTTAAGGCATGTGTCAAAGCACAGGCGAGCGATTTGCACCTTAAGGCCGGTCAGCCGCCCAAGTTAAGGATGCGCGACGGTATAAAAAACACCAACGGCGAACATCTGGATTCCAAAAAAATCGAACAGCTTGTTTTTGAAATTCTTAGTGACAAACAAAAACAATTCTTCATCGAAAACGGAGCACTTGACTTTGCTTATGAGTTCTCGGATTCAGACAGATTCAGAATAAACATCTTCAAACAACGTACAAAAATCAGTCTTGTCGGCAGAAGAATCACATCGAAAATTCCGCCTTTCGAGAGTCTTCACCTTCCGAAAATGGTGCAGACGATCGCGGAAACTGCTCATGAAGGGCTGGTACTTGTTACAGGTCCGACGGGCTGCGGCAAAAGCACAACATTGGCATCAATGATTGACTACATCAACAGTTCGCGTTCATGCCATATCGTTACAATCGAAGATCCGCTTGAATTCGTACACACGGATAAAAAAGCAATCGTTTCGCAAAGAGAAATTGGCATTGACGTATTGGATTACAGCGACGCGTTAAGGTCTTTGATGCGTCAGGACCCGGACGTTGTGCTTATTGGTGAAATGCGTGATCGCGAAACATTCACTGCAGCGATGCGTGCCGCTGAAACAGGCCACCTTGTTTTCGGCACAATGCACTCGGCCAGTGCATCACAAACGATCCAAAGAATTCTCGACTTGTTCCCGCAGGAAGAAAGAGACCTCGCCCGCCAGACTTTCTCAATGTCTTTCCAGGCTATCATCAGTCAGGTTATTTTGCCAAGCATTAATAAACAAAGCGCTCGCGTTCCTGCTGTCGAAATTATGATTAATAATCCTATCGTGCGAAAACTTATCGCAGATAAACGTGAATCCGATCTTAGCGCTGTTATCAAATCCTGCCAGAACGAAGGCATGCAGGACTTTACCGAAAGTCTGAAGCGTCTTGTAGAAACGGACTGGATAGACCTGAAGGTTGCATTGGCCAGCGCACCGAACGTCGAAGAACTTAAGATGGCTTTAAAGGGTATCAGGGCCAGCGCAGGTGTAATTCTTTAATATTCAACCGGAGCATTAAATGCCGACTATTATCGCAGAAATACAAATGGGTTTTTATATCAACCCAATCAAATTAGTTTTATTCGTCTTGGGCTTTTTTGCATGGCTTCCGCTGCTTGGCTGGGTTCACCGCGACGCAGTGCATGTCAGGACAAACGTTCAGAAATGGACAAACATAACTTTCATCGCAGGCATCGTGGGCCTTTTTATGTGGCTGCTCACGCCGCTTTTTGTCATCGGTATGCCTTTATATATCATTTTCTTAGGCGTTCCTACGTTGCTTTATGTAATGCACAGAAACAGCCTGGTCGATGAATATCAAAAATTACTCACCATTGAACATTTTAAAAGCTTTTTTGTGGATGAGAAGAAAATTCTCGAAAAAATCGAAAAGGGATTAACCTTTGTTACTGCAAATAAAAACAAGGTTCCGCCTCCATCGCCCAAGACGCCTGAATTTTTCGGGTATAAAACATCGCAGGAATTCTTCCATGACGCTATTTGGCGCAGAGCGGAATATGTGCTTTTCACACCTGCCGCCGATCAGCAGTATGCTGTGAATTATGTCATCGATGGTGTAATTGAAAAACAAAATCCGCGAACCAAAGAAGAAGTCGAATTTTTCATTCGTTATTTGAAAAATCTCGCAGACCTCGATGTCGAGGAACATCGCAAGCCGCAAACAGGCCGCTTTACAGTTCAGAAAGATGGAAAGGCTTATGGCTGGGAAGTAACAACCGCAGGTACAACAGCAGGCGAGCAAATCCGGCTAAGATATACCGCTGAATACAGCTTCAAAAAAATCGAAGAACTTGGATTAATGCCGGACCAGCTTGAGAAGATGAAAGCGGTTGCCAAAGGGCCAAGAGGCGTTTTTCTTGTTACAGGCCCAAAAAAGAGCGGCGTAACTACAACATTCTATTCAATGATTCGTAATATTGACCCTTTTCTTAACAACATAAACGTACTTGAAAAAAATCCTGAAAGCGAACTGCCCAACGTAACGCAGGTAACATTCGCTTTGAGCGATACAGGCACAACTACATACGCGAAAAAATTCTACGGCATGCTTCGTACAGGCCCGGATATTGTCGGCGTTGAGCAAGGTAACGACAAAGAAATCGCAAATCTTTCCTGTTCGCTGGCGAAAGATAATAAAGCAACTTACATCACCTATGAAGCAGTCAGCACTATCGACGCATTAACAAAATGGATCGCTCTTGTTGGCGACAAAGCATTGGCTATCAAAAGCCTTGTCGGAATCTCGAACCAGAGATTGTCCAGAACGCTTTGTCAGCAATGCAGGCAGCCATACGAGCCGAACAAAGAGCTGCTTCGCAAACATAATATTCCATCAGAAAATATTACAGCTTTTTATCGTCAGGGTGAAACGGCATACAATAAACGCGGCAAACCGATTCTCTGCACAAATTGCCAGGGTACTGGATTTTTCGGCAGAACAGCAATATTTGAGACGATTATTCTTGATCCTGAAATCAAACAGCTTCTGATGCAGGCAAAAACTGTCAATGATGTTGCTGCCATTTTCAGACGAGCGAAAATGCTTTATCTTCAGGAGCAGGCGATTCGTAAAGTCGCACAGGGCGTTACATCCATTAACGAAGCAATCAGGGCACTTGCAGGCCCACAGCAGGAAGCGGCCAGGAAACCAAAACCGGCTTCACCATCCCAGCCACAGACTCAAACGGAGAAAAAATGATAGCGGAACTTGTTGTTTTAGTTGTAGTCATTATTTGTATGGGCTATCTTTATTTAAAAGGCTCGGTTTTAAAATCTATCATATTTTTCTTCTGTGCTTTGCTCGCTTCGTTTGTCGCACTTTCATTTTTCGAAATGGCCGGCAAACTTCTTGTGGGTTATGGTTACGGCGGACAGTGGATTTTCGCTGCACCTTTGATTTTGATTTTCGCTATAACTTTGATCGTGCTGCTGGCAATTGCCGAAAAGCTGGAACCTTTGGATTTGACTTTCAGCGATATCGCCGACCGAGTAGGAAGGTGCATTGTGGCGATACCCGCGGGATTAGTTATAGCAGGTGTTTTGCTAATCGCTGTTAACCTTTCACCGCTGCCTTCAAAATGGCCTTATGCGAGGTTTGACGCTGAAAACAAAAATGCTCGTCCTGACCAGCCGGACAAAAGCTTAATTTTTAACGCGGACGGCTTTACGGCAGGTCTTTGTTCGATTGTCAGCAAAGGTTCAATGGCAGGAAGCAAAAGTATTGCTGTTTTTCATCCGCAATTGGTTAATGAACTGGCACTTAATAGAGTACGTGGCGATGAATCAAATGCTATTATTGCAGGTTTTGAAGCTATCAGGGTAATAAAAGCATACTATGCTCCCGAGCAGATTGCCGAATCCATTCCAAATAAATCGCCGGGTACAAAACCGGTTATAGTCCAGGCTGAAATTAAAAATTCATTAGTTAAAGAAGGCGGAGCTTTGCTTGTTGTCGAGACCGGCACGGTTACATTCACGATGGGACAAGTAAGATTGATGTGCAGCGCAACACTTGAAAATTACAAAGGAAAGGGCGAGGTGATTTTCCCGGCAGGTTTTCTGAAAAGCGACGGCAAAGTAGAAGCCAAACCGCTTTTGGAAGAGATTAAGCTTCCGGCTTCAGAATTTCGTAACGGTACAACAAC
>JBDKUM010000280.1:0-12936 GCA_039679715.1 Phycisphaerales bacterium
AAAATATAATTTTTGTTATGTCGGGAAGGCAGAAAGAAAACACAAACTCACTTATTCAGGGCTTTAACGCTGCAATAGAAAAAATGCAATTACACCAAACCGCTGAAATATATAAAGGTGACGGTCAAATCTCGTCTGATACTGAAACAAACAAGTTGGCCGAAAATCTCATTGATTTTATTCGTTCCAAAAAACCTCAAACAACAGCTTTGCTTATTGAAAAAGACTGGCTGGCATACGAGATTTTAGCGGTTTGCCTGGAAAAAGGAATCAAAGTGCCTGACGATATTTCATTGATAGGTATCGAGGATTCTGATCCGAGCGAATTAAGATGCATTGGATTAAGTTCTGTGCGTATAGAGTTAATCGAAGTCGGAAAGCAGGCTGCTGATTTACTCGTCAGAATTATCAACGGAGAGGAAATTGAGAATAAGCCGATTGCTATCAAGCCTACTGTAATCATGCGAAAGACTACTGCGACTTTGATTTAATTATTTCTTTCGATATATCTACAAATTGTTTCATCAATATGATGGAAACAACCAACGATGGAATCCCTAGAAAATACCAAATATTCGGGAAAAATATAACTACATGGCTAAGAAGAAACAAAAAAAACCAGACAAGTGCAAGATTCTCATTCACATATCTCGCCGAAATATTTTTCTCCCGGCAATATAAATTCATATCTTGTGCAAGGCCTACATACGCTACATAATTCCAGTAAATGTGAAAAATTGGTATGAAACAAAAACCCACTGCCTGTCCCGGGGATGTTCTTGCCCTGCCGTCCTGTATTAAAGACCAAAAACGGTAAAGCAGCACACACTGCAAAACAACTGAGGCAATAGAAGGAATAATTGAATAATTATCAGCTTCCATTAATACAAGTATAGTGCTGAAAATATCAAGAGAAGCAACCCATAGCCAAAGTTTGTACAAAGAGTCAGGCGTATAAAGATGCTCTTTAATTTCCAAATTGGCAGGAGGAACAGTGAAAAACTTTTCACTTAGCTCAGTTGAAATAGCATGCGTCCAGTCTGACATACCCGCCTTCCAGACGAATGTCCGCATCTGAATAGTGCCCTGGTCAATCAATGAAAAAATTGTGTCGTCATCAACAGGACCAAACCGCTGACCATTAATTATATAATACCACATAATACGAATCTCGAAAAATACTAGTGCATTGTCCGCGGCTTAAGCGAAGCTAAACCTAATGACTTACAAACCCGCCGACGCGAGAGTAATAATACCAATTGGTATAAAATTTATAACAAAAAAGCCCCGCCATCAAGACGGGGCTGGAAATTTACTGACTTTATTCTTGAGGCTGATTCGGATCTTCAGATGGTTCGGAAGGCTTTTCAGCCTCTGCTGGTTCATCAGATTGAGCACTTTGAGAAGCCTCTGCTTCTTCCGCTTCTTCATCTTCTATCACCTGGATTTCGGTGAATTTAATTAATGCGAAATTGCTCATTGCATCTGTAGAAAGCTGACCATTCAGGCCAACCTTCTTGCCGTAGAACGATTTTAATTCCATGCCTGCCGCCTGTCCAACCGGTTCGGCGTAACTTATCGGCATATTTCTCTCATCCATTACAAGATACCGTTTGATATCGGGACGATCATTATAAACCGCAGAAGGCTTGAAAGTACCTATAAGAGAAAATCTGTTCGCTTTTACAGTTTTTGCTTTTTTCTCCTGGCGTTCCTGTTCGATTGCCTCAAGCTGTTTTTGCAGTGCGGATTTTTGATTGCTGACCATACCCGCAGATTTCTGTGCAAGCTCGTATCTTGAAACTGTTTTTAATGTATATTGTGCGTACTCTGACGCTTTGCCTGCACTTTTATCTGCTGCCAAAGCTTCAAGGCCTGCTCTGATTGCGACATAATTCTGGTCCGCAAGAGGTTTGGCTTTTTCATCTTCGAGCTGCTTTGTAAAAACATAATATTGTTCGAGGAATCTGTTATTTGGTTCAACCTGGTCAACCACTACATTTGGTTTCGCGTAACTTGCCGCCGGCTTTACTTCTGCCGCCGGAATCGGAGCCTTCATATCGATTCCATCAGCTTTGCGCAGGAATTTAATATACTGTGTGCTAAGCCACAAAGATGCTCCTTCGGGCGGTGCGATTTTGTAGTAATCGCCTACAGGCTGCCCAATCAGGCGAACTTTTTGATTTTTGTTTAGCGTTGTCTGCACGCTATCTGAAATCATTGCATCGCGATCGTCAGCACCTGCGTAAACGCGGACATTGTCCGAATTTACAATCCCGATTTCAGGTTTATTTGAATCAACCTGTACATATTGTTTAAAAATCCATGAAAAACTTCCCGGGGTCGGAAGGATCTGGCTCCAACTGAATTTTTCGCCAACTACAATCACTCTTGTCGGCATACCGATTTTACCGCAGCTATAGAAATTCGTACCCGGCCCGGAACGGGCGTTCAAATCAGCCGCAGTAACTTCTCCTAGAAATGGAAACTTATTTTCGACCGCAACGTTCGATTCCGCAATCGCAGGTGTAACAGTTGCAGGTGCCGCTTCTTCAGCAGGAGCACCCAATGCCGCCGGTCTTTTTTCCTCTGCTGCCAATGCGTTTACAGACATCAAGACTGATAATATAATTGCTAATTGGTAAAATCTAATCCGTTTCATAATCTTCCCTTTCCTTAAGAAAGAATGCGTATAATAATAGTATTTTAAGCTGCTTTTTATTATCGCAAAGCAGAGGCTGTTGTCAAATATTTCTTCAATTTTTTAAAAACTCCCGGACTATGATTCCAGCCGGAGAATTTCAGTTTCGCACATTTTCTTTTGAGCCGGGTCCGACAGCCGCCCTACAGCTTTTTTCAAATATTCAAGAGCCTTTTTCGGTTCTGAAAGGTATCTGCCGTAAATCACGCCCAGCATTAACATTACCTGCTCTGAAAATTCGTAATTTCCGTAATATGAAAGAAATTTCTCGTATGCTTGTGCCGCCACAGACCATGAACCGCTGGACATTAGCTGGTTAGCTATATCCAGCATTGCCTGGCGAGGAAGCGGCTGGGTGTCATCCTCTTTGATTAGTTGTTGATAAAGTTCCGCTGCCGACCCGATATTGCCGTCGCTCAAGCGTGTTAAAATTTCTCTTCTAAGCTGTGAAATTTTTTCTTCAGCCTGCATTTGTGATTCGGATTTCACTTCTCTTACTTCGATTTTCTTGCTGATTGTACCGCCAAATGGGTCAACTCCTTCAGCTACCACGTCATGATAAACTCGTCTGCGGTTCCATTGCTTAATCATTGACCATAAATCGAAATGGTCTTCCTGCAATAGATATAAAGCACGCAGTAAAAGAATCGCCAATATTCCGAAAGCATAACCCGCTAAATGTGCATCGTATGCCACGTTCGCGACATTACGCGAAATCACATTATCGATTACAATCATTTTAATGATAATGAGATACAGCGCCGGGATTTCCATTGTCCCAATGAAAAAGAACCAATAAACGATTGTTATCAATGTTTGCGGAAACAGCACAAGATAAGCGCCTGTTACCGCGGCAATAGCTCCGCTCGCTCCCAAAACAGGCGTTGCCGCCCCTTCACCGCCAACAGAAGCCGCTAGTATATGTCCAAGTGCCGAAAATACCGCACCTGCCAGATAGAATAGCAAATAACCAATATTACCCAGCCTGTCATTTACATTCCCCCCGAATATGTAAAGAAAATACATATTGCCAAGAATATGACCAACACTGCCGTGAAGAAAAGCGTAAGTCAAAAATTGCCACAAATACGGGTATGCAGGCGTTAGCATATATGTCGATGCCCATTTTTGCATTGATTGCTGACCGCTAAGATACATCGCGGCATAAATAACAATATTGATCGCAATCAACGCATAGTTCATATATGGCGTGCGCCATGGTTGTATGTTTGTCCTGATTGGTAAAAGCATATCCTAATCCTAAGGAACCCTAAAAAATGCCTTTGGCATTATACGATAAACGTGGTATTCTAATAACTTATGTTAATGGACACAAGCAATTTAAAACACCGTCTAAAAAAAGTCAGACAAAAGCTCAAAGCTGAAAAAATCGACGCTTTCTTAGTTACTAACCCGGTAAATATTACATATCTTACCGGCTTTAAAGGCGACGATAGCTGGCTTTTAATCACCGCTAATTCAAATATCCTAATTACCGATAGCAGATATACACTTCAAGCAAAAAAAGAATGTGCTTTAACAAAGATATACGAGCGAAAAGGCAAAATGATAGACGCGGTTTGTGAAATTTTGAAAAAAAATCCTAATATTGATGCCGCCGCCGTAGAAGACACAATTCCTTTAGCAACATTCAAAGCCTTAAAAAAGCAATTGCCAATAAGAGTCAAAGAAGCTAAAAACTTCATAGAATCAATCAGGCTGATAAAAGACGCTTCTGAAATCGAGAAAATCAAACAATCGGCAGCCATCGCAGAAAATGCCCTCAACAAAGTGCTTCCAAAAATCCGAATCGGCATGACAGAAATTGAAGTGGCTGCAATAATCGATTCAGAAATCAAAAAACATGGCGCCATACCTTCTTTCGACACCAATGTATCATTTGGACCTAATTCTGCAATGCCGCATCATCGTCCGGATATGACAAAATTAAAAAAAATCGATACCATTCTCATCGATTACGGCGCAAAAATGGATTGCTATTGCAGCGATATCACCCGCTGCTTCGCAGTTGGCAAAGTTGATGATTTTTACGCGAAAGTTTATAAAACAGTCCTTGAGGCACAAACATCGGCAATAAACATTCTCAAGGCAGGCCTCGAAGCATTTGACGCCGATGAGGCCGCGAAGGAAATAATAAAAAAAGAAAATTTAACCCCGTATGGCCACGGCCTCGGTCATGGAATGGGACTTGAAATCCACGAAGCACCTGCGGTTTCGTTTATGTCGAGAGCAAAATTGCAAACGGGCAATGTTATTTCCGTCGAACCCGGCGTTTACCTCGATAATAAATTCGGCATAAGAATAGAAGATGATGTGCTTATTACCAACACCGGCTGCGAAATTTTAACAACCCTCCTAAAAAGCGATGAAGTTCCTTTATTATTAAAAATATAAAACTCTTAATTTTTGTGTCTTAGTGCCTTAGTGGCTATAATATCATTTCCAAATTTTTTGGAGGAAACAAAAATGAAAAATGGATTGTTTATTTTTGTTATGCTTCTTTTTATTGTGGGCTGCGAGAATATTCCGACTCCAAAAGGCAGCAGTACCAGCAGTTCAAATGTGGAAGAATCGAAAAAGAGAGGCAATCGCATTACCTCCGCTTTGGCCGCATATCGGGCAGATCATCTTGCCTTCCCTGCGAATTTGAGTTTACTAGTTCCCAAATACATACCCAAAATTGAACCTCCGCTTTCAGGCGGAAAATGGACTTATCAAACTTTTGAAAAAGGTCAGAGATATAATTTGAACTTTGGCAAATGCCTGTTTGATTCTCAGCAAAATTATTGGAACTGCGACGGCAAATAACTTATCTTAATTTAAGTGGCTTATATTTCCCGCGCCGATGAGCAAGCCTGTCGGGGTTTTCAGCCTGGATCTTTTCTTCATAAGCGGCAAAGTTGCCCACGAACCATTGAGTCTTGCCATTGCCTTCAAATACAAGCAAGTGCGTACAAATCCTATCAAGGAAAAATCTGTCATGGCTGATTACCATCGCGCAGCCTTCGAAATTAAAAATCGACTGCTCAAGCACTCGCATCGTATTTACATCCAAATCGTTTGTTGGCTCATCTAGCAATAATAAATTTCCGCCCCTTCTAAGCATTTTCGCAAGATGAATCCTGTTGCGTTCTCCGCCCGAACATTCTGAAACTTTTTTCTGCTGCTGCGAGCCGGAAAAATTATATTTCGCTACATACGCGCGCGACGGCACACTAATTCCGCCCACATCTATCGTATCTTTCCCGTCTGAAATTTCCTCAAAAATAGATTTATTATCGTCCAGCGCATCACGATGCTGATCGACATAACCGATTGAGACACTCGAGCCAATCTCCATCTTTCCCGAATCAGGTTTTTCCTGCCCGGCGATTAACTTGAATAATGTCGTTTTACCAATTCCATTTGGCCCAATAACGCCGACAATCGCATTAGGCGGAAGCTCGAACGAACAATTCTCAATTAGAGGGCTGCCATTATATTTTTTGCTTACATTTGAAAATGTCAAAACTTTATCACCCAGCCGTTGCGCCGATGGAATTTGAATTAGAATTTCATTTTGTTTTTCTTCCTGCGCCGCTGCCGACAAATCATTGAAAGAATTTATACGCGCCTGATTTTTTACATTTCGTGCCTTGACAGAAGTGTTAATCCACTCAAGTTCACGCGCAAGAGTTTTCTGCCTCTGCGATTGCTGCTTTTCTGTTACTCGTAAAATTTCCGCTTTTTGTTTCAGCCATGATGAATAATTTCCCTCAAATGGCAAGCCTCTGCCCCTATCGAGTTCAAGAATCCATTTCGTAATATTATCCAGAAAATATCTGTCATGCGTAACAATTATAACTGTGCCCGGATCTTCTCTAAGCGCATTCTCAAGCCATTGAACTGTTTCCGCATCCAGGTGGTTTGTCGGCTCATCGAGCAGGAGCAAATCAGGCTTTTCCAGCAGAGCCATGCAAAGCGCAACACGTCTTCGCTCCCCGCCTGATAAAATATTTACAGGCATATCGTCCGGCGGCAAAACCATCGCATCAGAAACAATATCTATAAGCCGATCGACCTCCCAGCCTTCGCACGCATCGATTTTATCCTGATAAACCGCCAATTCCTCCATCAGCTTATTCATTTTCTCATCTGATTGCGGCTCACCAAGCTGATTTGAAATTTCATTGAAACGCTCGACCATATCCAGTATTGGCTTTACCGCCGTAAGCAGATTTTCACGTACCGTTTTATTCAACTCAAGCTGCGGCTCCTGTGCGACATAACGCAATTTCATACCGCTTGTAAGCCGCGTTTCACCCTGAAAATCTTTATCGATTCCAGCCATGATTTTCAGCAGCGTGCTTTTACCTGCGCCGTTTTCACCTATCACACCGATTTTCGCGCCATAAAAAAACGAAAGCGAAATATTTTTTAATACTTCCTTTTGCCCGAAACTTCGGCCGACATCATTCATTTCAAATATAAATTTGGGAGGCATAGTTTTTTAGTTTTGAGTCTTAATTTTTTCTATTTTTAGCAGAATCTAAATTTTATATAGTCTCGGCATAAGCCGAATCCTCAATTTTGATTTTTAATTTTTTATTTTTGATATTTTTTTGCCAGTTCTTTATTAATTCTCAAACTGCACCAGTCTTTGCCGCACATCGTACAGAAATCGTCTTTGTCTGTTGTCTTTTTGCTTTTCAAGCAAGCTTCCTGGTGAAATTTTGCCGCAGTCTTCGGATCAATCGCGCTTGCGATATGATTTTTCCAATCAAGCGCAGCTCTTGCGATACTCAATTTTCTGTCCTTCTCTGCGGAATTAGAAAAACCTCTGGCAACATCCGCCGCATGAGCTGCGATTTTCGCCGCGACAACTCCCTGCCGTACATCATCGATATCAGGCAATCCTAAATGCTCTTTAGGAGTTACATAGCATAAATATGAAGCGCCATAGAATCCCGCCGCCGTTCCGCCTATCGCACTTGTTATATGATCATAGCCCGGCGCAATATCCGTCACCAAAGGCCCAAGAACATAAAAAGGCGCACCATGACAATACTTTTGCTGCATTTTCATATTCTTTTCAATTTGATTGAAAGGCACATGCCCCGGCCCTTCCACCATTACCTGACATTTCCTTTCCTTCGCCCGCTGGGTCAATTCTCCAAGCGTTTTCAATTCTGAAATTTGTGCCTTGTCCGTCGCATCTGCGATACAGCCGGGCCTAAGTCCGTCGCCAAGCGAAAAACATACATCGTATTGGGCCATGATATCGCAAATATCGTCAAACAATTCAAAGAATGGATTTTGTTTATTATGAATTGTCATCCATTTCGCAATCAACGCGCCGCCCCTGCTGACTATCCCGCAAACTCTCTTCACAGCCGCCGGCAAATACTGTTTCAAAACACCAGCATGAATTGTAAAGAAGTCTACTCCCTGCTTTGCCTGTTTTTCAATTGTTGCCAAAATTATTTTGGGTGTTATTTCATCAACGCTTCTTCCGATTATCATTTCATAAACAGGAACAGTACCAAACGGCACAGGGCATTTATTTACAAGCTCTTTGCGTATTTCATCGAGATTTCCGCCTGTACTCAAATCCATAACCGTATCGGCGCCGACTTCCAGAGAAGCAGCTAGTTTATCGAGTTCGTTTTTCACCGATGAGCTTGCGCTGCTTGTACCGATATTAGCATTAACTTTTATGCTTACTGCTCTGCCTATACCTATTGGCTTGAGATTTTTTTTAAGATGAATTTTGTTCGCAGGTATTACAAGTCTGCCGGCCGCGATTTCATCACGGATTATTTTTGCCGAAACATTTTCACTTGCGCCGACATATTTCATCTCTTTCGTAATAATGCCGTCACAAGCCGCTTTAATTTGTGTTTTCATTTTTTTCCAATTATAAAAATAAATAATAACAGTGTAAATCCGTGTCTAAAAGCATCCGCGTAAATTCGCGTCTAAACAAAAAAAGGCCGCCTTTATCGAAAGCGACCTTTTAAATTCATTATTATTTATCGCTTCCTACGCAGGCATCTCCAAAAAGGATATCCTGTTCAGGTTCATTCGCCAAAATCGCGAACCCCGGTTCACTTCGGGAAGGGTATTTCTCAGCCTCGCTTATAAATCTCAAATTTCAAATCTGAAATTTCGTCAAGGCACCCCTGCGTCAAAAAGTATATATTAGCTTCGCCCTCCGGTCAATACATTTTAAAAAGTGTTGGCAAAATCCCTGCCTCATGCAAAGCTTCAGAAAATTCCGCCAGTCCAAGCAACCATACGAACCAAAGAACTGAAAACATGGCTTTTCGGAAAATTACCGGCTTTACTGTATATTCTTCCGGCTCTTTCAGCAGTTTACATGATGGGAAAAATGCAGGTGTTGTTTTACAGTATTCAGTAAAAACATCTTTATGAAGACTAAGAAGTTTTTTCTGTTCTGACAAAATCACAAATGGATAAAGGATCCCAAAAAAAATAGCAATTAATATTGGAACCGTTATCGTTTCAGTTGTAAGCCCTACTCCGACAGCGCC
Source organism: Phycisphaerales bacterium (assembly GCA_039679715.1). Classification (GTDB taxonomy): domain Bacteria; phylum Planctomycetota; class Phycisphaerae; order Sedimentisphaerales; family UBA12454; genus UBA12454. Next base: position 9,256 of record JBDKUM010000280.1, read on the forward strand.
TAAAAGACTGAAAAAATACAAAGGATTTCTCGAAATAGAATAAGGCCCTGTAGTAACTAATGTATTATTTTTGTAACCGGCAATAAAAACCGCACACCAAAGCCGACCGACAGTAGCAAATCCGATCAAAATCACACCCACTAAAAATAGAATACCGCCGTATAACTCATTCAATTCCCATTTACCTTCAGAAAACATTAGCAAGCAGATTAGAACGACAGCGAATAATTTTGAAATAAATATACGGTATTTCCTTGACCCACTTTTTGGCATACATATATCCTTTCTTTATTTTTTAGTACCTATTATCTCTAACGATTGTTTTAAAATTGGCAATGTCTCGACTTTTACGATTGGTTTATCGAGCGATCCTCTAACATACACTTTCAAGAATGCTGCACCAAGTCCTGATGTTAAAGTATCAAACAAAGCAGGCTTATCTTTACCTGCAGCGCTATAAGCTGAAAAATCAATAGTAATAGAATCTGTTACAGGTTCGTATGTTCCTGTGCCTCGCAACGATGCCGTCGGGCCATAAAGATCCATCCTGCTGATTTCAATTATTTGGCCTTTAACTATTGCCTGCACTTTGACGTTGTCAAAAGCTAAATCTTTTTTAATCGCTTCCAGTATAGCATTTCTGATACTTGATACGAGATTTTTACCTCCAAGCTGCAAGCCGGTTGCCTGTATATCAACTCTGCCTCTGGAATCCTGCGGTTTCTTCAAATCGCCTTGGACTCGTATTTCGCCATTGAGTGAACCGCCTGATTTTTGAGCCGCGTCAGGCGAAATAAATTTTTCAGAGCTGACCCCCACAATCGCTAAATCTATATTATATTCTGAAAAACCGCCCTTTTTGTCGGATTTAAAAACCGCATTGCCGGCAATCCGCCCTCCCAGGCAATCGCCCACAAAATCTTTTACCACTATATCAGGATCATTTATATCATAAGGAATTCTCAACCTTAAATTTTCAAGCGAGCGGTTCCTGAACGAAAGGCTATGCACATCAAGCATCAGCCTGCATTCTTTCATGCCAACCCCGATATCATATTGCGTATCGATATTCAGCAAAGCGTAAATATTAGAAAACAGTTTAGTTTGACCTATAGAGCAATCTTTAAAAAGAGCCGTTCCGTTAATTTTAACATACTTTTGACCATCTTCCGTTTTATCATAATTTATTCTGTCCAGGCTCAAGTCGATTTTACCTTTCGGATTAAGCTTCGCGTAATATGCTTCAGCGCTTCCAAGCAACGCCGTAAAACGCGGGTCAAAACTTAAATCCGTTGCCTTCAGATTTAATGCCGCCCAATCGACATTCCCGTTGGCGATTTGTAAATTTCCGTTCAGAGTTACATTGCCCGGATTATTCATATCATCGACTACCGGAACGGCACAAAGCGATTGTAGTTCAATCTTATCAGGATGTACGATTACTTTTCCCTTGATATTTTCCAGCGGCAAATCGAATTTGCTCAAATATGCGCTGTTATCCAGACATTCAACCCCGATTTCCATTTCAGGGCATTTTATTGGAGATTCCTTGCTGACATGCGCATCAACGTTTATCGCTCCATTGAATTGAAAATCTTCGAGAAGCCTGACGCTGCCTTCTCCCATCGTTGCTTCAACCGTGTTGCTGTCAAGCTCAAGCTCCTTGGCTTTCAAATTCATGCAGTAACGCTGCACATTATCCGTATTCGGCCAGATTGTTCCCGAAACCGTGATTGGGCTTGTATTATAATCCGCGTTGAATTCTTTAATTACAAATGCTTCGTGAGTAAGATTCGCGTCAAGATATATATTTTTCAAAGGCTGCGGCAGTTTAGGCGTTTTTACATAATCACCCTTAATTTTCAGCTTCGCGGCATAATCAATTGGCATTTCATTATTATCAGTTGAATGTATATAAATATCGGCATCGCCTTTAGCCTGCATATCTAAATTACCGAATGTTTTTTTCTGTTCTGCCGGAAATGCCGCAAGCAGTTTATTATCTATCGGCACATTTTTACCCACAATATTGAAATCATACCGAGGCTCAGGCGTATTAGCGTCGGTAATATTCCCTTGCATTTGAATCGTACCGCCGCTTTGCCTGCTCAATACATCTGTTAATTGAATATTGCCCCCGTCTACCGCTATTTTGCCGGTAATCCCTGATATTGGATAAGGGAAATAATGACATATAATTGAAACATCGAGCAAATTGCCATTGAGCCGGAAAATTCTTTTACCCGGCGGTTTTGCTGCGTAAATGAAATCGCCCGCAACCATACCTGACGGAGAAAAAAGATACCATAGCTTTTTATGATTCGTCAAAAGTGCCGCGTACAACTCTTCATCAAGCAGCATATTATTGCTTGACAGTACGATATTACTGTCCATCGCAGGCCCAAAACCGTTGCAGTAGCCGTTCATTTCTATATCTACTTTACCATGAGCCGCTTTGACATTCTTCATCGTCATGCTAGTTTCTGTAACATCGATTCTGCCCGCAAGATGTTCGACAAGATAAGGAAACTCGTAATATTGAATTGAAATATCCTTGCAGTCAAGATAACCATCGCACCGCGTTTTCGCTATTTCTTTAGCTTTGCCCGTCAAAATAACATCCAGCCCAAGCTTTCCCTGCGGAGTAAAATTATCAAAAAATACCTGGAGCAAAGGTATGAAACTCTCGAAAATCCTGCTGCCGAACGCGAATGAATTTTCCGCCGGATCGCGCCGAATATTCAAATCTTTTATCTTTACACCGAATACAAACGCAGGGTCGGTTTTATAATCTCGTATTATGCCGTTTACATCAATTACGGTTTCAGGTCCGATTGCTACAGTCGATTTGCCGAAAGTAACCGCCGTATCATCGATTGTAATTTGCGAGTTAAAGCTGTTAATATTGCATTTACTGCCGAACAAAGTCAAATTAAGCCGAGGCAATTTACCTTCGACAAAAATTTCCATCTTCTCTTTTTGCAGCAGCTTGACTATTATATTGTTTTGATTATTCCCTGTTTGCTCTTCATCTACTGTAAAGATTATCTGGCCGTTTTCAGCCATTACACGCGCAACCCCGCCGTTTGTTACGCACCCGATTGTCTTTATTTCTTTACCTTTATTGATTTGGGTGAATTTTATCTCACCCTGCTTGAATTGCAGTTCTGGAAGCACAGGCCCTTTTTTCTTCGCTGGAAGTTTCAACGCCGCGATGTTCCATTCTTTTTTATCCGCGTTGAATTGAGCATTGACAATAAATTTTGAAATTCTTAATCGCTTGAGTTCAGGTTTTAATTTTATAAAACTCCAGGGCGAAAAAGAAGCGTCAATGCTCTTGGCAATCAATATCGAATTATCAGGCTCATTTGTTACTTCAGGTCCGATGCGAATATTTTTTAACGTTATGCGACCGCTTAAATGGAACTTAATACCCGCCATATCTACGCGGGCGCCCGTCAACTGCTTAATCTGGCTCACCGCTACAGGCTTTAGCAGATTTCCTCCGAGGTTATATAAAAACCATACCGCCAGGGCAATCAAGACCAAGACAATCGCACGTTTTATTTTTTTATTCTTCGTTGCCAATATTGTCTCTGATTTATTTTTTCCCTTTTAAAGCTTTATCTGAAATATCTGTTCTATAATAAGCTTTTTCAAATTTTATTTTCTCAACAGCCT
>JBDKUM010000281.1:0-5133 GCA_039679715.1 Phycisphaerales bacterium
ATCCCTGTATTCGCACCTGACGATGGACCAATGGCAACCCGCAATGCCAGCGGAAAAGTATTAAATGCGATAGCTCCGGTGATGCCGTGGCTATGCGGCGGGAGCGGGGATTTGGCGCCATCGACAAAAACATTGATTACAACAAGCGGATATTTCGAAGCGGGTCAGCATCAAAACCGTAATTTCGCATGGGGAGTTCGTGAGCATGCGATGTGCGGCTGCTCTAACGGCATTTCACTTCACGGGGGGCTTCGGCCTTACGCATCGACGTTTTTTATTTTCACCGATTATGCGCGGCCGGCGATTCGCCTGGCGTGTATTATGAAACTGCCAATCATATATATTATGACTCATGATTCTATCGGTCTTGGCGAAGACGGGCCTACTCATCAGCCGGTGGAACATCTTGCTTCATTTCGCGCTATGCCGAATATGTTTATTATCCGGCCGGCAGATGCGAATGAAACTGCGTATGCATGGATTGCGGCAATCCAGCGGACATCCGGGCCGACAATGCTTGTTTTGAGCAGGCAGAATCTGCCAATATTCGATAGAACAAATTTAACTTCTGCTGACGGCGTTTTGAAAGGTGCGTATATTTTATCAAAAGAAAAAGGAACTGCCAAACCGCAAATAATACTTATAGCCTCTGGTTCGGAAGTACAGTTGATTCTTGAAGCACAAAATCAGTTGGCACAGCAGGGTATCGATGCACGCGTTGTGAGTATGCCATGCTGGGAATTGTTTATGCAGCAGAGTCAAAAATATCGCAATGAGGTTTTACCGCCGAGGATTAAAAAAAGAATAGCGGTTGAAGCGGGGTCGTCCTTCGGATGGTGTCAATGGGTAGAGGGAAAGGAAAATGTAATTTCAGTCAATAAATTTGGAGCAAGCGCGCCTGCAAAGGAAATATTTAAACATTACGGTTTTACGGTTGAAAATATAATCAAAAAAGCGAAAGAAATTTTATAATTTATCGTTTTCGGGATTAATAATAGATTTAGTAAAACCAAAAAACCATCCTAATACAAAAGTTTCGATTGTGCCAAAAACTATCAGCCAACTCCAGCCAAGTGCGATATATTTTTCATGCGATAAAATCAGCAGTACGGCCATAGTTAACGAACTTATAATCATAGCGGCTATATTGGTTGTATTCGATTTTGTTTTTGTAAGCACGCCTAAAAGAAAAATACCAAGCGTTGCGCCGCCGGTAATTGAAATAACCTGGAAAGCAAACCATAGAATATTTTGCACAGGCTGACATGCGAAAGCTATAAGTGCCAAAATCAGCCCGAAAACAATTACACCGCCGCGAGAAACGTTGAGATAATGCTTTTCAGTCGCTTGTTTTCGTATCAAGGGCCGGTAAATATCCATGACAAACGATGACGAGAGCGATGAGAGAGGCGAATCGATGCTCGCAAGGACAACGGCCGCAAGTATTAGGCCCTTTAATCCAATCGGAAGGAAATTGGAGGTATAATACGATAAAACTTCTTTAGTTTGCTGGGGTGCCGGGATGCTTGGATTTTGTGCGAAGAAAACATAAAACAAAGTTCCAATCGCAAGATAAATAAAAATTATCGGTAAACCTGCCATAATCGTCATGAGAATGGCGTTTTGACTTTTGCGGCGGGTTTCAACAGTAAGCAGACGCTGCATAAGTTCCTGGTCTGTTCCGAATACCGCAAGGCCGACAAAAAACGCATTGGCAGTTCCGGCCCAGAATGTAGTGGCGTCATTAAAATTTAAATTGAAATTGAAAACACTTAATCGGCCCGCACTATCTGCGGTTTGCCAGATAGCGGAGATGCCGCCATTGATGTGCGAATAAATATATACAAGCAGGGCGATGCCGGCAGTGAAAAATATAATCGCCTGGTAAGCACCGGCCCAGACAACGGCCTTGACTCCGCCGTAAGCGATAAAAAGAATGCTCACAACGATGAATAACAAAAGGGTAAACTCAAGTCTCCAGCCCATAATAATTCCAATAGTCATGCAGGCGGCATAAAGGCGAACGCCGGAACTAATCAGGCGAGTGATGAAGAAAAAAATCGAACCTGCGTATTGAGTTTCGGCACCAAAACGATGGCGGAGATATTCATAAATGCTCGTGCAGTTGTATTTGAAAAAGACCGGTATGAACAAGAACGCTACAAAAATCCTGGCAGCGGCAGAGCCAAAGAAAAATTGCAGGTATTGCCAATTTTCGCCGTATGCGGTCGCAGGCACACTGACGATTGTAACGGCGCTTACTTCTGTAGCGACAAAGGACAGGCAGGCGATAATGGATGGAACTTTTCGCTGGCCGAGGAAAAAGTCATTTGTGTTTTTTTCATTTCTGCCGAATAGATAAGAAATGACAAACAGCATCGCGACTGACGATATAACGATTAATAGATCAATTCCGCTCATTCAATGGCTTTCCGAAGGGATTGGCCATATTTGTTGAGTATTTCAAGTGCTTTCGCAGAATCGACTTTTCGAAAATGCATGACAATCGCGATTTTGACTTTGCCTTCAGCTTTTTTTAATAACACTGCTGATTTTGATTTTGAAAGGCCTGTTATTTCGGCGACAATTCTTATGCTTCTATCACGTAATTTATTATTAGTCGCTTTTAAATCGACCATCAAATTGCCGTATACTTTGCCCAGCCGAATCATCGTTGTTGTCGTAAGCAGATTCAGAACAAGCTTTGTTGCGGTGCCGGCTTTCATTCGCGTTGAACCTGTTATGACCTCCGGGCCGACAACGGGATTAATAATTATCTGGGCGGCATCTGTATTTGCGGCTTGAGGATTGCAGGTTACAAATATAGTAGCGGCTTTTCGCTTTTTTGCTTCTTTCAATGCCGAGCGAACATAAGGGGTCAATCCGCAGGCAGCAATTCCGACGACTATATCTTTCGCATTGACGTGCTTTTTTGCTATTGCTTTGATGCCATCATCAATTTTATCTTCAGCGCCCTCGGCAGCTTTCACAAGTGCGCGTTTTCCGCCCGCGATAATACCTTGTACAAGCAAGGGACTTACGCCAAATGTCGGCGGACATTCGGAGGCATCTAATACTCCCAACCGGCCGCTTGTACCGGCACCAACATAAAACAGCCTTCCACCCGATTTAAACCGCTGAACAATCATATCTACAGCAGATGCGATGTTTTTGGCTTCTTTGCCTACGGCAGCGGCAATTTTCGCATCTTCACTGTTGATGAGTTTTATAACTTCGATGGTCGAAAGCTTATCGATATTCGCGCTTTTCTTATTTCGTTTTTCTGTTAACGGTAAAATATTTTGTTTTTTCATTTCGCGTAAGTTACTTTCCCTAATATTACAGCTTTTTTTGCACCAGTTGCACTTGGCACATTATTTGTCATGCCTTTGATAGTCGCATAAGCGAGAATCGCAAATGAAACAGCTTCCTTTGCGTCACTATTAATTCCGAAATCATCCGTAAAAAGAATTTTGCTTTTGGTTTCTTCTTTCAGCATTTCAACCAGCGTTTTATTTTTTGCGCCGCCTCCGCAAAGGATTATCTCATCGGGCATTTTTGGCAGGAATATTTTATAGGCGTGGGCAATGCTTTTTGCCGTAAAAGCTGTCGCGGTTGTCACAATATCTTCACCGGGCATTTTCTTATAGAACGCATCGGTATATTCTTTGCCGAAAAGTTCTCGGCCGGTGGATTTGGGCGGTTTTATCCGGAAATAAGGATTTGCAAGCATCTGTTTCAAAATTTCCTGATTGATTTTTCCTTTTGCTGCGATTTTTCCGTCTTTATCGTAATTCAGTTTGCCTTTTGTTAGTAAATATACCAGCCTGTCGATTATCATATTTCCCGGGCCTGTATCGAACGCGATAATGTCGTCTGGTTTGCAGTTGCGCGGCAAAAAAGTAACATTGGCGATTCCGCCGATATTCTGAATTGCGCGATTTTTTTTGCTTTTGAACAAAAAATAATCGGCGAAAGGCACCAGCGGAGCACCCTGACCTCCGGCGGCTATGTCTTTAGGCCTGAAATCAGATACAGTTGTTATTCCCGTCTTATAAGCGATTATAGATGATTCACCGATTTGGAATGTACTTTTTGCGGGACGGTGAAAAATTGTTTGGCCATGCGAACCGATCAGATCGATTGATTTCAAATTAATTTTATTGTTTTTGCAAAGCTTAATGGCCGCATCGGCGAAAATATCTCCAAGTTCAAAATTAAAATCTGAAATTTCGCCCGCGGAAAAGTTTTTTTGCTCACCAAGCTCAAGTATTTTCGTTCTGACAGGAGGGGTAAAAGCGAAAGTATCAAACGCAAGAACTTTTATTTTCGTTCCTTTAATTTCAACTGCCGCTGCGTCGACGCCGTCAGCGCTGGTACCTGCCATTAATCCTATTACACGCATTTGCACGCTTTTCCTAGAATTACCAAATTATCTTTCAGCCTGGATTGTTTATTTCTCATTAGCCATAAACTTTTAAAATCTTCCGTCATTTTTTCAAATGGCTTGCTTAATTTTTTCAATTCTGAAATGTTTGAATTTTTGAGTGCTAAAATCCTTTTGGCCGCAAGCATGTCCATTTTTTGCGCGAGTTGCATTTCATCAATCGCTAATTTTGTAAATGAGCCGGTTTCTTTCGGCAAACTTATATTTTCAAAATCAGGTGATTGTTCAATGATGCGTTTTAAGCCTTTTACATTGATAGTGCCTCTTTTTTCCAATGAAGCTTTATCTTCAAAAAGCCCGTAGAAAAGGAAACTCGCGTTAAATATGGGCGTTTGGCAAGTGATATAATTGCTTCCGAGCCGCTGAATCATTTTTGAAAGCCTGTTATCTTTTTGCCCGAAGAAATGCAGGCAAAAATTATTTGTAAATTTATCATTATCAACTGCTTTACCGTTCCAGCTTTGTGCAGCGCCATGAGCGAAACTATGCAGACTTACACCAAGAAAATTTCTGTGGCCTTTATCGCCCCAATCTGTATTGAGCAAGCCTTCGGCGCCATATTTTCTGCCCTGGTTTGCGAAATTGGTTACATTTTCGATCGAATTGGCAAGTCTTGAACCGTGAGTGGTCCAACTGCTTGTGCCGGGGCAAACCATAAAAGGCAAACCAGCTTTCGCTATCTCCTT
>JBDKUM010000282.1:0-11272 GCA_039679715.1 Phycisphaerales bacterium
ACAAATAAAGCTTTTTCATAATTTTACTCTCCTGCTTTGTTCAAAATATCATTGATTATTTCTAATCAATCTTTATTTTAAATACAACCTTTATGACATCCTTAGGTTTATCAATTTCTCTACCGGGCATGTGTGCATCTTTCGGCCAGAATATCGCGAAATACCCTTGCGGTACAGTTAAGTAAGTCAAATTCTTACCAAGATGAAAAAATTCTACATCCTTTGCTTCAACATAAGGATCTGCTGTTTTCAAACCGGCTATATTATCAACACCGATTTTTTCGCTGCCCTTTGCCATGAATTGAATATCGATATATTTTCTGTGCGCTTCGATTTTTTCGAGTATCGGCCCTGTCTTGTAAGACTGAATCATATAAAACAGGTTATTGCCGTCAACAACATGTTTGCCTTCCTTCATTTCGCTGAAATCAGTTTCAGCTGCTATCTTCAAAGCTTGAGCAATACGAGGCGATAAGTTTGTATATTGTTTGTAATTTTTGATACTGTCAAATATCACTTTACTATTTCTTTCTTTCGTTTCTTTTTTTTCACTCGATGTGCAGGATGTTAAAATAACTGCCATCGGCAAAACAATTGCCATTACCATTAAACGCCTTTTCATCGTCCACACCCCTTATTAAATATCTAATTTTTCTCTAAGATACTGCTTAACCTGCGAAAGATTAATTCTATCTTGTTTCATGCTGTCTCTCTCGCGAATGGTAACGCTCTGGTCTTCTTTCGTCTGGCCGTCAACTGTAATGCAATATGGCGTACCAGCTTCATCCTGCCTGCGATAACGTCTGCCGACCGCGCCTTTTTCATCATAGAAGCATGAGAAATATTTTTTCAAATCGTCATACATATTCGTCGCAATTTCCGGCAATCCGTCTTTTTTAACAAGCGGGAATATCGCGGCCTTTATTGGCGCAAGAGCCGGATGGAAACGCAGCAGGCTTCTCTTTTCACCATTGACTTCATCTTCATCATAAGCGTCAACGAGAAATGCCAGACAACTTCTGTCGATACCCGCACTTGGTTCGATTACATACGGAATATATCTTTGTTTCGCTTCCTCATCGAAATACGACAGCGGGCCCTTCTGATAATCTTCCGCCTCGCTGTTTAAATTAATTTTCGACATATCGCCCTTCTTCTCATACCATGAATTCAGCGTTCTCATTCCGCGTTGATGCTGGCGTAGATCGAAATCCGTTCTGTTGGCGATACCTTCGAGTTCCTGCCAATCGCCTGAACCGAATGGGAATTTATATTCAACGTCAACACAGCCCTTGGCGTAGTGTGCCAGTTCATCTTTATCATGCGGCCGAAGTCGCAGATTTTCCTTTTTCATGCCAAGTTCCAGATACCAGTTGAACCTTTTTTCCTTCCAGTGGTCGTACCATTGTTCGTCAGTACCCGGAGCACAGAAAAATTCGATTTCAGCCTGTTCGAATTCACGTGTTCTGAAAATAAACGCCTTAGTGGTAACTTCATTCCTGAAACTTTTTCCGATTTGAGCGATACCGAATGGAACTTTAACTCGCGTAGTATCCAGCACATTCCTGAAATTAACAAAAATACCTTGTGCCGTTTCCGGACGCAGGAAAATCGTCATTGAATCTTCGACATTAGCACCCATTTGAGTTTCAAACATGAGCCTGAAAGGCATCGGTTCTGTAAACTGCCCTGTCGCTCCGCATGATGGACAAACTTTCCTGGAAAGATCCTGTGCATCTTTCATCGCAGTCTCTACCGGCACATGTTCGGTGTGTTCGGCAGCATGTTCTTTCAAATGGTCAACTCTGCTGCGAACATTGCACTTCTTGCAAACCGTAACAATATCCGCGAATTTGTCAGCATGCCCTGAAGCTTTCCAGACAAGCGGGTGCATGAATATACTGCAATCAAGACCTACTACATCATCTCGCATCTGCACGTTAGCTTTCCACCATGCGTTGCGGATGTTGCGTTTAAGTTCCGAGCCGAGTGGGCCGTAGTCATAACAGCTGGCAAGTCCGCCGTAGATTTCGCTTGATTGGAATATAAAACCGCGTCTTTTGCAAAGTGATACGATATCTTCAAGTTTTGTTAAATTCGCCATATTGCCTTTCCAGGATAAAAACGTATATTATATAATTAACCGCTCACAATTACAAGACTCAGAAACAAACGTTTTTTTGCTTGTTTTCTAATTGGCAATGGATAAAATAAGCCAAAAGTTAATATGAGTGACAGGGGAGCCGGAAATAGAATCTGAAATTTCAAATTTGAGATTTCAATTTGGTTATCCGGCTGAGAGGCCCTAAATCGGCGACCCTTCGAACCTTTAGCAGTGGTAATGCCTGCAAGGAAGTGCACATCCGTCTGGTTTTCAGATAAAATGTACAAAAACGCACCTCCTTTCAAGGCAGTGCGTTTTTTTATGACCAAACTGAACTATGAACAATTTGAAGCAATGCTCATCGAACGGCATGGCGAATCTGTGCATGAAAAATTAAAGTCAGTAACTGTCGGCATCGCAGGCGCAGGCGGACTTGGCTCAAATGTCGCTTTTTCACTTGCTCGCATTGGTATCGGAAAACTTGTTATCGCCGATTTCGATATTGTCGAACCCAGCAATCTCAATCGTCAGCAATATTTTGTTGAGCAGCTTGGCAGAAAAAAAGTCGAAGCTTTGACTGAAAATTTGCTTAAAATAAATCCATATTTAAAAATTGAAAGTCATTGCTTAAAATTGGATGCCGACAACATTCCCTCAATTTTCAAAGATTGCCCGATTATCGCTGAATGTTTCGATAAGGCCGACCAGAAACAAATGATAGTCGAAACAGTGCTGGCCAAAACCAAAAGTATCATCGTTGCTGTAAGCGGCCTGGGCGGTTATGGCAAAAGCAACGAAATAAAAACGAAAAAAGTATCGAATAGAACTATTCTCGTCGGCGATGATCATCGCGGCCTTGAATCAGGTTTCAGCCTTATGGCACCAAGAGTCGCGATTGCCGCAGGACATCAGGCTAACGCAATCGTCGAGTTAATTTTGGAAAAACAATGATGCCAACTTTAAAAATTAATGGTGAAGATAAAAATTTTGAAAATGTACCATCGACATTGAAGAATCTCCTAGAGATTTTGAAAGTCGATGAAGCAACTGTCGTAGCTGAAGTAAACGGAAACATTATTCCGCGAAACAGTTTTAACAATACCGCACTGCATGATGGATTTAAAATTGAATTAATCAGATTCGTCGGCGGCGGTTAAAAAAGTAAAATTGCTTGTTAAGCCGTCGCCGGCACGGCGATGCGTAATGTGGTCTTGACCACATTATTTTGAAAGTATTCTATGAAAAAACTTATTATCGCAAATAAAGAATTTAATAGCAGATTATTCATTGGAACCGGTAAATATTCGTCTAATGAAATAATGGCAAAATCCATCGAAGCTTCCGGCACAGAAATGGTAACGGTCGCGCTTCGGCGAGTGGATATCCAAAATCCTCAGGACAACATGCTTGCAGCGATTGACAGAAAAAAGTATCTGCTGCTGCCGAATACTTCCGGCGCACGAAACGCCGATGAGGCTATCAGGCTCGCAAGACTCGCGCGTGCCGCAACGGACATCAACTGGCTCAAACTTGAAGTAACACCTGACCCGTATTATTTGCTCCCGGACCCGGTTGAAACTTTAAAAGCCGCCCAAATCCTTGTTAAGGAAGGTTTTGTTGTACTTCCGTATATCAATGCCGACCCGATTCTTGCGAAAAAGCTTCAGGATGCAGGCACCGCTACAGTTATGCCGCTCGCTTCGCCGATAGGTTCCAATCAGGGAATCAAAACCAGAGTTGCGATTGAAATTATTATTTCGCAGGCTAGTGTACCTGTTGTTGTCGATGCAGGTTTGGGCCTGCCCTCACATGCAGCCGAGGCGATGGAAATGGGTGCCGATGCGGTGCTTGTTAATACCGCGATTGCGACGGCAAATGATCCGCTAAAAATGGCAAACGCATTTAAACTCGCCGTTCAGGCAGGCAGAGATGCTTTTGAAGCGGGAGCGGCAGGAGTTAAAAATCAGGCCGATGCCTCAAGCCCGCTCACAGGTTTTTTGAGAGATTAAAAAATGAATATTGAAAAAGCTATTAATGATAATAATGGTTACATCGCAGATAGATTAAATACGCTGCTTTCAACCGATGCATTGAAATACATCGAACAAATTGCGCAAAAAGCAAAGCAGATTACTCGCCAGCGTTTCGGAAATACAATTCAGCTTTACGCGCCGCTTTACGTTTCCAATTACTGCGTGAACCATTGCCCATATTGTGCGTTCAATTGCAAAAGCAAATTGCCGCGAACAAGATTAACAATCGACCAGGCCGTTAAAGAAGCTGACCTGCTTGCATCCGAAGGCTTCAGGCACATCCTTCTCGTCAGCGGCGAAGATAAAAAATTCATAGATGTTGCATATCTGGCGCAGCTCGCTGAAAAACTACGCGATAAATTCAGCTCGATATCAATTGAAATATATCCGCTGGCAAGAGAAGAGTACAAAATTCTCTTCGATGCCGGCATAGACAGCATCGCGATTTACCAGGAAACTTACGACCGTTCCGATTTCGCAAAATTTCATACCAAAGGCCCCAAATCAGATTACGACTGGCGATTCGAAACGCTATCGCGCGCAGCAGAGGCTGGCTTCAGAAGTCTCGGCCTTGGATTTTTAATAGGCTTAAGTGACTGGCAAAAACAGTCAGTGATGCTTGCCGAACACGCTAACATGCTGATGAAGAAATATTGGCAGTCGAAAATTTCATTTTCATTTCCACGCATGAGACCGGCGGAAAATGTTGATAAAAATCTTTTTAAGTATATGATATCGGATATTCAACTGGCACAAATGATGTTTGCCTTGAGACTTTGTTTTCCAGATTCAGAAATTGTAATCTCAACCCGCGAATTGCCGAGTTTTAGGGACAATATGGCAGGCATTTGCGTCAATAGAATGAGCGCGGGCAGCAAAACAAATCCGGGCGGGTACGGCCAGGAAGACGAATCGTTAAGTCAGTTCGAGGTCGCTGATGAAAGAACACCCGCGGAGATTTCTGAGATGCTGAAAAGTAAAAATCTCGAACCCGTCTGGAAGGATTGGGACAAAGCATTTATAAAATAGTATGGCCTAAAGCCATTCCTTAATTTTGATTTTTAAACTTTGATTTTGTTTTATGGAACAATGGACTATTAAAAAGCTGCTGGACTGGATGACCGGCCATTTCACTGAGAAGAAAATCGATTCGCCTCGTCTCACAGCCGAACTGTTGCTGTCCAATATTCTGAATAAGCAGCGAATCGAACTCTATATGAATTTCGATAAGGAAGTCGAAAAGTCCGACCTTGAAAAGCTTCGCAATCTTGTCAAACGCTGTCTCGACAATGAGCCTGTTCAATATCTAATAGGCCGAACCGAATTTTATTCGCTTTCGCTCAAAGTTTCACCAGATTGCCTGATACCCCGGCCCGAAACAGAATTACTCGTCGAACGCGCAATCGAATTCCTGCGAACGCGCAGCAGCCCGCAGTACGTTTGCGATTTATGTACCGGCAGCGGATGTATCGCGGTCGCGATTGCTAAAAATTATCCAGATGTAAAAGTTATTGCGACCGACATTTCAGATAATGCTTTAAAAATCGCCTCTGAAAATGCGGCAAAATTCAACCTCACCGAAAAAATCCATTTCTTGCAGGGCGACTTGTTCAAACCTTTGATTGACCAGCTTGACGACAAAGAATTTGACCTTATCACCTGCAATCCGCCTTATATAAGTCAGCCGGAACTTGAAAATCTCGAACCTAAGGTAAAAAATCATGAGCCTCGGCTCGCACTCGATGGTGGAGCAGACGGCATGGACATTTACAGAAGAATTGCCGATGGAATTGATACCCATTTGAAAAAAGGCGGCCTGCTTTTGCTCGAAATCGGCTATTTACAAGGGCAGGCGGTTAAACAACTTCTCGAAAACACCGGAATTTTCAGCGAAATTAAAGTTGAAAAGGACCTCTCCAATAACGACCGCATTGTCTCTGCGATAAAAGTGAACGAGTAAATGTGTAAATGTGTTCACTTTTTTACCCTTTTACTCATCTACCCATTTACAATGAATTATTGACACTTATTCGCAAATTCGTTAAATTATCTGTTTTTACAGGTACAAAAAGAATGAAGATATCCTTAAATTGGCTGAAAGATTACGTATCAATTACTGAATCCGCGCAGGAACTTGCCTCGCTTTTAAGCAATATCGGCTTCAATACCGAAAGCATCGAAATTCTGCCCGATGATTCCGTAATAGATTTTGAAATCACGAGCAATCGCGCAGACTGTTTGAGCCACATCGGCATCGCACGCGAAATCGCTGCCGCAACCGGCCGTGAATTGAATTTGCCAAAGGTAAAATTTGAACCCGTAAAAAAAGACATCGCATCAATGGTCAGCGTTGAAATAGCCGAGCCAAAACTTTGCGGCAGATATACAGCCAGAGTCATTGAAGGCGTTAAGATTGGTCCAAGCCCGGCATGGATGGTAAAACGCCTTGAAGCAATTGGTCTTCGAAGTATAAACAATGTCGTTGATGCGACAAATTACGCAATGATGGAAACCGGCCAGCCCCCGCACGCATTTGACTTAGATAAAATCTACAAAGGCAAAATAATTGTTCGTCTGGCAAAGCAAAACGAAAAAATCGTTAGCATCGACGGTACAAATTGCCAGCTGCAACCCGATATGCTTGTTATCGCAGACCCAACGGGCCCTGTCGCAGTCGCCGGCGTTATGGGCGGCATAGATACCGAAGTTAGCGCGACTACTACAAACATCCTGCTCGAAGAGGCATGTTTCGATCCCGTTATTACACGAAAAACTTCACGTACGCTAAATATCCCAAGTGATGCCGCATACAGGTTAGGCAGAGGCGTTGATATTGAACAAATCGATTTCAACTCACAACGAACTGCGCAATTGATCGTTCAGGTCGCAGGCGGCAAAATCGTCGAAGGCCTTGTAGATGCATACCCAGCTAAAGTCGAAAATGTCCGAATGGTATCTATGAGATTTGGCAGAGTTAAAAAAGTCCTCGGCATCGATATTCCGCAGCAGACGATTTTCGAAATCCTTCGCGGGCTTGCATTCAGTCCGCAAAAACCGGAAAACGATAAAGTACTATGCACAATTCCAACCTGGCGGCCGGACATCACAAGAGAAATCGACCTAATTGAAGAAGTTGCCAGAATTTATGGTTTCGATAAACTCGCGCTCACGCAAAAAATCAATATCGAAGTTGCGCCGGTCGATAAAAGACAGCAAATCGTCACAAAGACAGGCACATTTCTTAATAGCTGCGGCTTCTATGAAACAATAACCCCCGGCTTCAGTACAGATTCGGTCGCGAAATTAATCACGCCTAATGCAGCAGATATCCATTTGGCTGTGCGTGACGAAACCAGCAAAACAGCTAATCTGCTGCGAAGCACGTTAATTGGTTCGCTGCTTGAAATATTAAGCAGGAATATCAACGCAGGCACAAAAAATGTAAAAATTTACGAACTGGCAAACGTATTTCAGAAAACCGCAGGCGACAAACACGATGAACACAGTTCATTGGCGGCATTGTGCGATTGCGATTTCAGAATTATCCGCGGAGCAATTGAAGGTTTGATTAAGAACATAAGTCCTTCAGCAAATATTACGTTCGAGCCAGCAGAAATATTCTGGGCCAAAACAGGTGCGAGAATATTAGTCAACGGAACTCAATTCGGCACCGCAGGCGTTATAAAAGATAACATACTGGCCGGTATGAACATAAAAGCTTCAGTTGTTGGCGCGGC
This sequence comes from Phycisphaerales bacterium, assembly GCA_039679715.1. GTDB lineage: Bacteria > Planctomycetota > Phycisphaerae > Sedimentisphaerales > UBA12454 > UBA12454. The sequence continues at coordinate 7,875 of JBDKUM010000282.1, forward strand.
TGAGATTAATTTCGATATGGTTTTGCAATTGCAGGCAGAACAGATAAAAGCAAAACCGCTGCCGAAATTCCCGTCAATTATTCGCGACCTGTCGTTGATAGTTGATGAGCAAATCCAATGGTCGAAGATTCAGGAAATCGTTTCATCAAAAGCACCGGGCGAACTTGAAGCGATGAATTTCGTCGGTATTTACAGGGGCAAACCAATTCCGCAAGGAAAGAAAAGCGTTACCCTTTCACTTAGCTTCCGCGATGAAAACGGCACATTGAAACATGAGATCGTTGACAACTGGCAAAAAGAAATTGTTGCCGCTCTTGTCTCATCCATCGGCGCCGAATTAAGAGCCGCGTAGAAATCTTGTAGGGCAGACCCGCGTGTCTGCCCGTTTAGTATTTAGCCCGGTCATCACCATGACCGGGTCCATTTTTTTCCTTCACACCTTTCTAATCTTCTAACTTTTTAAACCATTAGTATGTCATTGCGAGGAGGCCCCTTGAGCAAAGTGAAAGGGACGACGTGGCAATCTCAATCCTTTTCGCACAATGTGTGTTTGCTACCATCCTTGCATTCCCAACGAAAAAAACGTGTAAATGTCATTTCGACCGAAGCCTGCGAAGCAAGCGTAGTCGAGAAATCGTTTAAACAGAAAATTCTAAAAACATTAAATATTAAATTTGAAATAAAAAATTTAATATATTCCTTCTTCCAGCCAATAGGCAAGAAATTCAGAAAGATCATCGATATCTACATATCCGTCAAAGTTCATATCAGCCCACTGGCAGTGATTATTGTAATTTCTGCAATCGTCTCTCATCCAGTAATTTGCAAAGACAGAAAAATCTTTTAAATTATTTTTACCATCAGTATAAATATCCGCTGAAGATATCTGCCATGTCAAAATCGGATACCCATCCGTCGCCATAAACCATTCTGCCGGATTGCCATCAACATACGAAAAATCCCATTCAAGAAAACTTGCTATATCTCTCATTTTCTCATTGGTCAATGCCTCACCTATTCCATTATTTATTCCTGCGTTTTCTGGAAAATAACAGCTCCAGATATTTCCATAATAATTCTCCGGACAAAATACACCAATATAATTTTCATTTACTCCCGACTTTCCTGTTGAATAACATTTATAAATGAAACCTGAATCGTTATATCCGCAAAAGCCTCCTGTATAATAATTGCTGTTAGCATCTCCAATTGAATAACAATTCTGAATGTACCCGTTATCATTATATCCGCAAAAACCTCCCACATAGCCTTGGCCGAAAGCAGAACCTTGTGAATAACACGAGCTTATTCTTCCATGATAATTTATTCCGATCAGTCCGCCTGAATACCCCATTCCGCTTACTTGTCCGGTCGCAAAGCAATGACTTATATCACCATCAATATCATTATATCCTACTAGACCTCCTATTGTATCATTATCACCACTCACTGCTGATGTTGAGTAGCAATCGCGAACTATACCTCCATCGTTATAACCTAATAATCCTCCTACATGATTGTATCCGTCAACCGTACCTGTTGAATGACAATTATAAATATTACCGCCAGCTAAATATCCCACCACTCCTCCGGTGTAAGAATCCCAATAATAAGAAACACTGCCTAAAATAAGTGCTTCCGAATAGCAGTTTCTAACGGTACTATTAGTATATCCTGCAATACCTCCTTCGTACCTCAAGCCACTGACAGAACCGGCTGAATAGCAATTTATAATATCGTTTCCATCGTTATAGCCGACAATGCCTCCGCTGCAAATGCCTTTTATATCGCCGATCGAATAACAATTTTCTATTTTTCCTGCTGTATTGAAACCTATTATCCCGCCTACATCTGTTGAACTTCCGCTAATATTTACATCAGAATGGCAGTTAAAAACCTCACTGCCTTTATTGCTGCCTATGAGTCCTCCTGATGCTCCTGATTTGGAATTGATCTTGCCGCTTGAATAACAATTAGTTATTCTGCCGTTTTCATAATATCCTGCCAGTGCTCCTATCAGATAGTCTTGCCCATCTATTATTGCAAGATTGCAATCTTCAAGCCCGAGATTTTTTATTGAACCGCCTGAATTTATCTGGCCGAATAAGCCTATGTAGTATTCTCCGTCAATCGATAGTTTGCTGATATGAAAACCCTGGCCGTCGAATACGCCCCGAAATTCCTGCGCAATCGGAAGCGACCATTGGACTCCTGTCAAATCGATATTATTCGCAAGCCTGTAATATGATGAAGGCCTGTACCATATCGTTCCAAGTTCGTTAGCATCTTTGATAATATAAGGCTCATTTTCAGTTCCGCTTCCCATCGGTTCAGGAGCAGAATTTCCATTTGAATAAGTAAGAACTGGGTATCCCCCTTCTGTGGGCATTTTCCAATAATTGCTCGTTCCGTTAACCTTTTCACCAAAAAAATCCCAGCCAGCCAATAAAAAGGTATTTGCATCCTCCATTTTCTCTTTAGCTTTTCCTGTTCCAGACGCACTGATTGTTTTACCAGAACTTTCTATATCCCAGAAACACTCAAGAAAAAGGCTTGGACCATTACTTGTGCCGGTAAATCCCCCACCGGGTCCGTTGACTTTTCCTGCAGAATAGCAATTTACAATACTGCTACCATAGGACATTCCTGCAAATCCGCCAACGTATGAAGTACCGCTTACATCAACTATTGAATAACAATTATCAATTCGGCCATCTCTACTATTGTAACCGACTAGACCGCCTACTACAGAATTGCCTTTAACGATTCCTGTTGAATAACAATTACTTATACTCCCGCCAAAGTTTAGTCCAGCAAAACTGCCTACATTCCAGTTGCCGGTTATATTCACATCCACTAGACCCAGATTTCGAATTTGTCCTTTAGGGTTAAAATTACCGTTTAAATATCCAAAAAAGCTCGTATAATCTCCTGAAGGCTGATTAATTCTCACATTTCTGATAATGTGACTTCCACCGTCATATACTCCGCTAAATGTGTTCGCATAATTGCTGATTGGGATCATTTCGATTCCATTCATATTCACATCGCATACTTGGATAAAGCATTTATTAAAGTCTTCTGGCGAAACTGTTAAATTTAAAATATCATTGCGGTTAGAAATTTGAAAAGGATTGCATGGTTCGCCTGTTCCACCGGAATATTTTGCAAATGTTAAATTTGAAAATGACAACACTGCTATGATGATTATCAAAAATAAAAATTTCTTCATATTCGTTTCCTTCTTTTGAATATAGCCCTTCTGATTTTTAGCAGATATAATAGAAAGGTTCCACCTCTCCCATAACTGGTTATCATGATACCAGAACTCTTGTTTGTAGTCAAGATAATTACTTTCTGATGTATAAAATATAGAATTGGTAGAAATTTGTATAGAC
>JBDKUM010000283.1:0-6527 GCA_039679715.1 Phycisphaerales bacterium
TTTCAAGAGCTGCGAATCCGAAACACCAAAGAGAGGACTCCGCAACACCGCAGCAAGAGGAATATCCTGGCGAGGATTATCAAGTACCTGCAAAAGTGAAAGCATATCGTTAATCTCTGTCGCGGCAAAATACCCGGTTGAACTGTCGCTGATAACGGGGATATTGGCGAGACGAAGTATTTGAACATAATTGTTCGCCCGCTGTGCAAAGGAACGAGTTAAAATAACAATATCGCTGTACCGGCAAGGCCTTAAACAGGCGGCTTTCTTGTCGTAAATTTTAAATTGCTCTACCTCAACAAGTTCTTTGATTCTTTGTGCGACGGTAATCGCCCTTCGATTTATCGCATCAAATGAAATTGAGTCATTGTTATCATCTTCATTTTCATCGTCCGATTCTCGCTGGTATTCTTCATCGACAACCAGCAATTCGACATCGGGGTTGGCGGTTTCGTGCGAATCCTTAAAGGGCTTGAGCGCGGCATTTTCATCATAATCAATTACCGCAACCGATTCGGTCATAATTTTGACAAAAACTTCGTTGACAAATTTTAAGATTCCCGGTTTTGAACGGAAATTTTCATTCAAATCCACACGCGATTTAACGTTATCCTGTTTGGCGTTATTTAAACGCTCAACGAACAAGCCGCAATCGGCTCCTCGCCAGGCGTAAATACTCTGCTTTACATCGCCAACGACAAATACTTTCGCTTTGCCGGAAAGAAGATCAATGATTTTTTGCTGAACCGGATTTATATCCTGATACTCATCGATAAAAATATATTTGTATTTTTCAGCAAGAGTAATCGCAATATCCGAGGGCTTGCCGCTGTCGATATCTCCATTTTCAGAGAGCAGGACAAGCATAAATTTTTCCAAATCTGAAAAATCGACAGAGGTTAACTGCTGTTTCCTGGTTTGATATGCAAGGTCAAATTTTTTCACCAGCTCAATTAAAACCTTAATTTGCACTGAACAGGATGAACCGACAAGAGTCTCGTAATCGGAATTCAATATTGCAAGGCTGCTCAAATTTTTAAATTCGCCAATCGCTCTTCTTGCCGGCGCCTGAACAAATTCTTTTATATTGTCATCAAGCCCTTTAGGCTTATTAATCCACTTGAAACCTTCAAAGCAATTTAAATGCTCAATAAATTTTTTGAGACTGTCCTTCTTTAAATATTCGATAGCTAATACAATTGCAGGCAGACATTCTGATATAATCTGGTCTCTCCAATGACCTGCGGTAATTTCATTATCAAGTTTGAGCGACCATTCAGTTTGCTCCTTGCAGGTCTTGAGTTTTTCAAGAATAATTTGTTTTTTATTTTCAAACGCATCTGAAGAAATAGAAATTACCGCATCGTTAAGAATTGCCGCCCTGTCGAACCATTTTTGACGCGAAACAACAGTATTGAGAAAATCACTGATTTCGGAAATGCAATTAAGGAAATTCTTTTTCGGATTTGAAACCGCCCTTCCCTGCAAAAGCTGCTGCATACCCTGCGGAAAATCATTCCATCCCGCTTCGATTGTTTGCTGCAGTATTTCAGCTTTTATAAGCTTGCTCTCATCTTCATCCATAATCCGAAAAGCAGGGTCAAGATCAAGACGATGGAAATGCTGACTGATTACGCGTTTGCAGAACGAGTGAATTGTGCTTATATCGGCGCTATCGAGCATTAAAAGCTGTTTGCGGAGATGAGGATTTCTATTTTTGATCGCGGCATCATTTAAATTTTGCGCAATTCTTTGTTTCATTTCGCCTGCAGCCGCATCAGTAAAAGTCAAAACGAGTATGTCAGAAACATCAGGGCACAAATCCTGGGCACCGAGTATCCTCACTGCCCGCTGCGAAAGTACCGTCGTTTTGCCGGTACCGGCGGAAGCGGCCACTGTTATATCGCAGCTTTTGGATTCTATTGCCTGCTTTTGTCCTTGAGTCCAGTTCATAAATTCTGCAAAAATTCTGTTTTTGAAACTTTTTTAATTTCAGTATAATCGTTTATCTGCCAGTCGAAACGGCAAATTGCCTTATAAGCACAATTTCCGCACGCGGTATTTTTTGCAAATCTGTACGGTTTTATTTCAATTTCGCCTGATATGATCCTGCCGCCAAGTTCGGCTATTTTCGATTTCGCAAACGCCATCAAGTTAGCGAAATGCTCAGGACGTAAAATAGATTTCCTTTCATAATCGCCAAACGGAAGGTTATCTTTGGTTATCTGAAAACTATAAAAACTGCTTGAGCCTTTCTCGATTTTGCCGTCAATGAGTTTATAATATTGCCCGTTAAAAACACCTTTTGGCTTTCTTATAATTGATTTACCGTTAGTTTCCGATAAATCGGACGAACGCGCGAAAACCTGAATTTGAAAGTAGAATGCTCCAACCGGAATGGAATTTTTCGCGGCCAGGAGGTATATCGGAAGCTGTAATTCAAGACCATGCTTGAACAAAGGCCAATCGATTTTTGTTTCCGAAGTCTTGTAATCTATTACCAGCGAAAATTTGGAACCATTGTCGCCGGCGATATCGACCCTGTCGATTTTTCCCTCTATATAAATCTTCTTACCATTGGATAATTCTATTTCGACCGCAGGCAGCGAATGTTTGGTGCCGAAACTGATTTCCGAACCTGCCTGTCTGAAACGGCCCGCAGAGGCTATTTGCGAAAATTCAAACACCGCTTCTTTAAGCATTTGAGTTGCTGAAATTATGATAAAGCTATTGTGTTTCGCCCTGTTATTAAAACTCTTCAGAAATGAATCTTCAGATAAAAGTTTCGTTACAGATTCATCTATAAATTTTGTTAGCATGTCAAAATCGCAATTTGAAATATCGAGTTGACTATTCTTTAGCTGATTAAACAGCAATTCAAGAACCTTGTGAAAGAAAAGCCCGAGGCTGAACGGCTCCAACTCGAAAACTTTCCTTTCATTAAGTCCGAGTACATGCTTTGCGAAATATCCGTAAGGACAACTTGCGAAAGATTGCAGTTTTGTCGCGCTTGTTATGAGCACATCATCGGCGTGTAAATCTGTAAGTTTTGCGGTGTTCTCATATTTAATCGCTGATTTTAAAGTATCTAATTTATAACCGTCTGTATTATCCAACAGCCATTTACATTTGCCGTCCAGATTATCATCTGCTGCTAAATTGTCTCTGCCGAGCCTTGCGGCAAGCATCAATGATAAATCAGAAACATTGTATATATTCTCAGCAGCATCACTTCCAAAATATTTTTTTTCTTTTAAGTCGGTAAAAATGTTTTTCAATTGTTCTATTAGAAAACTCGGCTGAACCTCAGTTCCTTTTTCATCCGCAAGCGGGTATGTAATATTGAGCATCTCCGAAGGACGCGTAAAAGCGATATAAGCAAGATACCTGCGTTCCATTAGCTGCGACGAACCGGTTGACGATAATTCAAAACCCGCATCGCTCGTAAGCTTGCGGTCGGTATCGTTTAAAATATTATCGTAGCTGACAGGAACTGGAAATTGTTTCTGCGATGCGCCAATCAAAAAAACGGCTTTCAAATCAGGATGCCTGCTTCGCTCAATCGAACCGACCAGCACCTGATCCAACGCAGGCGGTATCATGGCGACTGTTATTTGCCCAACCATCGCACTAAGAATAGAAGTATATTGCCGAACATTCAATGAACTGTTTTTGAATATGAAAGCGAAATCATCCATTAATTGAGTAAATTGCGAGAAAAATTGCTGATGCAATTGCGCATCATCAAGCCTGTGTTCATTAAACGCATCTTTGGTCCATTGAGTCAGCTTGCCGCGTAAATCGAGGCTATCGAGAAAATCAAATATGGCCCGGCAAAATTCTTCCGGCTGTAATTTTGCATTGCTTTGCAGGTATGCTCGGAAATTCAGCAGTTGTTCCGCTGCGATGTTTCGTATTTTGTCGAGTTCGTCATTATCAAAGCCGTCATTTTTTTGCGCGAAATTCCATTTTTCATTTGAAAGCCAGTCTTTCGCCTCGATGCCGTATGCAAGACAATAATTTTCAAGCTTATCGACCTGGCTTCTGCTAATGGTGGTTAGATCGCTCTTCAAATAATTGATAACATCGGAGGTTGCGAACCTCTCAACTGCGATTTTCAAGGCAGTTGTTATCAATTCAACGGCCGGGTATTGATGCAAATTTCTTCTTCTATCGATAAAGAACGGGATTTTGAAATCTTCAAAAATCGCTGTGATAAAATGACTGTATTCATTGATATCAGAGGCGATAACAGCGATATCACGCCAGCGGTAATTTTTTTCGCGAACAAGTTCGGAAATTTTTCGTGCGGCAAAATCAACTTCCAGCCTTGTCTTTGCACATGCTGTAATTTTTACATTACCGCCGCATGAAATTGGCTGAACCTCTTCAAAGCTGAATATATTTTTTTCGAGGTGAGCCAAAGCTCTCGAATTCTCAAAACGGTTTGTTTTTGTAAGTATAACAGGCTCTTCGCTTTTCATTTTTAATGATGAAATCATTTCAAGCAAACCGCTGTATGTCTTGGCAGTCGGCTCGAAAATGCCCGTATAATCGTTTTTAATTGCTTCTGGATCAAGGCACAATGCGATTTTAGCAGATGAGGCTACTTTCAATAATTCACCAAGCATCAGCAATTCGGAAGTTGTAAAGCCCGCAAAACCATCGACCCACAAACAGCAGCCTTTTAAAAATTCACTTTGAGATACCGAATCTTTCGCCAGGTTAAGCTGATTGTCGCTGTTTAGGAAATTGCCTTCAATAAATTCAAGATACAGCTTATAAATCAGATTAATGTCTTTGAGTTTTCCCGAAGTTAATTCGGATTTGCCATTAAGCTGATTTATAAGTGAATCGACATCTTCAGGCAGCTTGCCGTATTTTTGCAGTTCTGAAATTGTCTGCGCGATTGACGAAGCAGTACCCTGCCTCTGTGCAGCGGAAGAAAAAACGCCAAGCTTATCGGCATTTTCGCAAAGCAGCCTGTGCACGATCATGTCTCTTGCCTGCGAAGTCAAGGGACGAGCGGCCAGATTTTTGCCGAAAATCATATAGCAAAGTCTTTGGAATGAAAGAACATGCAGCCTGCTATAACCTTTAATCCTAGAATCGGAAAGAATCGCCCTCTCGGCCTGGTATGTAGCCTGCTCCGGCACAAGAAAAACAAGATTCCGCTCGCTTTTACCATTCAACAGACTTTCTATTATCTGCTTTTTGCAAAGCGTCGTCTTTCCTGTCCCGCTTCTTCCTAATATAAATTGGACCATTCTATTGCTTTACAATCGTTTTATTAATCTTCTTCTAGTTCAGGTTCTGAAGCCCTGCCGGCTTTGAAACATAGAAATATCCTTTTAACAACTGACAGGACTATAAAAATTATCGATAATACGATAGTATAAAATATTACTGAAAAAAAACTTATCGAAATTATGTACAGCGCAACAGGCTCTAAAGAGATAACGAACGATTTCAATACTGCATCGCCGGGACATAATATGATAGCCGATACACGGAAAAGGAAATCCTTCGGATACAGATAAAGAATTCCTATCGCCGAGGAAACCATAACAAGCGAAAAAATTGAACACAGATATAAAGTTTTTATAACTGGTATATATTTTTGTATATACCATAGTATAACTACAATAAAAAGAGGAGGAAACATCAGGCCCAATATAAATATCGAGTAATATATCGGCCTATAAAATCTGTTTAAATTATCTTTTGAAGTCTCCATATTTTTTTATCACTTATTAACTCTCTTTACCAGAGTAATTAAAATTAATAGAGTTAATTCGCGTTCATTCGTGGTTAATTTTTACTTTTTGGTGCCGGCAAACCGAGTTCGGCCATTACCGTTTTCATATCTTCCCAGACTTTTCGGCGATTTTCATCGGAATAATTTCGCAGCAGATATGCGGGGTGAAACGTCGGCATTAATTTGATCGGCTCGGAATTTTCATCGAAATAAAAATCATGGAAACTGCCACGAAGCTGGCCAATCGGTTTATTCGTATTCAAAAGCGTTCTTGTCGATGGTGCGCCAAGAGTAACGATAACTTTCGGCCTGATCAATCCGAGCTGTTTTTTCAAAAACGGCAAACAACTAATAATTTCCTCCGGCCTTGGTTCACGATTTTCAGGCGGTCTGCATTTTACAATATTACAAATATAAACATCGCTTCGTTTCAAACCCATCGCGTTTGTGATTATTTTATCTAATAATTGCCCGCTTCTGCCGACAAATGGCCTACCCTGTGCATCTTCATCCGCGCCGGGCCCTTCACCTACAAAAACAAGCTGGGCATTTGGATTGCCTTCGCCCGGAACAGGATTCAAACGTGTAGAACCCAGTACGCATTTTTGGCATTTAGTTACTTCTCTCGCCAATTTCTGAAGTTCGCTGATAATATCAGTTTCCTGTTGCGAAGTCTCTAATTCGACTTTTGACGTGATAGGTCGCTTCTTTGACTTGACTGAAAAGCCCGTAAAATGTTCCTCCAGCTTTACATGCTGGTCAAAAACCT
>JBDKUM010000284.1:0-9226 GCA_039679715.1 Phycisphaerales bacterium
CAAAAGCACCAGTCAATTTTTACATAATCGAATCCCCATTTTGCATAGGTTCTAATATCCTGTTCTTCATGTCCTTCGCTTCCTTCAAACCTGGCGCAAGTATTCGGGCCGCAATCTGTATATAAACCAATTTTCAAACCAAGACTATGGACATAATCCGCAAGAGCCTTCATATCAGGAAATTTTTCGTTTGATGAGATTTCACCTGTATTCGGGTCGCGTTTGCCATGCCAGCAATCATCTATGTTAATGTATGTCCAGCCATGGTCAGCAAGACCGCTTTTAACCATTACTTCCGCGGCTTTTCTAATCTTCTGGTCATCAACGCTTGTCGCCCAGCAATTCCAGCTGTTCCAACCCATCGGCGGAGTAAGACAAATAGTCTCACCTGCTTTGATTGTGAATTCTCTTGATGCTTTTCCTAGAGAGTTTTCAGCGTGGAGCTGCATTTTATATGTGCCGGTATTATTCAAACTGCCGGTAATGATACCGGTTTGTTCATCAAGTATTAAACCTTTTGGCAAATCTGTTACCGAAAATTTCATCGGTTTTTTGCCTGTTGCGGCAATTCTGTACAATACAGGACTGCCCGGGCGAACGCCAAAGATTTCCGCACCATTGATTTTTGGAGTATCTGATGATTTTGGCGTCAGGATATATGGCGTTTGCGGAAGATTGATTTTATTAGCATCGTTTACCGTTTTTTGCTCTTCTGCAAATGAGATATTACATAAGAAACTTAAGGTTAAGAGCACATATAATTTCTTCATTAGAGTTAAATTAGAATGAGCCATAAATCAATACCTTTACTTCCTTTCGTTTAATGATAATTGTAAAAATACATAAATGCCCCTGAACCCAACTCGCTCAGGGGCATTATACAAACATTTTAGCCCTTTGACCACTGTGTTTTGTATTCAATGGCCATTTTATTTTTTAATGCGTTGTTTCCCAATAATAATCTGCCACGCCATTGATGAACGCGTTTTTCTCTGTAGTGCCAAAATTGTCAAAATCCCAATAATCGCTTGTGTCTCCAGAATTGAACCAGACATAAGCTTTTAGTCCGGGAATATTCATATAGTCTGCACCTTGTGCGAACCAATTATTTATCCACGCTGTGCGTGCTGCCTGAGTACTCCAATTATATTCACATGCGCCTTCAGAGATTATAAACGGCTTATAACCATAGGTGCCGGTAAAATTAAAGCTGCCGCTGCCAGCACCGCCTGTCCATATCTGGTAAGGAGTCCCCGTTGGATAGCAGCTTATACCTACCCAATCTACATAACAGTCGCCTGGATAGTATTTATCGGGCGTGTTCCAGCTATCTGTGGGAGCGCTTTTTCCATTTGGAGACCACTGCCAAATAAGCGAAGTTGCTCCAACCTTTTGACATATATTATACATACGCCACCATGCGCGTTTGAAATTGGTCGGGTCACCACCCCAATTATGCTCAGGATTAATTAAATTCATACTATCCGGAAATGTCCAATCTCCATTAAACTCATTCATTGGACGCAGGAATATGGGGTCTGTATTGCCTGTGCCGTAGCGTTTAGCGCCGTTGACTGCATCGGCAAACCAACCCTGAAGATGCTGGTCATAACTTTCGGTGCTTCCGCTAGGCGTTACACCTCTGGCAATGTCCTGGGCCGTACTATATTTAGGCAGCCAACCGACTGTAAGCAAACGATAGCCGCTGTATGCAGCGCCGCCATACTGGGCAGCACCAAGATTGCTTGAGTTCCAGAGAATACCAAGATAATCTTCGAAATCTGAGCCGTCAACTCCAGGATTGAGTTCATGATACCATAGAAGCATAGCAAGAGTTTTCTGTGTTGCATTTTGATGAGCTATAGGATCATCATATCCCATAGAACTTGTGGTATAGGCACCATTATAACAGCCGCCGCCGGGAGGCAGACATTTTGCTTCATTTTCAGCTTTACCAAAAATCTGAAGCTCATCCAGGAAAGTCCAAACATAATTGGTTGTCAGTTCATATTTCACATAACGAGCGGTTACATAGCTTCCCGATGTTGATAAATAATATGCACTGTAACCGTATGTATTTGCAGGTGGAGACAACGTTGAGCGGTACTGAGTCCACGAAGTGCCGTTAGTACCGTAATAAATCTTTGCCGATGTTGGGAAATAAATTCCTGAAGCTGTCTCTGAACATGTTCTGATGTTAAAACTATTGACAGAGTAATTCTTGCAAAGATCAACTGTGATTGTAATAGTTCCCGGATTGTACCAGCCTACCCATTTGGTAGTCCAACTGCTTGTCCCATTTTCCGTATCGGTCAAAAGCGAACCGCTTGAATAAGTTAAACATGGATAAAAATCAGGATAAGAAGCATTTGGCGCAGTGTTATATAAATAGAATTTACCATAACTTAGACACTGATTTGTTGTAGTGGCATCCTGAAATGCAAATTCGCTTAGCATCAGGAACTTATTTGCATCATAGTCTTTGCAATGCACTATAATTTCGACATAACGATAGCGCCCTAATACCCTGAAGGAGCTGGTGTTTACCTGGTTGGTTCCTCCAGTAAAACCCGTTCTTGAAATCCAATTTGTCCAGGTTGAATTATCCGTGCTTAAACGATATTCCATCTCTTCCGGGCAATACACACCACCACCCGGATAGCTCAAATATGATACATCGATTTGAAAGAGATTTTTTAAAGCTCCCAAGTCAAATTTAAGATAAGCATAAGCAGGCTTGGCTGGTGAAAATGTATTTGGAGCCCATTCTACCCAATCAGTATTTGATAGACTCGTTGTCGCGATAGTGCCATTTGCAAGATCGTCGCCAGTGTTATCAGGTCTTCCTGAATAAGCCGGGGTTGTTGAATCAATGGTGTATGTAACGCTTGAACTGCTAATCACTTCCGCCTTAACTAAGCTGCAGATAGACAACACAACAATAATTAATTGAATAATTTTTTTCATAATGTGTCCTTTCTTTTGCTCTTTTGTTTTTTTCTTTTAACATCCATTTAATACGTGATGGCCTTTTGGATTTTTACTTTTACGAAACTCTAGTCACCTCCTTTTTTTGTAAAAGCCGAACCAATACTTTAAAACCTCGTTAAGTGACAGCGAGAGGACAAAATTCTTTCGCTTTAATTTTGAGAATCCTTCAAGGCAGAAGTATTTTACGTTGTACTTTGAATGAAATATAAGACACTATCAGTATGCGAAACCATGGCAGGAATTATAGTCTTTAAATCAAATCTAAAAGGCTTATATACAAATTAGATTCACAAGGCAACGCCATTTTCACTAATTCTTTCTCCATTTTGGGAACCAAAAAAATGTAGATAACTATTGAGTAGAAGTGTATTAGAAATGTTTAAACTGATAAATTACAGTTTGACTTTGGGAAATGAAATTTAAAAAAAAGCGGCTCCAGACTATTTCAATCCGGAGCCGCTGATTAAAATTAATTGTTACTATTTTCTTCTAATCAAACCTAACAGGCCAAGTCCTAATAGTGACATAGTAGCAGGTTCTGGAACGTTAAAGGTGAATTCACCAAGATGCATCCACGCACCTGAACTTATAGGATTAACAAACATTCTTACATATCGAGCGTCGGTAGCAGAAAACGAAAGTTCCTCTTCGATTGCTGCATAAGGCGTAACTCCCGCTTCCCAAGTCTGAACTGTAAGAGGGAGATTCATAGAACCAGTGTAATCTGCTCCGTTAGCGCTAAATTCTACATCCAGTGAACCTGGTTGAGGAAGACCATAAGTTGGAGCAAAGAAATATCCTATTTTAATAGAACCGAGATTGTACACTCCACCCAAGTCAAAAAGCAGAGCAGCACCGCCATCAATGCACTCGACCCAGTCTTCACTTTCGTGGTCTACAGTATCAAATACTCCATTTAAATAACCGTTTGCAAGATCGTCACCACTATCATCCGGCCTTCCAGAATAATAACTATGACCCGGATCGGTCCAGGTATACGACACTTGACCAGCATCGATAGCTGCCGCATTTACTTGGGTTCCCATAAGGAAGGTGACTGTAAGAATTGCAACAAAAACACATAACTTCTTCATTTTTACCTCCATCAAAAAAAACAATATCTTTAGTTTTTACAATAACTTCAAATTCGAATGCATTCCACTTACCCCATAGTAGCTTTTTATTAATCTGGATACAACACCATTAATACACTATTTATCACCATTTTAGGCACAGTCCATTCATATAATAATGATATTATGGGACAATTTTGGAGTTCTGGGATACTGTAATTTTTAGTCCAATTACGATATTGTGTCTCTTAAAAAAGTTTTCTTGAAACAACCTTATTTTTCAGATAAAATCCAATAATGCTTGATAATCCAAAATACCCAAGAGTAGCTGTAATGTTTGACATCTCCAACTCCTATGGAAGAGGAATTTTACGCGGGATTGCAAAATATGCCAGGCTATACGGGCCATGGGTATTCATCAGAACTTTGCCTCCATATTTGAGTTTAAAAAAAGGCAACCAACCACTCATAAACCATGATATTGATGGCATCATAGCTCCTTTCGCAAGTCCGGAAGAAGCTCGTAAACTGATACCGCCAAATATTCCGGCAGTGCTTTCATATTATTACAGAATGGACAATTCACGTTATTCGACAATTATTGGAGATTACAAAAATCTGGGTGCAACAGCAGCAGAATATTTTTTGAATCGAGGATTTCGCAGATTTGCTTATTGCGGTTTCGACGATAAATTTTGGTCGCGGCTAACCGGGGATGGTTTTATCGCAGAAATAGAAAAAAAAGGTTTTGAGGTTTACAGGTATAAATCTCTCAAATATGAAAAAGAAACATTGTGGCTTGATGATCGTCGGGAAATAGCAAAATGGCTCAGTGGATTGCCAAAACCTATCGCTGTAATGGCCTGTAATGACGATCGTGCAGAAAATATTCTCGAATCGTGTAAAATGGTAGGCTTGCATGTTCCTGAGGAGGTTGCGGTACTTGGATCAGATAATGATGAGCTTATTTGCGACTTGTCAATGCCTTCTCTTTCAAGTGTGCCATATAATTATGAAAAGGCCGGTTTTGAGGCAGCAAAAGTTCTTGACGAACATATGAAAAATAAAAGCGGAAGCAAGAAAAAAAACATTATTATCAGGCCCATGGCGGTGGTAACAAGGCAATCGACTGACATTATGGCCATCGAAGATAAAGAAGTCGCTATAGCAATGAGATATATACGGCAACATGCTAAAGAAAAATTCCAGGTTGATGATGTTGTTGAAGCCGTATCTATATCAAGACGAGAACTCTACAGCCGGTTCCAACAAGTATTTAATCATAGTGTTCATGATGAAATTATAAGAGCTCGGGTAGCAGAAGTAGCAAGTATGTTGGTAGAGACAAATCTGACCATTTCGCAAATTTCGATGTTTCTTGGTGAAAATTCCGACAAACATATTGCAAGGCTGTTTCGTTCACACATGGGAATATCTCCCAGTGACTATCGAAAAAAGATGAAGAATCCGATTGGTTAAGAATCAGCTTTAAACCCCGGAATCAGCCGCTTTCAGGGTGCCCTTTAAAGATTTGATAACACTTCACACTTTTTAGTATTAATTTGCGAAAATGATGAAGCCCTTGCCATTCTTTCAATATGCCATCCGAAAGCATATTTAAACACAACAGCAAAAATTATCCCTATACCGCCATAAAGGCCGGCTGATTTCCATTTTGCGACAAAAATATATGAAAGGCAAATTACCGTACATGATAGCCAAATAGCGCCAATAACAGCAACCATGAAACCCGCCGGTATAAGCATTCTTGGTGTTTTTGGTATCGTACCATCTTCAGCCGCTATCGCCAAACGAACAGGTTTCCACAATCCAGGGGGATGAGCTTTACGATAGAAATTCTTTAATAATTCCATGTCCTCAGGTTTTGTCAGGAGAGTAACAGTTACCCACGCACATGTCGTAATGAACATCGAAATAATCGCCTGATATATTTGCATTTGCTGACGAACTGATTCAACCTGTGTTGCCTGCTGCTGCCACCAATCGCATCTCCCAAGAATCCAAGATAAGGAAAAATATACTATCGGGCCTGTTATGTTTGCAGTGAGCCATGATTTAAAATTGATTCGCCACCACCACCATTGAGCCCAGTTGATAAGAGCAACAGAGCCGCCAAGCCCTGTCAAAAACACAACGATTCCCATCAGGCTTTTGGAAAAATATACCACCAGAAAAGCGACCCCTATAATCAACAGCATAAAGAATCTTCCAAGCCAGACTGCATGTGCTTCTTTAGGCTTGCCTACCAATGTCCCATAAACGTCATTTACCAATGTTTGTGAGCCATAATTTAAATGGCTTGACACTGAAGACATAACCGAAGCAATCATAGCTGCTAAAGCAAGCCCTAAAAGACCCTTCGGTAAAAAATCGGCCATGAGAAGACCATAAGCCAGCTCACGTTTTGCAGGAGCAGCATGGTATAATTCGGGGTGATTTATTATCGCTCCAAGCGAAGGAAGAGTAAGCGTTAAAAGTATACCAAAAAGAGCAATCTCTGCCCAGACAGCCATCTTTGCAGCTTCTTTGTTATCGCGGCAGGAAATAATACGTTGGCCTTCAGGACCGACATTTCCCCCCATTCCAAAAGTCGCAAGTATAAGAAAGGCACCTATTACAAGAGGACTTAAAATTGCATCGTTTGGCTGAGGCAGCGGATTCATAATATTATTGGCAAAGGTGCCATGAACTTTTGTAATAGCCTCAAATATACCTGTCGGACCGCCAAAATGAAATAAAACAATAAGCAGCAATGCGAAGTTTGCCAAAACAATGACAACGCCCAAAAAAACATCAACCACAAGTATGCCAGCAAATCCGGAAATCCAGACGTATGCCAATATTACCGGAACTACAATTGAGATCGTAATAATTTTATTTTCAATTCCGAATATTGGCCCTGCTATCATATGAAGACCAAGCAATCCTGTTCCAATCCAGGGAATCATTCCCATAAGGAGAGCGTACATGGAAGAGTAAACTCTTACAAATTTGCCGCCATTGCCCTTGAATCTTAAAGAGAAAAACTCAGGACCTGTTGCAATGCCGATTTGCCTCCATTTAACCGCGAATAAAGTTGCTATAATAAGCCAGCTAATAGTAAATCTCGACAAGTAAAACCAGCATACAGATAGTCCAAGTGCCGCACCCATGTCGACATAAAGAGGCGCTACGTCCGCGTTAACTGCAGCCAATGAGAAAGACAAGCCGGTTATCCACCCCTTCATGTTGCGGCCGGCAAGGAAAAAATCGTCTGTTGTTTTGCGATTCCGATGGAGAATTTTACTTGCAAATATGCCAATCGTAAAAGTGCATAACAAGTACCCTATAACAACATATAAATCTAACCAATTCTTCATAATGCACTTTCTACTATTGCATTTTAGCTAATTTTTCAAATTCTTTTGAACAAAGGAACAATGCTCGGGGCAAATGGAAACAACCTTTCCATTTTCCGCCTTTGGACTGGAATAGCACATTACCCTGTCGATTAAGATAGCCGAACCATTCCCCATGTTCCTTATCAGCGAAATGATCCCATGAATAATCATGAATTTTCTCAAACCACTGCAAACAATCTTCTTTGCCTGTACTGACATATGCCATAATGAGAGCAACTAGTGTTTCCAAATGAACCCACCAGAGTTTCTGATCCCATTCGAGCTGTTGCAGCGGCTTGCCGTTAATATCGAGAAAATAAAATATTCCGCCATATTTCTCATCCCAGCCAAACTTTAGAATGTTGAGAATTGTATCACAGCATTTATTTATTAAGGCCATATCATTCCTGCGTCTGCCGATATCCATTAAAAACCACATCGCTTCTATGCCGTGTCCCGGGTTAATTAATCTGCCTTCAAAACAATCAATTCTTTTACCATCAGGTGCTACATTTTCAAGAAGTAATCCTGAGGGCTTATCATAGAATAATTGGGTTACTTCTTTAACGCACATATCAAGCCCCGAATCGAGTTCCTGCGACGTTAAAAGCCATCCCATTTCCAATGATAAATTCGCCAATATCATTGGCAGAGACATTGATACCATCGGTCTTGTACCAGTTACAGCTTTTGTAAACCTACCTTTTGGGTTGGATTTGCGTTTCAATATATTCTGATAAGTATTCAATGCTATCGTCTTTGATTTCTTATCGCCGGTTGCTAAAGCATATTGACTGAACGCCATTGCGGCGAAACAATCACTGAAAATATTATATGGAGCAATAAGAGGCTTTCCAGTTCTATCAAGCGAAAAATACCAATTTCCTTGCTCATCCATTCCATTTGCAGCAAGAAAATCGGCGCCGAGTTTGGCTATATCAAGCCATTGTTCACTTTTCTGTAAACGGTTAAACATAGCCGAGTACATCCACACTTGCCGACATTGCAGCCAGACAAATTTGTCGGTGTCATAAACATTTCCTTCTCTATCAAGGCAGGTAAAATATCCGCCATATTCCTTATCGAGTGATTTTTTTGACCAAAAATCGATAACGTTATTCAGCAAAGCATTTTTATAAAATGCAGCAAGCTCCGCAAAATTTGTCCTTGACATTTTTACTCCAAAGTACAAAATTATTTTTTAGATTAATTGGTATTTGCAAATCACGTTTGAACGTAGATTTATTCTTTTTACAAAAGCTTTTAATATCTGCCAAGCTCAAGAGCTGTTTCGATAAATGTATGATAATTCTGCTCTGTTTTAGGCGATAATGGAGTATTGATCGGAGCAGCAGTTGGCATAATGACATATTTGCCACCGGCTTTTGCAGCGGTCATACATTCTTTTACAGCTTTCTTTATTTCAGCGGGCTCACCGATTTCAAGCAATTTGAGTTGAATGTTCCCAAAAATGCAGACTCTCTTTCCAATTCGCTTTTTTACTTCGCTTAGAGCAATGTCCCCATCCGGCGGAGCCTCACAAGGATCAATTGCATCGCAGTTTGTTTTGCATATAGATTCCAATACCTGGTTGATTTTCCCATGACAATGAAAACGTACCTTTGCTCCTTTTTCGTGAATCATTTCGGTCATTTCTGAAACAAAAGGCACTACGAATTTCTCAAAAAGCGCTGGAGACAGATATGGAGGTGTTGCGTATTCAGGTCCACAGATCCTGTATATATCTACAACATTTATTTT
>JBDKUM010000285.1:0-5637 GCA_039679715.1 Phycisphaerales bacterium
CATTTCATCCGATTCACGCATTATAATGCCGTTTACGCCCCCTTTGTCTATCAGATGCTGAACGGTTTTTTTAGTTCCCGGCACTCCATAATAGAATGGCTCACCCATATAAAAATTCCATGGGCCATATAGACTTGCATACCTGGATATGCCTCGCAATAATTGCCGGCCATACTCGCGGGAACTTTCAATCATTAATATAACTTTGGGAATATTGGGCATAATAACTTATAAATTATTCAAACGTATTGTACAATAAACACTGTTGTGATTCCAGCCAAATTTTGAAAAAGGAAATATCTTGCAGGAAACTCGGCGAAGTCAATCCGTCATTTGCAGTCATTTTTTTTCATCAATAAAACGTTTAGTACAAAACAGACTTTATCCGTAAGCAGCCCTTGAAATATTTGCACTTAAAAACACTTGGAATTTTTAGTGCTTAATCTCTAAACACAAAGGGGATGCCGTTATTGTCAATCCACGTATTGTCAGCAAACCGTTATCATCAGAAGTAATTACACCACGTTTAATAATTGCGCCACCCTGCGATGATGTGTATTTATATTCAGTATTTGGTGTAATGTGGAATTTTTGTAATCGCCTTGGCGTTACATCTACGATTGACGATGCTGGTATTGCAGTAGGTCTGCTAAGTTCGGAGTTGGTAACAAGACGCAGCTTGATACTATAAGAATTGCTGTCATCAGTAATATTTTCCCAACGGAAAAAACCATTGATTTGTCCATTAGATTTATCTTCAGGATTATACCCGCCAAACACTTTATCAGTTGTCGCATTCGTAAAAACAGGATATGATTCATTTTTACGTATATTAAACCATGGGAAATCAACTATCGCAGGATTTGCGGGAGTAATATTTTCGGTATGACCGAATGGGCCAAAAGCTAACATCAGAGGGAATTTTGCTGCCAACATCGCAGGAACCAGAATTTCCTGCCCTTTGCACCATTCATCTATCGGCGAACTGAAATTTACAAGATAAGGCGGATCAAACGAAGGCTTATCGATAAAATTATTATTTCTCCACATCGCATGATCTATACCGGCAGGAACCGCAACCGATATAGCCGCGAATAAATCGCCTCGTCTTAATCCGAATCCAAGCGAGCCGCTTCCTCCCATCGATACACCGCTAAGATAAACTCTGTTTGCATCAATTTTAAAATACTCCATCGCCCAAATAATCGTATCTGTCATGCGTTTTTCTGTTGGGCAAAGAGCATTTTTAAATTTTATTTCTTTTTCGGGATTGTCTTTGATACTGTACCAGCCCCACCACCAGTCAACATCTGAATGGGCTTTGCAATCGAGATATATCCCGTAAAAACCCGGATTAGTTATATTCTGTAAATAATGAGGATCTGCCAGACCGGTTTCCATACAGCTCTTTGCGCTGTGACCGGCTGAATGAAGTATCACTCGCAATGGAAGCCCGGCTGTTGACTCCTTTGGGACTATAACGTAAAAAGTATCAATTTGCGGTGAAGCGTAACCCCAATCGGGATTTGATGAATGTTGAAACTTTAAGATGCTGCGCCCCTGCGGGTCTGTCACATCGGATGCTAACTGCTGAAGTTCTGGCAAATATTTATTATTCGCATAGCCGCAACATTCTGCCTGAATTGAACCTGCAAATGGCAACATCAATACAAACACAAACATCAATTTCATATTTTTACAAATAGCATAACTCCTTATACATTAGTAAAAATTTTGTCAGCATCTGTTATTGTTTTTGATATTCAATTAATTCAGACTTAGCCTGATTTAAGCTTACATTCAATCCGGCCATTAATTGCGCTCCGGTTCGAGTAATTGTCTGGCCTGTACTGTTGAAATACAAGGTGTAATTTGAGTTCTCTGTCAGACCATAAAGCTTCAGAGTTTTAGTCGGCTCCGAATTGCTGGAATGACGAAAAGCTAAAACAATGCCTTGTTCAAGGTCAGCTCGGTGATACTGTGAAGCCATCCAAACAGTTGCAGCCCTTGAATATGGCAAAAGCGGATACCATGAACCGATAAGCCGCGGTGCAAGCGAGTTGTACTTCGCAAGTATCGACTTGGCTTTGTTCATATCGAAACCTGGTTGATCGGCTGTCCATCCAAGATTGAGCGAAGAAGCAAATGTTGAATGGAAAGTATAATCATCCATTCTAACCAGCGGCACATCTATAAGATTGTTTGGCAAATACTGACTAAGCGCCCAGATACTTGCCTGATCTACATCGTTCACAGAAAAGTAATCAGTTTTCTGATTAACATGAAACCGTTTTATCATTTCAAGATCTATTCTCTGACCTCCGCAATCACAGCCATAAAGGAAAGCATCTGGATAGTTTGCAATAATACGATCCCAAAATTGATAAAGGCCCATGACATATTTCATTTCCATTATGCCGACTCTGCTTGCGCCTTCAGGCTCAATCGGCGGCACAAAGCCTCCGTCCGTTCGGTATACTCGGAAACCGGGTGAAAGTTTCATAAAGCCGTCAACTATATTATACATATAATCAATCACAGCCTGTTTTCCGAAATCCACCATGCAATAACCGCCGGCAAGCCATTCAGGATGCTGCGTATATACGATGGTTCCCGGATTTGCCATTTCTGGTGTCATCCACAATCCCCATTTTATTCCTACAGCCTCTGCCGCATCGGCTACTGGTTTGACTCCATTTGGATAATGGTCTGTTCTCGGAACCCAACTGCCCATACCATTTGTCCAGACATCTCCGCAATCCTGCATCCATCCGGCATCTGTTACCATATACTTGATACCGAGCTGGCTGTATGCGTTTATCATGTAAATGTGATTTTGCTCTGTTGTTTCAACATCCCAGAATCCGCCTAATTCCATATGCGTATAACCTGTATTGCATGTAGCTATTGGCAAAAGTTTTTGCCCGCTCAATTCAGGAGAGTAGTGTTTGTATATAAGCTGTCTGAATTGAGAATTGCTTTCAATTTTTTCACCTTCCCACACCATGGCGAGTATTCGGGGTGTGCGTACTTTTTCACCCGGGTAAAGATAAAAATTGGTTCTGCCCATACTCGCTTTAAGATTAAGCACGATATCATCCGGGCTTTCCATACTCACATTCCAATTGCCCGTCCAGCCGATGCCCATAATGATTGTCGAATTTGCAGTATCGATTGTTAAAAATGGCAAATCCTTTGTTGATGGCGTACCATTAACTGTGCTTAAAGTTCGTGGTGTCGCCTTTGTGATTTGCATTGTGCTGACCTCAAACTGATTTGGGTCAGGGATACCTCCATTAGTCCTGTGCAGTATATAACTTGGATCGGTAAACGAAGTATCTAATACTTGGATATCAGAAATTATACCGGTATTTGCAGTACCTGCATTTTCAAAGTAGAGCAGCCAGTCAACAGCCAAAAAATCGGAATATTTAATCTTTTCAAATGTAACCTTCAGTCCGCTCGCTGGGTCACGCCATGTTGTTGTTATTTTTGTGCTGTTTGCTTGTGGAGTACTTGTTTGCTGCTGCATTGTCCATTTCGGCAAAAGTTTTTTGCTGGATTCACCCCCATAATTAAAAGAAAATGGATAACCTTCCATAATCGCTTCATCCGGCGAAGCAGTCACTATTGTGCTATCCAGCCAATTTTCCGCGAAAAAAGTAAGGTCGAGTACGTCAACATAGCAGTCATGATTCAGGTCCGCGGGAAGATAAGTCAGGCACGTACAACCGCCTGTCTTTACATAAGTATAGCCGTCAATAAAACTGACAACTGGGATACAATGGGGAGAATTGCCGCCATTTGAAGTTATCATGCCATTGTTAATATATCCTTGAAGTTGAGTACGATAATCCCCCAGGACTTTTATTTCGCCTGCTTCAATATCGATATAGCCATTGGCGGTCATCACTATTCCGCCGCCAGCATTAACTTCCATTCTTCCGGTACCTTTAAGATATACTCTCCCGCCTGCTCCGGCCTGTGTACCGTTGTTGCCGATATTACAATGCCATGTTCCGACTCTCATGACTCCGCCGCTGTAAACATTTAAAACACCTCGGCCGTTTGCACGTTCGTTAGCTACGAAAAGTTGATCGGCATACGCTGTTCCATAAACATTCATTGTTCCGACTTCAAGATTACCTTCAGCAGTTTGCCCGACATGCATTGTTTGCGTAGTAAGACTTCCGCCCGCTGCGATATTTATCCATCCATTTGCAACGTACCCTAAATTGAGTAAGCCGGCGTATTCGTTGCCTGTAACTGTAATTGTATGATTCCATAAAACGATAGCTTGATCTCCTGCCGCTGGTTTATGTCCCACATCCCAACTGCTCCCGCTGTTCCAGTCGCCTGAACCGGCAGACCAGAATAAACCCGCATTGACCATACTGGAAAAACTCAACGCAACTATCAAGGGCATCATAATTCTTTTGTTCATATTAGAATTCCCATTTTAAAAATTTGATTATAAAAAATTAGTTTTCGTCAACCAGTTCACGCTCAATTTGCTCGAGCGTTTTTCCTTTGGTCTCTTTTACCTGTGATTTCACAAAAATAAAACCTATCACGCATATCGCTCCGTAAATCCAGAAAGTATATGCGGCTCCCAGTGATTTGTTTAAAATTGGAAAAGTATAAGTGAGTAAAAAACAACCAATCCATAATGCAAAAACAGAAATCGACATCGCGGCTCCGCGTATGCGATTCGGGAATATTTCTGAAAGGAGTACCCAGACAATCGGAGCAAGTGTGCATGAATAACATGCAATTGCGGCAATCACTAAAAGTAAAACATGAATTCCGCTGCTGTGAAAATAATAGCTGGCTCCCATCAGAACATAAATTATAGCCAGCCCTGCTGAACCAAGCAGCATCAATTTCTTTCTGCCCCATTTATCGACTGTATTGATTGCTACGAATGTAAACGCAAGATTCACTATACCGGTAATTACAATATTAAGCAGAATATCGCTAACGCCGTATCCTGCGGATGAAAATACTTCTTCCGCATAATTGAATATCACGTTAATACCGCACCACTGTTGAAAAACGGCAAGGAATATACCGATGAAAAGTATTTTGCGAACTTTAGGTTGAAACAAATCTTTGAAATTTACCTTTTCGATTTCATTTACTAATGTTGATTTAATTTGAACAAGTTCATTATTTGCGTAAGCCTCGCCGCCGATTTTGCGAAGAATATCGAAAGCGAGGTTGTCTTTACCATTTTTTACAAGCCAGCGTGGACTCTCTGGAACAAGGAACATTAATATAAAAAATAATGCCGCTGGTATAGCGCAGGATTCAAACATCCATCTCCAGCCTGATTGCCCATTCCATGAATTCAGTATCTGCTCCGCTGTGAATCCCTGAGGCACAGGTTCAGCAATCAGCCAGTTTACGATTTGCGCCGCAAGAATACCTATAACTACCGTAAGCTGGTTTATTGAAACAAATCTTCCCCTCATTTCCGCAGGTGAAACCTCGGCGATATACATAGGTGATAAATTTGAAGCAAGTCCGATTGCGATTCCGCCCATAATGCGGGCAAAAACAAAAACAGAGAAAGAATTGGCCATACCTGTCCAAATCGCGGAAATTGTAAACAAGATAGCAGCCAATACTAGCAGA
>JBDKUM010000286.1:0-3870 GCA_039679715.1 Phycisphaerales bacterium
AGTATTGGACGAAACCGGATTATTATAATTTGACCACCAGCACCGGAATTCCCATGAGTCACGTTGTTAGCGCCAGGCCGCAGCGGCTTTATCTGATGCCCAGTCGGTACTGCCATTTTTGGACTGACAATCAAGGATGCCTCTTTTGTGATATTGTGAATAACTTGAAGCAGCAGAAGACGGAAATCCATCTGCCGACTCGCTTAAAGCCGGCTGATGTAGCGGAAACTGTGAAAGCAGCTTTAAAAGAGCCGGGGCGGTTTACCGCTATCTGCCTGACCTCCGGTTCGAATTTCCATGGCACAGAAGCTTTTGATACGGAAGTTGATTATTATATTGAGATTCTTAAAGCGGTAGGAGACAATTTTAATACTCCCAAATTTCCCAGCCAATTGATTTCCACTGCCTTTACGGAAAAACAGTTGGAACGGATTTATCGGGAGACCGGAATTTTAAGTTACACCCCGGATATTGAAGTATTGAATGAACGGCTGTTTGAATGGATTTGTCCCGGCAAGGCCAGATGGGTCGGGTACCGGGAATGGAAGCGGCGGATGATCCGCGCTGTTGATATCTTTGGCCGCGGCTATGTAAACACCTGCATTGTGGCGGGGGTCGAATTAGCCAAACCCTACGGCTTTACCGATGAAGAGGAAGCATTAAAGGCCGTCCTGGACGAGGCCGAAGATTTGGCAAGCCATGGCGTAAGCACCGTCTTTACCGTCTGGGTGCCCCGGCCCGGTTCGCGTTTGCGGGGACAGAAAAACGCCTCACTGGAGTATTACATCAGGCTGGCGACCGGCTTGCATGAACTGCGGAAAAAGTATAAGCTGCCGATTGACCATGACGACTTTCGCCGTTGCGGCAATCATCCCGATTCGGACTTGGGAAGGATATTATAAATAAGGAGGATTCATGTGAAGCAAAAAGTAATTGCGTTAGGGCTGATATTGATTTTACTGCTTGGCTTTACCACCGGCTGCAGCCAGCAAAACAAGACGGAAAAGAGTGCCGCAAATGAAAAGAAAGTAATTCGGATTGGCTATCAAGCCAGTAGTTCTCTTACTGTTTTGGCGAAAGCAAAAGGCTTTTTTGAAGAAGAATTTGGTAAAGACGGGACCGAAGTCAGTTATACGTTGTTTTTGGCAGGACCGCCGATGGTCGAGGCGTTGTCCGGCAGCCGGCTTGACATTGCGAATTTAGGACCGCTGCCAGCTATTTCTGCCCGGGCAAGCGGTATTGATGTAAAAGGAATCGGCCGCGCGTATTCGGATGATTATTATTATGGCTTACTTGTTCGTCCCGATTCCGACATTCATTCCGTACAAGACTTGACAGGGAAAAAAGTTGCTGTTCAGGTAGGAGCGGGTGCACATTTATTTCTCATGCTGCTGTTACAGCAAAACGGCCTTAAAATTAGCGACGTTAATATTGTAAATTTACCGACATCGGACCATCAAACCGCCCTTGCGACCGGCAATGTGGATGCTGTTGCCACGTGGCAGCCTTTTGTGGCGACAATTGAACTTTCTCAAGCCGGAAAAGTACTGGCAAATTCTAAAAATGTTATCCAGACAGTCGGCGTTTATTTGGCAAGAAATGAATTTGGCCAGAAAAATCCCGAACTGATCGAGCGGTTCTTGCGAGTCCATCAAAAAGCTGCCGACTATTTAAAGAATCATCCCGATGAAGCGGTGGACGTTATTGCAAAAGAAAGTAAAATACCGGCGGATGCCGTTGCAAAATCAATTAAAACGATTGACTGGAATCTGCAGATTACAGAGGGTGATGTCAAGACATTGACTCAAGCTAAGGCATACCTTAAAGATACAAATGTCCTCAAGAAGGATTTTGATATCAACGAACTAATTGACAGGAAATATCTTACCAATATCGGGGTTAAGTAATAAACCGGCATTTAAAATAACGGCTGATTGGGCAACCAGAGGCGGAGGTTATCTTTGCATAGAAGAAACGTTCGCCTGGTTGCTTTTCTTAATGTATGATAATGACATATTAAAAACAGTTCAAAATTAGAGCGATATGGGAGCAGGCTCATGAATATAACAAGGATGAAATGGATATCGGCATTGTTGTCGACACTAGTCATAGGGGTCTTTGAATTTGTGCGGCATCATTTTTTACACGTTATTTCCATGGACTGGGGCAACATTTTGGTTGCTATTTTGGCTGGAGTGCTGTTTGTTTTTTACTTTCATGGTATTTTTGCTTTTATGGAAAAGCTCTACAGCAATTTGCAGAAAGAAAAAGAAGAAACAGCCGTTTTGCAGGAGCGGGATCGAATTGCCCGTGAATTGCACGACAGTGTTTCCCAAGCTTTTTTATGAATATTAAAGTATCCGAAATCGAAACAGCGTTACGGCAGCGGCAGGAAACTTTGCTGGCGGTATTGGAACTGAAAGAAGCGATTCGACTGACGGATGCAGATATACGGAAGCATATTTTCGCCTTGCGGAAGGTTACACAAAAGGATATTGATTTGGTTGCGGCAATTAAAGCGTATGTTGGAAATTACGAAAAACAGAATAAATTGAAGGTGACTTTGAATATCGAGGGAGATATCAACAGCAAGTTGAGTAATCGGGTGAAGACTCGGCTGCTGCGTATTTTTCAGGAGCTTTTAGTTAATATTCGCAAACATGCTGCGGCTAATCAAGCGGACATTATTCTTTTTGAAGACGGACGGCAATTTTCCATGATTATTCGGGACGATGGGAAAGGGTTTCACCCGGAAAACTTGAAAACAAAAACAGTTTCTTTCGGTTTTGAAAGCCTGGAGGATGATATCCGCGATATGGGTGCTAAGCTGGATTTGCAAAGCTGTCCCGGCAAGGGAACCACGGTAACGGTTCAACTGGATTTAAAAGAAGAGGGGATATTTTGATGACAGCAAGAGTATTGGTTGTCGATGATCATTTGTTATCGCGCAAGGGCGTTGTCAGTATCCTTTCCGCTCATTCGATGTTTGAAATCGTTGGGGAGGCAACCAGTGGCCGGGAAGCGCTGGAAAAAGCCAGGGAACTGATGCCGGATCTTATTTTGATGGATATTCGGATGCCTGGCGGCAGCGGTTTGGAAGCCACCCGGCTGATCAAAGAAGAAATGCCTTATGTAAAGATTGTGATTCTTAGTGTGTCGGATGATGTACAGGATTTTTTTGAAGCCATCAAACAAGGCGCTCAGGGTTATTTGCTAAAAAACATGGAGCCGGAATACTGGCTAGACTATATAAAAAGCATTGTCCAGGGGGAAGCGCCTATTTCCCGGGACTTAGCAACCAAGATACTGCAGGAATTTTCACGTCAGCCTATCGATATGTCAGGCAATAAATTGTCGGAAAGAGAGCAGGAAGTCCTCCTGCTGGTCAGTCAGGGCATGGGCAACAAAGATATCGGGAAAAACCTTTATATTAGTGAAAGTACGGTCAAGAATCATTTGCGCAATATTTTGGCGAAGCTCCATCTGCAGAATCGGATGCAGCTGATTGCTTTTGCCTACAAGAACGGCCTGATTAATAACTGAAAAATGGATGCTGTAGGATAAAGCAGTGGCTGTGGTAAAATACTCTTGACACGGATAAATTACGGGTGTATCTTTAGATAAAGTACATATGCAGGCTGATCAGAACAACTGAAGGCTAAGTTTCTATTTTAGAAGCTTGGTCTTTTTTGCGTTCTTTATTGAGAATGAATAGAACCATGAATTCGAAGGTGGTGAATCCGTAAATCGTGAATATTGAATGGCAATTTATAATTAGTAATTTGCCGCTTTACCAGAAGGCAGCCTGGCTTACCCTAAAGCTTGCGCTGTGGGGAACATTAGCGTCTTTGCTTATCGGGCTGTTTTGCA
>JBDKUM010000287.1:0-17305 GCA_039679715.1 Phycisphaerales bacterium
CGCTATATTTTGGATAGCTGCCAAAATAGAATCCGTATCTTTTAACTGCTTGTCGGTAGAGCTCGTTACTTTTACAACCTTTTGGATGGTATTTACCAGCTTTTGTGCTCCGGAGGAAATTTCTTCCGCACTGGCATTTGTTTGCTGTATGGACTGAAAAAGATTGTCCGTGGCATCCTTTATCGCCGATTCCCGTTCCAAACTTTTCGCCACGCCAACAGCGCCAAAAACTTCCCCGCTATCGTCAATGAGAGGGTAGCATATGCCTTTAAATGTAATTCCGAAGTATTCTTTTGGCGGAATACCCGTTATAATCTTTTTTTGTTCCATTGCTTTTAAGTATGGATCTCCCGCCGGAATCAGATCTCCTATTTTTAAGTTCATCGGTATCTTTTCGTTGGGGAAATTAGCTATAAATTTCGTCCTATCGGTCATGGAGATTCCAATGTCCTCCTGCAATAAGTCTTTTACTAAAGGCAAAACATCCATTAGCGATTTAATAATACTTCTATCCATATTAGGCCACCCCCATGTCTAATTTTTAATTATTTACACCTTATAAACGAAACTAATATAAAAGAACTTACCCTGTGAGATAAGTCCTTTTGAATGACCTACTATCCAATAGTATGCTTACAATTATTTTATTCTTTTCACAATCTCTGTTACAGCCTGCAACGCCACAGAATCATCCGGTAATTCCAGCAATGGTTTGCCCGCAAGATCATGTTTCTCAACTAAAGTATCGTACGGAATAACACCAAATACCGGTACGCCTATTTCTTGTGCCATAGTTTCCAAAGAACTAACTTCATCTCTGCTTCGATTGAAAATAACACCGATTTGATCACACGCAGGAACATACCCGTTATCTACCAGTTGTTTAATATGTTTAACTGTCTCCATACCTCGATAAGATGTATCTGTGACAATAATTAATGTATTCACTTTATCTACAACCTGACGATTGATTTGCTCTAACCCAGCTTCACCGTCAATCAAAATCGTATCGAAGGTAATAGAAAGTTGTGCAATTGCATCGCGTAAAAGATCGTTTAAGGCGCAAAAGCAGCCTTTTCTGTCCATACAGCCCATTGCCAAAAAGGAAAAGCTCGCTTGTTCCACTAACGCATTAAAAATCATATAATCCATTTTTTCTGCAAGTGCGTCTTTGTCCGTTTCGCCATCTTGAGCTGCTTTTATTATTTCTTCGCGCACTTTACCAATCGTCAAATCTGTTGTAACGCCCAGCGCGAAGGGCAAGCCAAGTGCCGGATCCGCATCGATTACCAAAAGCTTCCCCGTGGCTTTCTGTTCTGCCAAAACTTTGGTCATCATAGATGTAAAGGCTGTTTTCCCAACACCACCCTTACCGCAAACGGCTATTATTTTCCGTTCCACCTTAAATCCTTCTTTCTATTTTGTATCCAATAATGATTTATTCCGCAACTCATCATGCCGGCTTCATTTTATTTACTATTTCAAGGCCAATTTCACGTGCTTTATCACATACATCTTTGGACGAGCACTTTCCGCAATGTCCTAGCTTAAAACACTCATTAACATTGATTCCACGGTTTTGCCATACAGCTTCCTTGACTTTTTTCAAAGCTTGGGAAATTTCTTCGGCGATAGCTTGCCATTTATGAAATTGGGCGGAAGGAGAAGTAATATAGAAAACTTGTACATTTTCTACCTGAGCAAATCTTTCTTTAATGCGTCGAATTAATATCTCTCCTAAGGCAGCAAAAGATAATCCTTCTTTCGCTGCCTGTTTACTGATTCGACATAAAAAAGCTTGATTGCTTTTTTTTACCATATA
Source organism: Phycisphaerales bacterium (assembly GCA_039679715.1). Classification (GTDB taxonomy): domain Bacteria; phylum Planctomycetota; class Phycisphaerae; order Sedimentisphaerales; family UBA12454; genus UBA12454. The sequence continues at coordinate 1,823 of JBDKUM010000287.1, forward strand.
TCCGTCTGCCTGCATTAATCCGTGGAGTACTTGTCCCAATTGATAATACATTTCTTCATTAACGTTTTCTCCGGACACTTTAACTATCTGCCCAAAAGGTAAAGATTGTTCTGCTGTATCAATATCTTCTCCGCAGAGAAAAACACCGCTGTCATGAATAGCACTCGGCAAAAGGATCGAAAATGTTGACTGACAGCCGCCAAGTTCAATCTTCATATCACCTTTTAGCACAATTCCCGCTCCTTTGCCTTTTTGTAAAAAATAAGACGTTCTCGCATTGGCTAAAGCTAATTTCTGAAAACACTCGGCTGATAGTAAGCTGTCTATTTGTGTCTCGTACGCTTTAAATTGCCTCATCATACACCGCCTTATTTCGGACTCATAGCCCTATCTCTAGCAAAAAGCGCCGCTCCTAACGCGCCGGCAAGCTGTGGGTTTTCCTTAAGCTGGACAATTTTACTATGCAGCTGCTGTTCCAAACTTCGAATTAATGCTTGATTTCTGGCACAGCCGCCTGTTAGCACAACGTCCTCTACAATACCAATTTTATAAACCATTGCATGGATTCTTCTGGCTATAGAATCATGAATACCCGCTGCGATATCAGAAATTTTGACATTATTATTCACCAATGTGATTACTTCTGATTCAGCAAACACGCTGCATTGTTTTGATATTGTTTTTGGCGATATCGATTGCAGCGAATAGTTGGCCAGGTCATCCAAAGAGCAATCCAATACCCTGCACATAGATTCAAAAAAGCGTCCTGTTCCCGCCGCACATTTATCATTCATCGAAAAATCAACGACTTTGCCTGATTCATTTAAAGAAATAACCTTACAATCCTGGCCGCCTATGTCTACAATTGTTCTTACTGCAGGATGAAGCCAATGCGCTCCTTTGGCATGACAGGAAATTTCCGATATATCATCTTGAACATAGGAAACATTACTTCTGCCATAGCCTGTACCGATAATATAGGAAAGGGCATCCATCGAATCAAGCCCAGCTTGCGTTAAAGCCTCCTTCATGACTTGTTGGGCAGTGGCTTCTGGTCCATGGGCAGTACGAGCAATAGACCATGCTATCATTTGATCATCTTTTAATATAACGACCTTACCGGTTGTAGAACCAATATCACACCCTGCAACAAACATGGATATCCTCCTCGTTACATATCTTTTGCCCGTTTAAAACCGGCGGCACTTAAGAAATTGGAAATGTCCTTTTTCAGTTGGTCAAGTGGAGTATATCGTTCATCAAATAAACTGGTTGTTAGCCCCAAAAGAGGTACATCCATATCGCGGCATACTTTACGCAGGAAATACTTAGAGCCCGACTGATCCTTATGCCCCATATGCCCGCCGTCAATTACGCAGTTAATACTATAGGTATTAATTATATCCGTTACATCATCAATCATAACATCAACCCAGCCGCGTCCCTGACGAATCATCGGCACTTCAGCAACAGCACGCCGTGCTAAGCCAAACAACATACTTTCTTCCGTGGAGGTGTCAATTTTTTCATAGGGTGTATATCCCTGGAAAGACATAACAAAAACACCATTCCATTCATCTTCTAACCATTTACCTAACTTTTGTCCCCAAAGCGGTGATAAGTCCGGCCATAAAACACGGATTTGTTCATGTTCCAGTGCACCTTTGCCCGCGGCTACCGCACCTTTTAACATATCACGAACAGCAGTCATCAGCGCTGTTGCCCGCGGATCACCAGCCGGCAAATGTTGTGTCAGAGCCCAGAACACATCATCCGTAATAAAAGAGCCGATTGGACAGGGACGAGCTTGTTTCAGTTCATTGACTTGTGCCCAGACTTCATATTGCCGGTTGGTTTCTTCAACCAGAGCACGAACTTTTTCAAATTCGTATTTCGCCCCCGTTGTTTTTTCTAAGAATGCAATCATTTCTTTAAGCTGTTTAGCAACATATTGAAAATCCTTATCGGTATGTCCATAACTCGGGTCAATCGCAAAGTTCGGTACATTTTTCCATTCTTCATTTTGCTGAAAGGCCTGATGCAGCATAATTTGCCCATCACATGGCTCCATCATCGCAATAAAGCAATCCGGTTTTGGATGTAATTGATTATAAACAGAATACACCGCATAACGGACAAGCGAACACATCTTATCGTCAAGCGGAAAACGATCGCATTCTTTTGCATCTTTATAATCTGTAAAATCAAGATGCATCATCAGATCAAATACGGGATTATAATAGGCAATCCCCATTCCGGCAAGAATTTCGCAGGCATTTCCGTACCAGGTGCATGCCAGGGGCTTATGCTGCTCAGCTGCATCAATAATGTTTTCATTATAACTAAGTACCAATTTCAAAAGATTAATCAGTACAGGATTTTGCTGTTCGGCTGGTGCAGATTCAAGCATTTTTATTAATCCAGTCAATCTTTCATGATATTCATGAACCCTTTGCAAATCTTTTCTCATTTCTGCCATTGCCTCATACCTCCTCCATAGTTTCCAAGAAAGCTTGAACACGGGTTTTTAATTGCCCGACACTATCTAAAATATATTCTACTTCCAAATCCAAGCTGGGAATATTGGACTTTTTAAGGAAATCCTTTAAAATAAATTGTTCAAATGCAATTTGGTCACATTCTGCTAACCGAGCTGTAATAACACCATCAATTCGGAATATTTTTATAATTTCTGTTATGCGCTCCAGTCGTTTATCGACAGTGCCGTACTGACGCTGAGTAACCGCTCGCGTATAAAAATAGTAATCAATAATTGCTTGCAGCGGATCGCCGTTTGTCGAGATTTCACCTTCGGTCGCTTTATAGCCAAAACTAGTGTCGTCTACCACAATCATAGCGCCCTGGCTTTCCAAAGTTTCCATAAATTTAATATCATCTGTATGACTTCCAATATAAAGCAGCCGTTTTTTGCCGGCAGATGGGTTATCCGGTTGCTTAGATAATTCGCTCAGCAATTCTTTTACTAATTCGTTATAACGAGTTCTTGGCATCGCCGTAGCCGCCAGCATGATTGCCATTGTATCAGCACCACTGAGCGGCGGAACCGGCAGCTTTTTGAGGTCATAGATTTTACGCTGCAGCCGCCGTGTTTCATTGTGTACGGCAATGGCTTCTTTAAGCCTGTCATCTGTAATCACTACACCGAATTTTTCTTCTGTTTTCTTCTTGAATTGAATAATTTCTTTTTCAAAAAACTCCCGGGCAAGAGCATCGCATTTTTTCGGTAAATAAATAAATGCATAACAAGGGTTATTGGGTATGGTAAGCCAATTATCATAAATTCTCCGCAAATGATCACATTGATTAAATACAACTGCGCCGTCTAAGAAGTTATATTCACCCTGCAAAATCTGGTCGAAAGTGGATCGCGTATAGCCGCAGTTTAATTGACGAAAATGAGCATCTGCCATTTCCGTTCCCCTGCTTCCTGTTCCCCGGATACCAAACGCAAGAACACCGGCGGCTGTTAATATTTCCTCCGGTACTGCCGGATAAAAATATCCTGCCACCTTACCGCCTTTTTCTTTCCAGGCGGCAACTTCTGAATTATAGATCGTTGCTGCGGCTTCTTTAAAAATATCCATTGCTTTTGATCTCATCGCACTTTTCTCCTTTATTCAAATATAGAATGAAATTCACATTCGGAAGAATGTGAATTTCTCGTTATTTAAATTTAGAAATGATATTCCATTGCGGCCATAAAATTTTCGGCATTCTTATTATCTGTTTTTCTTTTATGATCACCATATTGTAATGTCATTGTGGCATTTTGAAATACTGTATATTCTAATCCGTATTCAAAGCCCTTAATATTTGACATGTTATACGCATTTAATGGATTAGTCCCATCAAAATTTTTCAAAACCTCAGGAGCGTCGGAATCTCCCATGGAAAGCACATCGAAGCCGGCATCCGCATTGCGATATCCAATCCATGCACCATATGATCCTGGCTTATTAAGCTTGGCACCACGGTATTTCACACTTGCTACATAGGCTGCAGCGCCGTCGCTGCCGGAGAGAGCTTTGGCTATTTCGGATTTATTTTTACCATATTCGTATTTTATGCCGTAATCCTTTAACCCGGTATACTTAAAGCCAGCAGCATACGTATCAATATAGTCTTGATGTTTATCTTGTAAATACGCTACGGTAATGCTGGTGTTTTTCAAACCGAGATACTCTATATTTCCTGCCAGCAGATTTACACTTATCTGTCCTGCGGCTCCAGTTGGATATGAGATATTTCCCGCTTTACCACCGGCTGCAGTCACCTTAAAATCACCAAACTTCTTTAGGTACGCCATTCCATCAGCACCTGTCGTCACATTGCCTTCCGCGCCAATCCCATTGATTAGCCCTTGCCCGAGATACAGAGGAATACGTCCTGCAATGAATGCATCTGCCCCCAGTCCTTTACCGCCAATAAATGCTTGCGTTACAGAAATATCGCTATCGCCGCCGGCATGATTTTCTGATTCAATCCGACCGCTAAAAAACAGCTTATCGGTAAGTGGTTTAAACATATTTAACCGTACACGGTTATATGATTCCGGCGATTCAGGCCTATCTTTTGCGTATTCATAGCGAACACGTACATCCCCTGTTATTTTTATTTGATTGGGATCTGGCTTGGCCACAGCTTCTTTTGTAGCTGTCGTCTTATTTTCCGCTACCTGTTTTTCTAAAACTAAAATTCGGTCTTTTAATGCAGCAATTTCTGCTTCTACGTTATTATCTGCTGGAGCGGCATACACAGAACTCGCCATTGACAAAACAGCCATTGATACCAATATTGCAACTTGTTTCTTCATCGTAACTCCTCCTTAATATAATTTCCAAGTTTATGGTATCATGTTCTATTTTGTTCGTCATTTTGCATTTATACAAATTTTCGCATAATCTATTAGTGCTTTATATTGTATTATAAGTCGGAATTTTTACGTATTATCTGTTATCCATTGTTATGACGGTTCTCTGCTATCTTTGTCGGCAAGGGGAGAAGCTGCGGCTTCCCAAGCTGCTTTTGTTTTGTAATATTTCTGCGGCCTCCTCCTTTTTACCGCCGCAGCCAGCAACTAGTCCGCCTTCAGCAGCACCTACTATTATAGCGGTTTGTATAATAATTCTTAAAAATTACTGTGCAAAATGACAAAGACAATATAAAGTACATTATGTATATTAAAATAGTTAGGAAACTAATATGAGCAAACTTGAACTATTTTGATGAAAGGAGAATGATACAATGCATCAACAATCAAACCAAGCTCGAAGTATTTTGGGGAATTTGTCCCGGGAAAAAATACTTATTATTTTATTGGTTCTTCTCCTAATCGCAATTGCTAGCGCTATGGCCGCTCAAAAAATGAGTGACAAACCGGAATTCTGTGCTAATTGTCACAATATGCAATCATATTATGACTCATGGAAAAATAGTACTTATCTGGCAAACGCTCATGCCAAAGCGGGAGTAAACTGTCACGATTGTCACACTCCCTCTTTTGACCAGCAGGCTGAAGAGGGCTTCAAACAAATTACCGGCGATTATGAAGACCCCATGAAAAAAAGAGAGTTTCCTAAGGAAATGTGTTTAAAATGTCATAATATGACGGATGTTATTGCCAAAACAAACTTTGAGGCAGATCATTCCAATCCACATGATTCACATCAAGGCGAACAAGAATGTAATAAATGCCACAGTATGCATCGGGAATCTAAGGTTATGTGTTCCCAATGCCACGGATTCTCCTGGATGCGTAATTTGCCGCCTAGTTTTAAAAAAGGTGCCTATTAATCTAACGTAAAATCCAACATGCGATAGGCCCGGGCAATCCGCCGGGCCTATCGTTTAATAAAGCGGGGCTGGCCTATGGAACATAGCGTAACCGTAGAATTAGTTGATGTAACTAAGTATTACGAAAATAAATGTCTTTTCCGTAATATATCTAAAAAACTATTGCCCGGGGAATGTCTGACAGTCACAGGACCAAACGGCTCTGGCAAATCAACCTTGCTAAAAATTATAAGCGGACTGGTCAAGACAAGCTCTGGAAAAATTAATCTGCGTTGTAACGCTAACCGGCTGATTAGCCCCTGCGAACGAGCAAAGTACATCGGTTTTGTTTCGCCAGAACTGGTATTTTATAAGTCCCTAACAGGCTACGAAAACATCGACTTCATAGCCAAAGCTTCCGGAATGGCTGCTCTGCCTGAATTTATTATGGCCTCTTTGCAGCGAGTAGGACTATCTGGTCAGGCACATGAACCCGTTATAAATTATTCCACAGGCATGCGCCAACGTCTAAAATTTGCTCTGCTATTAGTCCTAAATCCTCCACTTTGGCTCTTGGACGAACCGTCTTCCAACCTGGATACTGCCGGTAAAAAATTGGTTGCCGACCTTATCCATAAGGCTCTAACCCGCAGCACTTCCATCATTCTTGCCACAAATGAGGCGGAGGAAGCTAACTATGCACACCAAAAAATTAACCTGGCCTAATTCAGCTTGGGCTATATTATATAAGGATCTTCTCTGTGAATTTCGTACCCGTTACGCCCTTGGCACACTGACTATGTTCACACTGGTCACGCTGTCCGGCATTAGTATGACACTTGCCGGAGCTGCTATTTCTTCCTCCATTGCGGCCATGCTGTTATGGATAATTCTCTTCTTTTGTGCTATGGCAGGACTAGCAAGAACCTTTGTTTATGAGCAGGAGGCAGGAACATTATTTACACTGCGCCTGTACGCGAATGGCCAAGCCGTATTAGCAGGAAAGCTGTTATTTAATATTCTTTTGTTACAATTGGTGACGGCACTGCTTATCCCACTCTTTCTTATTTTCCTCAATATTGAAGTTCATTTATGGGGTCAGCTGGTTTATGTATTATTTTTCGGTACTGTTGGCGTAGCGGCAGTGGCAACCTTGACCGCATTTATGGTGTCCTGTACTAACGCTAAAGGTTCCCTTTTCACCGTAATCACATTTCCGCTCCTGCTGCCGCAGTTTCTTACCGCCATTGCTGCGACAGAACAAATCTTAACCGACATGATTCCAAGTTGGAATGAGTGCTTTTTTTTGGCTGGTTATGATGCAACTGTTATTGCTGCTGCATCACTATTATTTGATTATCTATGGTACGACTAGGAGGTTATATGTTGAACCACCGCATAAGTAATATAATCACAGCATTAGCAGCAGTTGGTGTGATCTACGCCGTTTTTTTTATAGTGCCGCCCGTAGAAGGCTTAGGGGAAAAGGTACGTATTGTCTTTTTTCACATTCCGGCGGCTTGGATTTCCGTCATGGCCTTCGTGCTATCGGCATTATGGGCTCTGCGCTATCTAAACACCCATCAAATAGAATATGATCGAAAAAGTGCCACTGCTGCAGGATTAGGCTTCTTTTTCTGCCTGCTGGCAACAATCAGCGGTGCATTATTTGCCAAAATAACCTGGGGTGCATACTGGAATTGGGACCCCCGGCAAACAACCATCTTTATCCTGCTGCTCCTCTATGGCGCTAGTTTCGCTTTGCGCACGGCAATTCACGATATCGACCAAAGAGCTAAGATTTCATCCGCTTACTCCCTGCTATCAATTGTTGTCATGCCCTTTCTAGTTTTTGTTATTCCTCGCTATTATTCCTCACTCCATCCGTCACCGGTCATTAATAGTGCCGCGAAGATCGCTATGGATCCGGTCATGCTGTATACACTTATTGCCGCATTGCTGGTTGCCAGTGCCCTATTTCGACAACTTTTCATCTACTACATTGAGCGAACGCGCCGGCGTGATCTTGCGCAAAAGGACAGCCCGGAAGGTGGCGGCAGATTATGACAAAACAGCATACTATTAGCTTATTTATAATTTTCTCCTTTTTGATTTTCTGCGCCGTTACTTATACCCATTCCCTCTCGCCGTATGTTTCCTTTGCTGAAGCCAGAACCACTAAAGGAACGGTTCAAGTTAAAGGTACCTTATCAGCAGATAATATAGCCTATTTGCCTGAGAGCAACCAACTTCGCTTTCGTCTGCGCGATGATGCCGGCGAAGAAGCCTTAATCGTTTATACTGGCACGAAGCCTGAAGGCCTGGAGCACACTGCCAGTATTGTTGCCATTGGCCGATATCAAAACAATCAATTTGCCGCTGATAAGCTGCTTATTAAGTGCCCATCCAAATATCAAAGGAGCGTGAACCGGTAATGCTGGCCTACATGGCTCTCATTCTTGCTTTACTTACTACAGGAATAGCAACTATTTTCTATTGTAAAGCTTATCGTTCGCCTGCTTCAACGGAAGAAACGGCTATCTTATTTTACCGGACAGCAGCTTGTGCCATTCTTATAGCTTCCGGCTATTTGTTATATTTCTTGCTAAGCGATAACTTCCGTTACGAATATGTATTTAGTTATTCAGCGCATAAACAAGCCTTCGCTTACAAAATTTCCGCCTTTTGGGCTGGACAAGAAGGATCATTTTTGTTGTGGGCTTTGTTTCATACTGTTTTCGGACTGTTTCTCAGCCGAAAAAAGGCACCGGCGGCGATGGCAGCGTTCTGTGCTTTACAGCTCTTATTATTAGTTGTCCTGGTGTGTAAAAGCCCTTTTCGCCCCATGCCCGGACTGGAGGCTGACGGCATGGGCATGAATCCGCTGCTGCAGGATCCCTGGATGGTCATCCACCCGCCCTTTGTCTTCTTAGGATATGCGGCTCTGGCTGTACCATTCGCTTTGTCAATTCATGGCCTATTCACTGGCCATCATAAAGAAGTAATTGCCCAATCACTTCCTTGGACACTGTTTGCCTGGTCATCACTTGGCGCAGGCATCTTTATGGGCGGATATTGGGCCTACAAAGTCTTGGGCTGGGGCGGATATTGGGCCTGGGATCCGGTAGAGAATTCTTCCCTGGTACCTTGGCTTGTCACCGGGGCGTTGCTTCACTTATTACTATTGGCCCGGGTGCGTAATACGGCAGTAAAATATGCTTATCTTGCCGCTATTAGCAATTTTGTGCTAATTTTATACGGAACTTATCTCACTCGGAGCGGCGTACTGGATAACTTCTCCACCCACTCCTTTAGTAATGAAGGGATGGGTGGTTTACTGGGAAGTATACTATTGCTCACGGCTGTAAGCGGGCTGGTAATTTTAGTCTGGTATTGGTCTAAAATGCCAAATGAGCCGCTATATGTACATGTTAAGAGCAGGGAATTCTGTCTGTGTGCTACGGCTATAATCCTGGCAGTTATTAGTCTAATTGTGTTTATCGGCATGTCCACACCGCTTGTTACCGGTTTCCGGGGCCATCCCGCTAGTATCGACACCGCCTTTTACAACACGGCTGCATTACCGCTGACTGCCGCCATGGTTGTTTTACTGGCTGAGGGAACTTTACTGCCATGGGGTGACAACTCCGCCTTACACTTACAAAAATACTGGTGGCTAGGCGGAATTGCCTTTATCGCTGTTATCCTAACGTTTATAGCCGGCATCGACAACCTGTTTGCAATGATAACTGTAGGAGCAGCTGCAGCAACAGCTGCAGCAACACTGACAGCGCTCCATAACAAAATACTGCCTTGGCCGGCAGGAGTAGCCCATTTAGGCTTGTCCATTGCCTTAGTCGGCATTATTTTTTCCTCTTTGGCTTCCCAGTCTGTTACGACCAGCTTTGAACCCGGCCAGCGACAAGAAGTCTTGGGGCAGGGAGTAACCTATATGGGCAAACAAAGCGATGCAGCCGGCAATACCTTTTATCACGAGTTTGCCTTAGATACTCCGCTCAACACCGTACTGCTTCCTCACACTAAGCTAAGCGCAGCCGGCGAGCCGGCTGTTCATGAACCCGGCATTTATCGGGGGCTTACGGCCGATCTCTATCTAACGCCGGCATTGCAGTCTAATGATGTACAGAAATACCAACTGCACAAGGACGAAAAAATTACCCCGGAAGGTCTAGAAATAAAGTTTATTCGCTTTACTATGAATAGTGGTCCTGAGGGCGATATTAAAGCCGCTGCCATACTCGAAGTGACGAAAGACGGTATCGTACAGGAAGTCACACCTGAACTTATCCCGCAAAAAGGGCAGCTGTTTCGCGTGCCGGTTACCGTTTTTAACTACGAAATCGCCTTAACATCGCTTAACATTAAAGACGGCGAGGCAGAAATCACCCTGCGCAGCCTAGAGTCTATAAACAAACCCGAAAAACTTGAAACGGAAATAAGTCGCAAACCTCTGATGTCTTTTGTATGGTTGGGAGCTATTCTTGTTACTCTAGGAACTGTCTGGGCCGCACTCAAACACAGATGTACTATTTGTACTCTAGCGAAAAAACTCCACGACAAACTTTCAATGGAATGACGTTTTAACGAAAGAAGTCTTCTCCGATAAAACCTATCTTATTTAATACATCCCACACCGTAAGTGCGGCAAACGCTTCATTGCGATCTTTGCCTTTGGACAAATCAAAATTTAACATTTTTTCAATTTTATCATACCGATAATAAATCGTATTGACATGAGCAAACATATCCTTGGCTGTTTTAGCCCAATTAAAGTTGTTGCGTAACAATATTCGCAGTGTATCAACCAGCTGCATATTCACTTCCTGGTCATAACTCAATATGGGTTCTAATACTTTTAAGACATATTCCTTTAACAAATCGATCTCTTGCGAAAAAATCATGCTAAAAACGCCAAGCTTATCAAAGGATTGCACCCTACCGAATTTCCCCATAATGTTAGGAAATATTAAAGCAATTTTGGCTTCAATATAGGATTTATGCAAATTATTTAACATATAGAATCGGCCTATCCCACAGCTAAGTTCAACGCCTGATTGCTCTGCCAATTTTCTTTGGCAAAGCGCAGCCGTTCTTTCTATATCGGCCACCGTTTTGCTGTCTATACTATTCATCGGCGATATAATCATAATGATATCATTCCACAGAATCGGCGGAAAATTTTCTTCACCTTCCTTTTGTGTGTAAAAATCTCCGATAGCAGTAACTGTATCGGTAATATTTTCCGTCTTGTCGGTTTTTATCAATAAAATTTCATAATACCGGTCAGTCTTTAAATCAATATTATGGAAACCAATGATATCATAGATATTGGCGCTGCTTTTCACCAGCGCTTCTACTCGATTTCTCCCAAAAGCTCTGGCTTGTTTTTGTATTTGTTCTTGCATATCTAAATATGTTTTTAACGCTAAGCTGCGTAAACGAACTTTATCAATTAAAATTGCAATATCTTCTTGCCGCACATTTTGTATCCCTACAATTAACCGGTGTTCTTTTTCGCCCAATTGATAAAACAGCATTTTTCTTGTTTTACAAAAATAATATTCTGTTTCCTTAATTGCCGGGATTTGGCGAACTAAAATACGAGCCGCTTCATCAGTAATGTTTTTTAAAGAATAAAATATTTCTCCATTGTTATCTGCTAAAAGAACATTTCTCCCTATCTCCGTCTCGAAATCATAGGCAATACGCATAATTCCATCATCCAATAATTGCTCCAAAAAATTCATTTCAGCTGTATTGTCATTCTTCATTAAACAAACACCCCAAATTATCTACCATGGCAATTTACATCCCCTATTGTGCCAACATAATAATCATCAATCAATTCTAATGCATTTAATAGATCCCATAACTTTAACGCAACATACAACTCAAAAATATTTTGGGTATCCTGCAGCTTTAGCTGCAGCACTTTCTCAATGCGCTCGACTCGATAGTGAATGGTATTTACATGAACATTACATCTTGCGGCTGTCTCTTTCCAGCTAAATGCGTTATCTATCAAAATATTCAGCGTCTGCAACAAATTTGTATTATTTTCATTATCATAATTAATAATTGCACCCAACTTATCCATTACATAATTTTTATTTACCTTTATATCTTGCAAAAAAATATACCGAAAAAAGCCTAAATCATAAAAGCGCTGCACACAGCCAGCCTCTCCCCTTACTCGGCAAAATGTTAGTGTTATGAGTGCTTCATGATAGCTTTTATAAAGATCATCCAGAAAATGGATCTGTCCCATAGCAAGAGAAACGATTACATTTAATTTTTGTTTGGCTAATTTGCGAAAAACCTCTGAAATTCTAGCATCAGGCCATTCCTGCCTCAATTCAAAGGTCTCATTCTTATAATAAGCCGGTATAATGTGCACGAGATTATTTCGCCAATATATAGGACGCATAGAAGGCACTCTTATTTTTCCTGTATATTCGACCACAAGCTCAATTACTTTATTTATTATAACCGGATCATCTGTATTTTCCACATGAATCAACTGGATAACATATGGTTTATCGATATATAAATTAAAATGACCCGACAGTAAAAAGTCATCTCCTTTCCCACGTTTTTTCCCAAACAGACTCTCCATTAAATCATTTTCAATTTTTGAACAGCGCACCTGCGCTTCCAGCATTGTATTTAAATAAAAAGCCATTGATAATCGTATATCTTCCAACAACGAATTTACGTTAGGCAGATCGCCTTTTACTACCGGATGTAATACCAAAAATAAACTTACCCCTCTTTTCTCCGCTCGATAGACAAAATTTTTTTGTTCTTCATCATACCATTGTCCCTTTTTTATCTGTAAAATAGTATCCTTATTTTTAATAAATTCACTTGATGCAAAGATTTCTGTACCCTGTCCGTCCATAAGTATGAATTTTTTTCTAAAGTTTTGCTGAATATAAGAAATAAGCGCCTTTACGCCATATTTTCTTACTTTCCCCAACACACACAGACACTGCGGTACTTTATTCATAGCATTCCTTCCGTATATAAAAATGCTTCTATAAATTCCATAGAAGCATTTTTAAAATTCTTATTATTTAATTCTACTTAAATACGGTTTATCCTGCAAAATAACCGGATTTCAGCAAAATGAACCGAAAACGTAACCGGGGCGATCCCAGATCAATCATTTTCTATATATATTAAAACTTTATTAGGCATACATACTGCCAGATTTCCCTTGTTTGTCAACCATCCGGTATTCACGCATATTTGATCAGGACAATCTGCCGTTTCAAATCTTATTCTGCCTTTCTCTACACGAATAATATTGTGATGGGTTCCGCTGGAAATGTCTATTCTTCTTGGTTCTACAACAGAATCAAGATCGATGCGTTCAACAATTTTATCATCCTGTTTAATTACCGCTCTCATATGATCACTGTTATTATGAGCTTGAAAAAATTTGAGACCGGCAAAACCTAAAATGGCCACTGCTATTACTATTCCGGCAATTACTACTGTGCTATATTTTTTCATTTAATCACACACTTTCAGTAAAGCGAATTATGCGAAGAACGGTTTACGCTTTTTTGTTTCATATCAAACCTAAGCAAAGATGAACCCATAATATTATTTGATTTAAAATACTTAATAACCTTTGTTGAAAAAAGCCCGGTAACAAAACCCGTAGGTACTGAAAGAAGCAGCATTATCGGTAGATAATAAAAAATGCCAGAATGATTAATAAGCAGCGCTGCTATAATAAGTTGCCCCGTACAGTGCGCTACGGAACCAGCAATACTTACGCCTATTAAACTTATATCGGGGAGAAAGCGTAATAGGATCGCCATTATACAGCCTGCTGCAACTGCTCCTGCGAGACTCATAAAAAGGCCCGCGCCTAAAAACGTCCCCAGAAGCAACGAACCCAGAACGACGCGCAATAATATTATACTTAAGGTCGCTTTAAAATCAAAGACTACCAGCGAAAACAAGGTAACAATATTGGCCAAACCAAGTTTTATGCCTGGAACTGGGATGGGATTTGGAATCAACCGCTCAATAAACTGAAGGACTAAAGCCTGCGCGACTAACATTCCGATTATAGTTATCCTTCTCGTCGTAGACATCAATTATTTATCCTTTCTCTCTGACCCCTTTGTTCAGAAAATCTATCCCATTGAAAGCATGTAGCAGGCCACACCGTCCCCTTATTAGATTAAAGGGGCAATCTCAAAATATTGTCAGATAGAGATTGCCCTTTTAACCCTTGCTAAGTTTTAAGGAATAAACCTATTGCTGCCTAACATACAGAGCGGCGTTTTTCCCGCTGTTTCTTCCTGTAAAGCAGGCAATTCCTTGAGCTGAACCAGGAAGAGTTAAGCCGTACGTGTCACCGGTAAAGCCGTCACAATCCATGCCTGCAACATAAAGTCCTTTTATCGGTTGATAATCTGCATTTAATGCTTCATTATTAATATTTACTCTTATACCACCGCACGAAGTAAGATTACAAGCTTTTACGTGGAAACCATAAAACGGACCGGTTTTTACCGGATGAAGATACTTGGCATCCTTGTAGTACTCGCTGTCTTTGCCATTTGCGCAGAAAGAATTGTAATCGTTAACTGTTTTAACAAAAGTTGCCGGATCAATTCCCATTTTGGTTGCAAGCTCTTCCAAAGTATTGGCGGTAAATACATTAGGATTACCATTGTCAAGTGCATCCTTTAGTTCGGCTTTAAGTTTCGTTAATTTTGTGCCGGGTGAATTATACATGCCCCAGCCAACAGTTGAGCCTTGCGCTTCCAGTCTCGAAATTTCGTCGCTGTCTAAAACAGTAAACGCTTTTTGCTGTGTCATTATCGCATTGCTGCCACGGGTATAATACCAGATTACATCTTCATTGACGAAGCGTTTTGCATCTTGATTTACCCAGAGAGACGGTTCCTGACCAGCGGCAACACTCAGTTGCGAATCAAGGGCAGTCCCCTCTATTGAATTACCTAAATTCATGACTATAGCACGTTCACCGGTAAGCGCACCTGCTGCTTTGGCCATTTTTATACCGTCACCGTCATGCCCCGGCGCACCTCTGTCAGCATATTGTGTCTTATCATAGTGTGTGAGTTCTTTAACCATTTCTTCATTATTGCCGAACCCGCCTGTTGCTATAATAACCGCTTTGGCATTAATCACCAATTCTTTTTTATCTTTCGTAGTTGCTTTAACACCAGCTACCTGTCCATTATTCATTATAAGCTCTTTAGCGGGTGTATTAACCAGAATTTCCACGCCAAGTTTTTCAGCTGTCGGTTTCATATGTTTATTAATTACACTCTTACCGAATCCCTCGTAAATGTGCCATGTTTTGTTGCCGGCACCCGTACTCAGTACATCCTCAAACTTTACTCCCATATCCATGAGCCATTGAATATCTTCGCCTGAATGGCGCATAACGTTTTTCCACAGATTGGCATCCACTTTGAAGTTAGAAAATTGAAATTCTTCCTTTAATAATGCTTCTTCGTTGACCGTGATGCCTCGCTCTTTTTGAAGGGGACTTTCAGATCCGAACATGCCTTCAGCATGATTTGTACTGCCACCTAGAACGCCCTCTTTTTCCAATAAAATTACTTTTGACCCCTGCTGAGCGGCCTCAATCGCTGCTGACATACCAGCCATTCC
>JBDKUM010000288.1:0-3720 GCA_039679715.1 Phycisphaerales bacterium
AGCTCTCGAAAAACGTTTTAATCTGCAGATAACTGATTATGAAATCAGAAAAGCGATCAAATTAATGAATCGCGAACGCCGTTTAAGACGTCAACTTGCAGCTTTCATGGAGTCAGAACTTTCGCCATTGACGGGACGGCAGCTTTTGGATTTCAAAAGCATTATCAGCGGCATTGAAGCGGATTTGAAAGAATATGAAACAATAATAAATTTTTTAAAATCAAAAAAAGCTGAATGCGCAATTACGCAGAAAGTTCGTGTACTTTTAACCGGTGTACCGCTTGTGCATGGAGCCGAGCGGGTAATTGATATTATAGAACAGAATGGCGGTCTGGTTGTATGCATGGAGAATTGTTCCGGTATAAAGCCAATATTGGATGACGTTGACGAAACTAATGAGAATCCTATGAGAGCATTGGCAAAAAAATACTTTAATATTCCATGTTCTGTTATGACCAGGAATGATCGAAGGCCTGAAACCTTGCGAAAACTTATTGGCCAATTCAGACCCCAATGTATTGTAGAATTGATTTGGCAGGCTTGTTTGACGTATGATATTGAATCATATTTTATCAAACAATTGGCGCAGGAATTCAAACTGCCTTACCTTAAAATTGAAACGGATTATTCCCCATCAGATTCTACACGCATTGCGATGCGAGTAGAAGCCCTGTTTGAAACGCTCCGGAAGCAATAATGCCTTTACAGAATAAAAATACGGTTATATATTGTGATCCCTTTATACCGGCAGAATGGATTGCAGCTCACGGCTTTTTATCGCTAAGAGTTATACCCGAGGTGTCAGAGAACGCGGTAATTGGAATGTGCCCATATGCGCGCGCATTTCTCAACGAAATAAAAATACAAAAAGAAGCATGTGCAGTAATTTTCACTACCACATGCGATCAAATGCGTCGGGCATCCGATATTGCGGTACAAAATTTTGACCTTCCGGTATTCTTAATGAATGTGCCGGCTACATGGCAAAGAAAATCCGCGGTTGAACTTTATACATCTGAACTCGAAAGACTTAGTAAATTTCTAACACAACTTAAGGGACAAAGACCAACAACAGCAAAACTCAGCGAAACAATGATAGAGTTTGAGAATAAAAGGCAGATGCGATTTACAGAGAGGAAATCAAACGGCAAAACACCTTTGGCCCTCATAGGCAGTCATTTACTCAAGCATGATCAAATCATTTTTGACATTGTTGAAAAATATGGCGGCTATATTGCTCTTGACGCCACAACAGACGGCGAACGTACATTACCGGGAAAATTCGATAATCGGAGGCTAAATGAAAATCCGATTAAAGAATTAGTTTCAGCATATTTTGAAACAATACCTGATGTATTTCAAATGCCAAATGATAGAATTTACAAATGGTTCCATAATAAACTTAAAGAAATACCTGTTCGAGGTATCATATTTCATCATTATGTATGGTGTGACAAATGGCATGCGGAACTTGGACGAATTTCAGATAAACATTTTACAGGTTTGCCTGTTCTCGACCTTCATGCAGGCCAAAACGATGAAAATATACAAAGCCGTCTGTTTACACGAATTCAAGCATTTATGGAGATGCCTGGATGAATCAAAAAGCATGTAAAATCCGTCTCAATCAATGCGGTAACTTGCAAAGACACGTTGAAAATGGCGACACAAGGCTTCGGACACTTCAATTTGATAATTCACCTGCATCGCTTCGACTTTGGGATTTTCTGCTCACAGAAAATGAACGTTTGCACGAAGCTCGCGCAAACGGTAAAAAAATCATCGGTACAATGAAAGATTTGGGTACAATCCCGATCATGGCTTACGCTTTTGAAAATACCATTGCTTTTTACCCCGATGGCGCATGGTGGACTCCATGCATTATGGAAAACAATGAAGGTTTATTCAAAATTGCAGATTCACTCGGTATCAATGAATCATTTTGCCCGGTACGAGCGATGCTGGGCGCATTTCTAAATAAAGAACATTTTCCGATTCCTGATATGCTTATATGCAGTACTGGGGCTGTTTGCGACGATTTTGCGGCAATTACTCAGCGTCTTAACAATCTTGGATTTAAAATAAATTGGTGGGAAATTCCGCATAGACGCAAAGCCGATGATAATGAAATAAGTATAAATCTGCCGGGCGGTTTTAATGCTCCGCTATCGCAAATTGAATTCATAAAAAGAGAATTGGAATACATAAAAAGTCTCTTAGAAACATCAATCGGCCAAACGCTTACAGATGAGAAATTGACAAAAGGAATAGCAAAGGCAAATATTGTCCGTCAATTGCTTGCTGAACTTCGACATACAGTTTTTACAGCTGAAATAAATCCCTTGCCGGCACTTGAAATGCTTATCGCAGAAATGCTCGCCATACATTTTTGTTCAGATATTGATGAGACAATCCGCATTTTGCGGGAATTATTAAAAGAAGCAAAGCATAGAGCGTCAATCAATGATGGAATATCGACAACAGATGCTGCAAAAATTTTCTGGGTGAACCCTGTAGCTGACTTGAAAACGATGAATCTTCTTGAAGATTGCGGCGGTCGTATCTGCGGCACAGATTACCTTTTTACCCATGCTCTCGATGCTATACCCACAAACATACCGCCAATGGACGCTTTGGCACAAATAGCTTTGGCTGATCCGATGGTTGGCTCTTCATTAGAACGTGCAAATCGTATTTGCCGAGATATCAAAAAATTCGGGTCCGAAGCGCTCATTATTTCGCGTATCCCAGGCGCAAGTCATTGTGCAACAGAAGGCACAATCATAGCGGAGATCGTCAAAAAAAGACTGGGGATACCGACACTTGAAATTGAAATTCCATCGTTATCCGATTCTTTGCGGCAACCGATAAAAAATAGAATTGAAACATTAATAGAAATTGTTTTACAGCGGAGGCAAAAATGATTTGTGCCGGCATAGACGCAGGCTCACGGGCAATCAAAATCGCACTTATGTCTTCCGATAATTCCAAAATTATAGCGACAGGCATAACTGACCAGGGCGTAGCACAAGAAAATCTCGCAAGAACTCTTTTTAAAAATACTCTTAAAAAACATTGTTTATCCCACCGAGAAATTGGAACGATTATCGCCACGGGATATGGCCGAAATGCGATCAGTTTCGCAAATAAAACAATAACCGAAATTACCTGTCATGCAGCCGGAGTGAAATACTTTGCACCTGATGCACGCGCAATCATCGATATTGGCGGGCAAGACAGTAAATTTATTCGGATAAATGAGAACGGCAGCATTGAAGATTTCGCGATGAACGATCGTTGTGCCGCAGGAACGGGATGTTTTTTGGAAATGGTCGCAAAAAAATTATCCATTTCGCTTGATTCATTGGGTACCGTAGCAAAAAAGAGTGAAAATCCCGCCGCAATCAGCAGCATGTGTGTGGTCTTTGCCGAAACAGAAATTGTCGGATTAATGGCAGAACAACGCCACCCCGCTGACATCGTTTGCGGAGTACAAAATGCCATTGCTTCGCGAATCTTAAGTATGGCCGGACGTGAGATACCATCTGCTATTATTTTTACCGGCGGCGTGGCTATGATTCATGCAATGGATACAGCAATTGAGAAAATATTTCAAAGACCTGTCAGTGTTTCGCCGCAGCCTCAAATGACCGGCGCAATCGGAGCAGCAATACTGGCAATCAAACATTATAAACAACAACAAGAACTTTAAGGAGTAGA